>JAILLB010000113.1 GCA_024693345.1 Clostridiales bacterium
CTGTTTAAACTGAATGTCGAAAAGACCCTTCCTAAAGAACAGGCAGAATTAAAGGCACGGCACGAGGCAAATGCTCAGATGGACAATCAGACAGACAATCAGACAAGCGAACAAACAAATATAGAGATTTCATCAGAGGAGATGGCAGATGAGAGCAACAAGACTGAAAACTGAATATCTGTTCAATCCCATTGGAATTGACATAAAAAGACCGCGGATGATGTGGAACTGCGAAGGCGGAACCACACAGACAGCATACGAAATAATTGCTGGAGAATGGCAGAGCGGAAAAGTTAAAAGCAGCAGCATGCACACTGAATATCCGAAAGAACTCACATCACGTCAGCGCATTAGCTGGAGAATACGCCTCTGGGATGAAAATGATGAACCCGGGGAGTGGAGTGAAGCATATTTTGAAATGGGTCTTCTTGAGCCATCAGACTGGAAAGCTGACTGGATTACAGGCAACTATAGTGTAAACAAGAAAGAAAGATACCCGGTTGATTGTTTCAAAAAAGACTTCCGGGTTGAAAAGACGGTTAAAAAAGCACGTCTGTACATTACTTCGTGCGGACTGTATGAAGCAAGACTCGGCGGCGAAAAGATAGGAGATTTCTGCCTTGCTCCGGGTTTGACAGATTACAGAAAACGCATTCAGTATCAGACATATGACATAACAGATTATCTCCGCGAAGGGGATAACACTATCTCAGTCCAACTGGCTGACGGATGGTATAGAGGATCATGCGGTGCCTGGGGAATCAGAAACCAGTACGGAACAGAAACAAAGTTTATTGCTCAGATTGAAATAGAATGTACAGATGACACAATTGAAACAATTGGCAGTGATGACAGCTGGAAATGGTCTGATGACGGTCCGATTCGTTTTGCAGACAATAAGGATGGAGAAACAGTTGAAGCATTTAGAACTCCTACATATCTGAAAAACGCCAAGAAAACCACACATAATGTTGTACCCACCTCATCAAACAATGTTCAGGTTACAGAACATGAGCATTTTCATCCGGTCATTTCAAAAGCTCCAAATGGAAAGATTCTTCTGGACTTCGGACAGAATATGGCAGGATATGTGTCTTTCAGAATCAATGCATCCGTAGGAAAGAAAATGGTTTGGACTTTCGGAGAACTTCTTGACAAGGAAGGCAATCTTTCGCAGAAGAACATCCAATTGAGCACCAAAAAGAAAACAACTCCTCTCCAGAAAATAGATTACACATGCGGAGAGGGTATAAATGAATACAAGACCACATTTGCCATATTCGGTTTCAGATATGCACAGGTTGAAACAGATATTGAAGTGAATGCTGAAGACATCCAAGCAATTGCGGTTTATTCAGATATGGAGAACACAGGAAGCTTTATAAGCTCAAATCAGCTGCTGAACAGTTTTGTCAATGCTACAAGATGGTCAGCCAAGAGCAATCATTTGGACATACCGACTGACTGTCCGACTAGAGAACGTCATGGATGGACAGGTGATGCCCAGATATTCTGCGGAACAGCAAGTTATCTATTTGATTACATGAGCTTTGCTAAAAAGTATCTGAATGACGTCTACGACTGGCAAAAGAAGAACGGAAAACTACCTCAGATAGCTCCGGAGGGCGGCACGGATTTCTATATGAAAGCCATGGACGGATGCATCGGTTGGGCCGATGCAGGTGTCATTATTCCGTATACCATGTGGAAAAAATACAATGACAGAAGAATTATTGAATTGTTCTGGCCCGGTATGCAGAAATATGCTTCATTCATGCAATCCCACTGCGGAAAGCTTTATCCGACTGCAAAACATGTCACAATTTCTTCAAAAGACAGAAAATACCTGAATAATTACGGTCAGGCTTACGGCGAATGGGCAGAGCCACAGGATGTAAATCCTCAGACATGGAAGACTTGTGTTGTAACACATCCCGAAACTGCAACAGCATATACCTGCTATATAATGACGTTAATGTCAGAAATTGCAGAAGAACTCGGAAAGAAACAAGAAGCAGAAGGATACAGACAGTTTGCGGACAATAATAAAAAATCTTACCAGGCGCTGATGCGCTCAAAGGAATACTCACTCGATACAGACAGACAGGCACAGCTCGTAAGGGCATTGTACTTTGGCCTCCTTGATGATGAGCAGTCAGAATATGCAAAAACAAGGCTTATTAAGGCACTGGATAACTATGGATGGAGGCTCGGAACAGGATTCCTTTCCACACCTCTAATCCTTGATGTTCTTGTCAAAATCGGGACTGAAAATGCGTACAGACTTCTGGAAAATGAGGAGATTCCGGGCTGGCTTTCTATGCCAAAAAACGGTGCAACAACAATATGGGAAGCATGGGAAGGACCGAACACCGAAAACGGCGGAATAGGAAGCCTTAACCACTACTCCAAAGGCGCAGTTGTTGAATGGCTGTTCAAAACAATGTGCGGCATAAATGTTGATGGCGAAAACCATTTTTCAATAGCTCCAAATCCAGGCGGGCACTTCACATATGCTGAAGCTTCATATATGAGCATATTCGGAGAAGTATGCAGCAGTTGGAAGAGAGTTGACGGAAAAACTGTGTACAGCATAACCATACCATCAAATACAACAGCAAACGTAAAGCTTCCTGACGGAAGCGAGAGAACTCAGATGCCAGGCACTGCTGAGTATGAGATAAAGGACAGCATATGAGAGATGTTAAAGAAATAGTTACTTCGATGTCTTTGGAAGACAAAATAGCAATTTGTTCAGGCAAAAACTTCTGGGAAACAAAAGAATTTGAAAAATACGGAATACCATCACTGTTTATGTGCGATGGTCCTCACGGATTGAGAAAACAGGAGATGGAAAGAGGAGTGGACATGCTAGGAATCAATAATTCCGTGCCCTCAACCTGCTTTCCTTCAAATGTCACGTCATCTTCGAGCTGGAATCCTGAACTGATGGAAGAAATAGGTTCTGCAATAGCGGAAGAAGCTATTGACCAGAATGTCGGAATGGTACTCGGACCGGGTGCAAATATAAAGAGAAATCCGCTCTGCGGCCGTAATTTCGAATACATGAGCGAAGATCCGGTTCTTGCCGGAAAACTTGCTGCAGGCTTCATCAGAGGAATTGAAAGCAAGGGAGTAAGTTCATCTCTTAAACACTTTGCAGGAAATTCACAGGAGTATTATCGCTTTGTTTCGGACAGCATCATGGATGACAGGACCATGAGGGAAATATATCTTACTGCATTTGAGATAGCGGTCAAAGAGGGAAAACCATCTACTATCATGTGCGCATATCCAAAACTCAACGGCATTCACTGCAGTGACCACAAGGAACTGCTCGGGGATATCCTGAGAGATGAATGGGGATTTGAAGGAATGGTCGTGACTGACTGGGGCGCAATGAATGACAGAATTCAGGCATTCCGTTCAGGATGTGATCTCAACATGCCCGGCGGAAGCGAATACATGGAAAAAGATGCACTCAAGGCAGTTAAATCAGGAGAGTTGTCGGAAGAAGATATAAACGCATGTGCAGAAAGAGTAATCCGTCTGGCGCTCAAGGCGGAGAAAACCCTCAAAAACAAGCAAGCATGTGATTATGAGGCACATCATAAACTCGCAAAGCGTGCAGCATGTGAGGGAGCAGTTCTTCTCAAGAATGAAGATGGAATTCTTCCTTTGAAAGAAGATGAAAAAGTCGCAGTAGTCGGACATATAGCAAAACAGATGCGTTTCCAAGGTGCCGGCTCCAGTCACATAAATGCAAAAAAAGTGTCTCAGCCCATGGATTATCTGCCAAACGCAATATTTGCTGAGGGATGTGACGTAAATGGCGATACAAGTGAAGAAATGCTCGCAGAAGCTGAAAAAGCAGCAAAAGAAGCAAATGTTGTCGTAGTGTTTGCCGGTCTTCCCGAGCGTTATGAGTCTGAAGGATTTGACCGTTCTGACATGAGACTTCCGGATGGCCATAACAGGCTCATAGACAGAGTTTTGAATACAAATCCAAATACGATAGTTGTCCTGTTCTGCGGTGCACCTGTTGAGTGTCAGTGGAAAGACAAGGCAAAAGCAGTTGTGTACATGGGATTGCCCGGACAGGCAGGCGGGGAAGCAGTAGCAGACATTCTTTTCGGCAAAGTTAACCCCAGTGGAAAACTTTCTGAGAGTTGGCCTGAAAAATATGAGGACTGCGTGTCATCGGATTATTTTGCCAAGACAAAAGATGCTCTTTATCTTGAGGGCATTTACTGCGGCTACAGGTATTATGACAAAGCAGGCAAGGAACTGAGCTGGCCATTTGGATACGGGTTGAGTTACACTTCATTTGAGTATTCAAATCTAACTGTTGACGGGGATAATGTGTCTGTGAATGTTAAAAATACAGGCAACAGAGCAGGATGTGAAACAGTTCAGTTATATATTGAATCAAGGCAGGATACAATCCATCGTCCAATCAGGGAACTTAGACATTTTGAAAAGATTTATCTGGAAAAAGGTGAGACAAAAACAGTCAGATTTGTTCTTTCTGACAGAGACTTTTCTTTATGGCAAAGCGGATGGTGCGTTCAGGAAGGTGAATACTCCGTGTGCGTAGGGTCAAACAGCAGAAATCTTCCGCTTAAGCAGTTAATTCACAGAACAGGCGATGTTTTGTTTGTTCCTGAGTGGCAAAATGGAAGCTTTTACGAAAACTGCAAAGGACAGCCTGATCTTGAAGTTTTTGAAAAGATGCTTGGAAGAAAATATGCTCCGCTTGAAGTTAAAAAAGGCTCTTTCACCATGGACAGCACGGTAAAAGAGATGAAAGAATACTCATTGATTATGAGAATCATGAACAAAGCAATCGAAAAAGTCGTTGCAAAAGGATGCGGAGGAAAAGTCGATTACAACAATCCGGAATTCCGCATGATTATGTCATCCGTGGTTGAAGGACCGATGAGAAGTCTTATGATATCCGGAGGCATGAAGGGCGGCGTGATACCCGGAATGCTTGAAATGGCAAACGGCCACCTCTTTAAAGGTATCATACGAATGATAAAAGGTTAACAAAACAAGATCAGCTCCGAGGCAAAATGCTTCAGAGCTGATTTTATATTTTTGTTTTCGCGTTAAGCCGTCTTTTCCAAAGTGTCTTTCACATATTGTCCGAATTCTTCACAGGTGCATCCGGTTTCACGGCCTGTGATCGTGAGTTTCTTTTCTTCGAACATGCATATGTCCAATGCTTTTTCAAGTCTTTTTGCTTTGTCAGTCATACCTACGTGATTTAACAGCATGACGCATGCCCTCAGCATGGAACAAGGATCAGCATATTTGCCTCTGCCTTCTGTTATCATCCTCGGGGCAGAACCATGAATTGCTTCAAACATTGCATACTTTTTTCCAATGTTTGCCGCTCCTGCAGTTCCGACGCCTCCCTGGAATTCAGCAGCTTCATCTGAAATTATATCGCCGTAGAGATTAGGTGCAAGCATTACCTGAAAGTCTTTTCTTCGTTTTTCGTCAACGAGTTTTGCTGTCATAATATCTGCATACCACTCATCGGTCAGTATATCCGGATAATCAGCTGCAACTCTTCTGCAGTCTTCTATGAAGTTGCCGTCTGTTGTCTTTATAACATTGGCTTTTGTTATTATCGAAACCCTTGTGAATCCGTTGTTTTTGGCATATTCATATGCCAGTTTTGCTATTCTCTCTGAACCCTGTTTTGTTGTGACAACAAAGTCTACTCCGAGGTCTTCGGTTACATTGAATCCCTGACTGCCTACAGCATAACCGCCCTCGGTATTCTCTCTGAATATGGTCCAGTTGATGCCCTGTGAAGGAACTCTTACCGGTCTGATGTTTGCAAACAGGTCAAGCGCCTTTCTCATGGCAACGTTGGCACTTTCGATGTTCTGTACACCGCTGCCTTTCTGTGGTGTTGTCGTTGGTCCTTTGAGAATTACATGACATGATTTCAGCTTTTCAAGGTCATCATTCGGAATGGCTTTTCCGCAGGCAAGTCTTTTCTCGAGTGTAAGATCGCTTATGTCTACGAATTCCACTTTCCCTGACTTTTCTTCTTCTGCAAGAAGATACTTCAGCACTTCTGACGATTCCTTTGTTATGACAGGACCGATTCCGTCACCACCGACGATTCCGATTCTGATTGTGTCAAGGGAAGAGTAGTCAGTAAAGTCTCCCTGGCTCTTCATGTCCTCAACTCTTGCGAGCTGGCTTTCAAGTATTTTTCTGAATTTTTCACATGCTGTGTTGAGTTGTTCCGTATATTTTTCCATGGTGATTTATCCTTTTCTCACGTAGTTCAGAAGACCGCCGCAGAGTACGATGTTTCTCTGTCTTTCGGTCAGGTCTATGACAAGTGGTATTTCTTTTCCGGATGAAGTCTTGAGAATGACTTCGTCCTTTTCTTTTACTGCGTCGTAAAGACCGTCAATAGATATTGTCTCGTCCTGGCTTACCAGGTCATAGTCTAACTCGTTTTTAAACGTGAGCGGAACAATTCCGAAATTGACGAGGTTAGCTTTGTGAATTCTTGCAAAGCTCTTTGTGACGACTGCCTGTATTCCGAGATAGAGCGGAACAAGTGCTGCATGTTCTCTTGAAGAGCCTTGTCCGTAGTTGTTTCCTGCGACAATGATTCCTTTTCCGGCTTTTCTAGCTCTTTCCGGGAATGTCTTGTCACATACTCCGAAGCAGAACTCGGAGAGTTTCGGTACATTAGACCTATAGGGCAGTATTTTGCTTCCGGCAGGCATGATATGGTCTGTCGTTATATTGTCGCCGAGCTTGAGAAGAACGGGGCAAGTGAGGCTCTTTTCGGGGCTGTGGCCGACCGGTATCTCCTTGATGTTCGGACCCCTTTCAACTGTGATGACCTTTGCTTCTTCCGGTGAAGCGGGAAGCTCGAACATGTTGTCGTTGATCTTGAAATGATCCGGCATTCTGACCTCGGGAGCATCTCCGAGTGTTGTAGGATCAGTAATATATCCGGTTATTGCACTGGCAGCTGCTGTCTGAGGTGATACAAGGTATACCTGTGCATCAGCCGTTCCGCTTCTGCCGAGGAAGTTTCTGTTGAAGGTCCTGAGTGAGATGCCTGATGATTTCGGTGAAAATCCCATTCCAATACATGGTCCGCATGCACACTCAAGGATTCTGGCACCTGCTGCAATGAGATCTGAAAGGGCACCGCAGTCTGCGAGCATTTCATATACCTGTCTTGAACCGGGTGAAATTGAAAGTGAGACATCGGGATGTATTTTCTTTCCCTTAAGCATTGAAGCCACTGTGAGCATGTCGAGCATTGACGAGTTTGTACATGATCCAATGCACACCTGATCTATTTTTACATCTCTGAGTTCTGAGACGGGTTTTACGTTGTCAGGGCTGTGAGGACATGCTGCAAGAGGAACGAGCTGGGACAGATTTATTGTGTATTCTTCGTCATAAACCGCATCGTCATCAGGCAAGAGTTCTACCCAGTCTTTTTCTCTGTTTTGGGCTTTCATGAACTGTCTTGTTATCTCGTCCGAAGGGAAGAGTGAACTAGTTGCACCGAGTTCTGCACCCATATTGGTTATGGTCGATCTCTGAGGAACTCCGAGTTCAAGTATTCCGTCGCCTTTGTATTCAAAAACTGCTCCTACTCCGCCTTTTACTCCGAGGATACTCAACACCTTGAGAATAATATCCTTGGCACCCACATAGTCGGGAAGCTTTCCGGTGAGGTTGATTCCTATGATTTTCGGCATATTGATATAATACGCACCGCCGCCCATGGCAGCTGCAACGTCAAGTCCGCCTGCACCTATTCCTAGCTCACAGATGCCTCCAGCGGTGGGAGTGTGGCTGTCTGAACCAATGAGAGTCTTTCCGGGAATTCCGAATCTTTCGAGGTGAAGCTGGTGGCAGATTCCGTTTCCGGGTCTGGAAAACACAATTCCATGTTTTTTTGCAACAGTCTGGATATATCTGTGATCATCTGCATTTTCAAATCCTGATCCCAGAGTATTGTGATCCACATAAGCCACCGACAATTCCGCTTTTGTTCTTTCTATACCCATGGCTTCAAACTGAAGATACGCCATGGTTCCTGTTGCATCCTGCGTCAATGTCTGATCTATTTTAATGGATATCTCACTTCCACGAGTCATGTTGCCTTCGTCTAAGTGATTCTTAATGATCTTTTCAACAAGGGTATATCCCATCATTTTGCATCCTTTCCAAGCGCACCGAGAAGATTGTCAAGTGCTGCTTTTACGTGGTCGTGCATGAGTTTATCTACAAGTTTTGAATCACTTGCCAGAATTGCTTTCATTATTTCTTCGTGTTCATCCAAAGATTTTTCCATACGGCCGGGCACTGAAAGAGACATCTTTCTGTAGAGTCTTGTGTTGGCATGAAGGTCCTTTAAAGTTCTGTATATTGTTCTGCTTCCGCAGCCAAGATATATAGCTTCATGAAAATCAGTATCGAGTTCTTTGAGCTTGTCATAGTTCTGTTTTCCGGCATAGAATCTGGACAGTTCGACGTTCTCTTTCAGGGATTCCTTTTCTTTCTGAGACATACGTACCGCAGCCATGCTTCCTGCGAGTCCTTCGAGTCTCATGCGGATATTGTATATATCTACAAGGTCCTCTTTGCTGACCCCTATGACAGTAGCGCCTTTGTTGGGAGTTATCTTGACCAGACCGTCATTTTCAAGCTTTCTGAGAGCATCTCTGATGGGAGTTCTTGATACGCCGTATTCCTTTGAAGCCGCGATTTCAGTAATAGAGTCGCCGACCGAATACCTGCCATTCAGTATGTCTTCTTCGAGCTGTGTATATACCTTGTTTTCAAGGGATGTTGTAGATTCATTTATAATCATATAATCACCATCAGAATCTTTCCGGACAAATCTTGTGAACCATGTCTTCAAGCTCTTCGTCGCTCATTATTGTTGTTCTTCCGTCAACGTACATTTTATCGACTTCATTCTTTAATTCTTCAATCATCGGGTCATGTTTTGTGACTTCATAATCAGAACCGAGAAGTCTGTAGTGATGGTTAACCCAGTATGCAAGTCCCGCAAGACCTGATGTATTTGAAATAGATACTGCTGACTCTCTCTTTAAAATACTCTTTGTGTCAAATATGCTGTAAATCTCTTCATCTTTCATTATTCCGTCGGCATGAATTCCTGCTCTCGTGACATTAAAGTTATCTCCTACAAAAGGTGTCATCGGAGGAACGTTATACTTGAGTTCTGTTCTGAAATATTCGCCTATTTCAGTTATTACTTCAGGGTTCATTCCGTCGAGAGTGCCCTTCATTGATGCGTATTCAATAACCATCGCTTCAAGAGGAATATTGCCCGTTCTCTCACCGATGCCGAGAAGAGAACAGTTGACGGCAGATGCACCGTAAAGCCAGGCTGTTGTCGCATTGACCACTGCTTTGTAAAAGTCATTGTGGCCATGCCATTCGAGTAATTCTGAAGGCACTTCAGCATAATGTCTCAAACCGTAAACTATGCCCGGAACACTTCTCGGAAGTGCTACGCCCGGATACGGAACTCCGTAACCCATTGTGTCGCACATACGGATTTTGACGGATATTTTGTATTCTTCTGACAATTCAGTCAGAGCATTTACGAAAGGAACTACAAAACCGTAATAATCCGCCCTCGTTATGTCTTCCAGATGACAGCGAGGTTTCAGTCCGCATTCAATTGCTTCTGAGACAACTGCAAGGTAGTGTTCCATTGCTTCTTTTCTGGACATTCCGAGTTTTTTGAATATGTGGTAATCAGAACAGCTGACGAGAATACCTGTCTCTTTAATTCCTATGTCTCTCACCAGTTCAAAGTCCGATTTTGAAGCTCTTATCCAGGTTGTTATTTCAGGAAAGGGAAGCCCCAGTTCCATGCACCTTTCAAGTGCCTCTCTGTCTTTTTTGCTGTACACGAAAAACTCGCTCTGCCTTATTATTCCGTTTGGACCGCCCAATTTCGACAGCAGCTTAAACAGGTGAACTATCTGATCCGGTGTGTACGGAGCACGTGACTGCTGGCCGTCCCTGAAAGTGGTGTCGGTTATCCAGATGTTTTCGGGCATCGATTCCGGAACTAGTCTGTGGTTAAAAGGAATTTTAGGAATCTGTGAGTACGGATAAACATCCCTGTACAGATTTGGTTCTCTCACATCCTGCAGGGAATATTTGTACTGGGATAATTCAAGCAAGTTGCTTTTGTCGCTTATTTTAAGCATGGCTGCCTCCTGAAATTGTATAATTGTATAATTGTATACAATCATACTGCAGAGATGGTTATTTGTCAACATAAAAACGCAAAAAAACAGGACTATTCACTCCGAATTTCCAGCGAATAGTCCATCTGTTGTTATTTATATTAGTTTTTTGAGTAGCTCGATGCCTTTTTCTTAATATAGGGAAGCACATCTTCTTTTTGAATTCCAAGTGCGTATGCGAATTCCTGTGTTATGAGCTTTTCAGCTGTTGTAAGAGTACGCTCATCGCTTAGATATAGTCTTTTGTTGATTGTTTCTGCATCCCTTTTCTTTGAAACGAGAACTCTGTACACATAGAGGATATCTTCGACGGGTCCCATTGTCATGACTTTGTCGTACTGAAGTGTTCTTTCCTTGCTGTCTGCAATCCATTCAGGATCCATATTGACAACATTTTTTATGGCTTTGTCTACGCCCTTTTTGTCAACGGTTTTTCTCATGTATCTGCTTAACCCGTCAAGGTCTGTCGGCACGAAATAACTCGACTTGAGTCCTTCCTGCTGTTTGAGCACATAATATGTTTTCTTACCAACACCAAAATCTTCATCCTTGATTTCGGCTATACAACATAAACCGTTGCTCTTGTATATGACGAAATCTCCGATCTGATATTCGGTTTCAATTGAACTCATGACACACCCCTTTCGTTGACGCGTTCCAGATCCTATGCAACTATATTTTAACACGAATTTTACACGTGTGTGAATTTTCTTCAAAATTTTAACAAAGTTGTTACATTTCTCCTTTTTCTATTGAGATTTAATCAAGTATTGTTTTAATCACACGCGTGTGATATAATTCAACATGCAAAAAAGCACAGGAGGCCAGACATGGTTAAAAGAATTTCCATATTATTAATCACTTTGCTCTTTATTGTCAGTGTTTTCCCGTTTGCTGTATCTGCAGCAGAAGGAACTGAACAGAGCGAAACATTGAACATTTCATCATTTGACAGGGATTTTAAGGTATATGACCCGATTCCTCTTCTAGTTGTTGTTATCAGCTTCGATGCTGACGGGGACGGAGAAGATGCTTTAAGTGCTGGTAAGTCCACAACATCCAAAACAAGTGATGCTTATGGTGAACAGTGGGCATACTCACCTGAGAGCCACTGGGCAAGAATCTGTTTCGGTGATTCCGGAAAGACAATGAACAATTATTATAAATGGCTGTCAAACGACAGATTCTACTGGGTTCCGGTAGAAGAAACATACGGCGAAGCAAACAACGGTGTTGTTTATGTAACAGTCAATCAGAAGCACCCGCATGCCATTGCCGGAAGCAACCAGTCTGTCTATGGAAATGAGAGATATTCAGCTCTCAGAGAAGCAGATAAATATGTTGACTTTGCAAAGTATGATAAAAACGGAGACGGATACCTCGATTATACAGAGATGTCTTTCGCCTTCATTATTGCAGGATATAACTCAAAATACGGAACAAGCGGAAGCGGGTTCGGCAAACAGAAATGGGGCGAAAACTGTTTCGAAGTTTCAACGAGCAGCGGCTATGTAGAAGTAGACGGCGTGAAGATGCTCAACGGATCCAGAAACGGAAGATTCGTGTACATGGGCGAATATCAGGCGTTAAACAAACCGATCATGTTCGGTACAATCGCACATGAGCTCGGTCACGTTCTCGGAGCAGTAGACCTTTACACATACAGCGGATACACATGGTGCGGAGGTCCTGGTGAAAACGCACTTATGGGCGGCGGATCAGGCAACCACTATGGCTCAGAACAGTCAGGTACATCTCCTGCAGCTCACGATCCGTATTATCTCATTGACTACGGTTTCCAGGATTACACAGTAGTAACCGGTGACGGAGAATACACTCTGTACTCCAGAGACAGTTCCGAAGGTGACTACAACATCATCAGAATCAACACATACTCGGAAAAAGAGTATTACCTTATAGAGAACAGATACCTGAACGGCAGTTCTGCATATGATGCCATTGACTCGGCATGCAAATGCATAATGATTTGGCACGTAGACGAGAACATAATGAATTCAACATCATTGCCAAACTGCTACAAATCCACACCGCATGCTCCTGGCCTTACTCCTTTGTACAACAACAGACAGGTTGGAGGAGCGAATGGTTCTGCATGGAACAAGGGTGAAACATTTGTTGCAAGAGACTACAAATTTGCGGGAACGGAAACCTGGTATTCATCAATGAGTGACGAAGATGCGGAAAACTTCAATCTCCAGATTGAAATTCTTTCAGATCCGTGCGGCGAGATGAAGCTCAAAGTTACAGGTGCTCCTCACATTGGACCATACGTTTCAGCTTCATGCCCCAACAACAGCGTTGATTCAGTTACAATAAAGGGAAGAATAGTTAACCTCAACGCGGGAACACTTACTCAGTTCGTTGGCAATCTCTACAGTGATGCCGGCCATACAAAACTCATAGAGAGCAAAAGCATTGAAATCAATTCTGACGGATCATACTCAGTTGTATTCGAAAATCTTGCAGAAGACAAAACGTTCTATTATGAGATTGTTGCCACATCAACCGAAGGTGTTTCGAAAAAGGTTAACAAGGCATTTACAGCATCCAGCAAGAATGTCAGAACTGACAGTTATCTGGTCTACCTCAATGGTATACCGTACAGATCAAGAGCATTCGAAGTAGAAGTCAAACTCGGTGAAGTCCTGACATATTCCGTACCAATGAACAAGACAGGTTATGTATTCTGCGGCTGGTACTACGATGAAGAATTTACACAGAAATACGATATGTCAACAACAAAGACGGACACAGATCCTGTTACTCTGTATGCAAGATTTGTTCCGGAAGCAGATGCCGTTACACTTAAAGTTGTAGGTGCAACCGTAACTTCAACTGTGTTCGGTATTGAAGCAGGAGAGACATTTGAAGAAATTGAGATTGCTGAAAAACCAGGATATACATTTGTTGGATGGTTTTCGGATCCTGAATACAGCACGGGATTCAGTTTCTATGATCCGGTTCTGGAACCAGGAACATGCACAATCTATGCTCTCTGGGAAGATAATAACCCGACACAGACAACATCATCTCAGACCACCGAAGAGACAACAACAAATTCTGAGGAAACTACAACAACACCGAGTGGCGAAAACAAGGGAATATCTCCTGTTGTTATAGTCATAATAGTTGTTGCTGCAGTAGCTGTAGTGGCAGTTGTTGTTATCCTCGTCATCAAGAAACGTAAAAAATAATTATCACTGAATTTTACAGGGGGCGGAATACCGCCTCCTGTGAAATCAGCGTTTGAGAAGGTGATAGATTTGTACAAAATGGTAGCATTCGACATGGATGGAACCATAGGGAATACATACCCTGCGTTTTTCAGATCCATTCAACTGGCAATGAAAGACTGTTTCGGAAAAGAATGCACGATTGAAGAAATATCCCTGTATCTGGGCATTAACGATCTTGGAATCGTAAAGTCTTTGGCAGGGGATAAGTGGGAAAAAGTGTTTGATGATTACGTCAAATACTACGACACAATAACAGACCCGTCACCAAAATTGTTCCGGGGCATGAAAGAATGTGTGCTGGAACTGAAAAGCAAGGGCATTAAGCTAGCTCTCATTACAGGAAAGCATCCTGTGACATGCAATATAACACTTAAAAAGTTCGGTCTTGAAGGTGCGTTTGACATTATCAAGACCGGAGCGGAAGACAGAAATATAAAGAACGTATCAATGTCCTCTTCAGTTGCGGAAGTCGGACTGAACAAATCCGAATGCTGCTACATCGGAGACGATCTGACAGACATATATGAGTCTGAAAAAGCCGGAATAGTCTGTTATTCAGCAGCATGGTCAAAAAATTCTGAAGAAATTGAGGAACTGGAAAGAGTCAACCCGGGAAGGGTGTTTTACAAGCCTCAGGAGTTCATCGATTTTATTCTGTCGAAATTAAATTGAGATACAACGGAGAAAATGTGATATGAAAAAAGCAGTAATTGAGATGGAAAACGGCAAAGTCATGACACTTGAACTTTACCCTGACAAAGCACCTATTACGGTCGCAAATTTTGAAAAACTGGCAAATTCCGGTTTTTACAGCGGTGTCATTTTCCACAGAGTAATAAGCGGATTCATGATTCAGGGCGGAGATCCTACCGGAACAGGTATGGGCGGTCCGGGCTGGACAATCAAGGGCGAGTTTTCATCCAATGGTGTTAAAAACGACCTCAAGCATAAAAGAGGAGTTATTTCCATGGCGAGGACAAGCGTCCCGGATTCTGCAGGTTCGCAGTTCTTCATAATGCATAAGGATGCATCTTATCTCGATGGTCAGTATGCTGCCTTCGGCATGTTGACTGACGGATTTGATGTTCTGGATGAGATTGCCGGAACAAAGACTGACTACAGTGACAGACCTTTAAAGGATCAGGTCATCAAGTCAATAACCGTAACCAACGAATAAGGGGTACCTATGGAAAAGTACGATATCATTATAATAGGCGGAGGAATCGGAGGTCTTTTGGCTTCATACAAACTTAAGACAGCCAATCCGAAACTGAAAGTCGCAATACTCGAAAAGGGCGCGATGCTCGAAAAACGCAAATGTCCCGCATCATCCGAAAAAGGATGCCAGAAATGCAAAATTTGCGCAATCACAAGCGGATACGGCGGAGCAGGAGCGCGCAGTGACGGAAAATTAAATCTGGGAACGGCATATGGCGGAACTCTCGGCGAAGAACTCGGCGAGATTAAAGCCATGAAATACATTAATGAAGTGGATAAGGTTCTCTCACAGTTTGCAGATCTTGACGAGAACAATAAGCCTGACTATCCGGAGATGTACAAGTCAAACGAGGAACTGAAAACACTCTGTCTGCAGAACAACCTTAGACTTCTTGACATGAATGTTAGACATCTCGGAACCGACAGAAACTTCAATATTCTGAAAAACCTCATAGTTGAACTTGGTAAACTCGGCGTGGAAATGCACTCCATGTGCGAGATCAAAAAAGTAACGAGGACATCTGCAGGCTTTGCAGTTGAGTCTAACAACAAATCTTTTGAGTGCAAGAAGATAATCATCGCAGTGGGAAGAGGCGGTGCAAAATTCGTTTCAGACTTCTGCAGCGATTTCCAGATTCAGTTCGATTCAAATGCAGTGGACAT
Source organism: Clostridiales bacterium (assembly GCA_024693345.1). Taxonomy (GTDB): domain Bacteria; phylum Bacillota; class Clostridia; order Oscillospirales; family CAG-272; genus CAG-841. Next base: position 15,437 of record JAILLB010000113.1, read on the forward strand.
AGGAGTCAGAGTCGAGATGAAGGATGCCATCTGGCGTCATTTCTCATCAAAGATTTATGAGCCTAAGATTCTGTGCAGGACAAAGACATTTGAAGACAGAACGAGAATGTTCTGCTTTAACCAGGGCGGACTTGTCAGCGCAGAGAACAACAACGGAGTTATTACCGCTAACGGACACAGTTTTTCGGATCCTGACAAAAAGACTGAAAACTGTAACTTTGCAATTCTGTCAAGTATTCACTTTACCCAGCCTTTCAACAAACCAACTGAATACGTAGAATCCATTTCAAGACTTGCCAACAGCATAGGTAACGGAAATGTATTGGTTCAGAGATTCGGAGACCTTGTCAGGGGCAGAAGAACAAATGAACACAGATTGAGCCAGAACACGGTCATCCCGACATTGAAAGCAACGCCGGGAGATATATCCCTTGTTCTGCCTCACAGAATGCTCACAAATATAATTGAGACAGTCTATGCTTTGGATAAAGTATCGCCTGGAACGGCAAATGACGATACACTTTTCTATGGATGCGAGGCAAAATATTATTCACTAAAACCAATTCACAAGCCCAATTTTGAAGTGATGGACGGAGTGTATATCATAGGCGATTGCAGTGGTATCACCAGAGGTCTTTCACAGGCGGGCGCAATGGGTATATATGTAGCTGATGACATCATATCCAGACAATAACACGGAATGACAATAAAACAAACAAGCCCAGTTTTTGAAAAAGGGAAGATAAAAATGAAAAGGTACGAGTTTTCCAGCGAAGAAAAATCCATAATTGAGGCGTTGAGCATTCCGCTTGCTGTTTATCAGTTTATTGACAAGCGTGTCGTAACTATTGCCTTGTCTGATGGTTTTTGCAAAATGTTCGGATATACCGAGCGTGCTCAGGCTGTCAAAGATATGGATAACAACATGTATGAAGGCACTCATCCTGAGGATTTGGTAAGAGTCGAAGTGGCTTCTGCCAATTTTGCTGAGGATGGTGAAAAATATGACATAGTGTATCGCACCAAAAAGAAGAACGATAACCAGTACTATGTCATTCATGCTTTTGGTACGCATGAATTCAAAGAGAATAACACTAAACTTGCATACGTATGGTATTCTGATGAAGGTGTTTATTCAGACATACGCAAAAGTGATGATATGCTGACAAACACATTGCAGTCATTATTCGAAGAGAATAAAAAACACTCAAGAATTCGTTTTGACTATCTGACCGGTCTTCCCAATTTAGCATATTTCTTTGAACTGGCTGAAAAATCCAGAGATGCATTTATAGAAAAAGGCGAACAGTCGACAATGCTGTTCATGGATTTATGCGGCTTGAAATTTTATAACCACAAAAACGGGTTTGATAAAGGAGATGAACTCCTCAGGGAGTTTTCCAGACTCTTGTCCATAACTTTCGGAAGTGATAACTGTTGTCACATTGGGCAGGATCACTTTGCCGCTTTCACATATTTTGAAGGCCTTGATGAAAGACTGGATACTTTTTTTGAGCAAATCAAGCAACTTGCTGGCGGAAATTCATTACCGGTAAGAGTCGGTGCATATTTTGATGAAGACTGTTCTGTTGTTCCGCCGAGTGTTGCCTGCGACAGAGCAAAAATTGCGTGCGACTCTGCAAAGGGAGCATTTGAGTCGATTTGCTGTTATTATCGTGATGAGCAGAAAGACAATCTGATAAAAAAACAGCATTTTGTCGTAAATTTTGACACTGCTCTTAAAGAGGGATACATAAAGGTATACTACCAACCAATAGTCAGAACAATCAATGGGAAAGTCTGTGATGAAGAGGCACTGTCCAGATGGGTTGATCCTGAAAATGGCATAATTTCTCCCGCGGAATTCATTCCCGCTCTGGAAGAATCAAAACAGATTTACAAACTTGATTTGTATGTTCTTGAAAGAGTTTTGGAAAGACAAAAATCAAAGGCAAAAGACGGACTCAGCACAGTTCCGACTTCCATAAACATATCCAGATCAGACTTTGATGTCTGTGATATTGTTGAAGAGATAAGGAAGAGAGTGGATGATGCAGGAGTCGACCATAAATGGATAACAATTGAATTGACTGAGAGTGGCATCAGCGAGAATTTCCAATTCATGAAAAAACAGATTGAGAGGTTCAGGGAACTTGGGTTCCAGGTTTGGATGGACGACTTCGGTACAGGTTATTCATCTCTCGATGTGCTTCAGGATATTGCATTTGACCTCATCAAACTCGACATGAGTTTTTTGAGAAAACTAGACAGCGAAGGAACTAAAATAATACTCACAGAATTGTTGAAAATGGCGTCTTCACTTGGCCTTGAAACAATATGCGAAGGAGTTGAGACAGTAGATCACGTTGCTTTCTTAAAGGAAACAGGGTGTACCAAACTTCAGGGTTATTATTTCTGCCAACCAATACCGTATGAGCAGATACTGGAGAGATATAAGAAAGGCATCCAGATCGGATTTGAAAATTCCGATGAGGCTCCATATTTCAAAGCTATTGGCAAAGTCAATTTAAATGACATTTCAGTGCTCGCATCAGAAGAAACCGATGCCCTTCACCACTCATTTAAATCTCTCCCAATGGGTATAATTGAAGTAAACGGAAACAAATCCCGATTCCTGAGCAGCAACAAATCTTACAGAGATTTCGTAAAACAGTATCTGGGATTTGATTTGGATATAGAAGGCAGTGAATTTACCGAATACAGCGATGCTTTCATGAAGAACGTTGTGAATAATTGTTGTGTTAACAATATCAAGTCATTTTATGACGAAAACATGCCTGACGGATCAATAGTTCACTCATTTGCCCGCAGAATAGCAGTGAATCCGGTAAATGGCAATGTTGCGATTGCGGTTGCTGTTCTTTCGATTTCCCAACCTGATGATGGAACAACTTACGCAAACATAGCGAAAGCTTTGGCGGCAGACTATTACAACATCTACTATGTTGATTTGAAGACCGACAAGTTTATTGAATATACTTCTCCTGTCGGAGGAGAAGAACTTGCAATGGAGAGACATGGAGAAGATTTCTTCAATGAATGTCTTGCAGCAAGTGACAGAATATTCGAGGAGGACAGAGCACCATTCTTTGCTTCATTCTCCAAGGAGAAGGTCATCATGGAGCTGGATGAACAGGGAGTGTTCAATTCTACTTATCGTGTCGTTGATACAGGCACTCCGATGTACGTCAACATGAAGATAAACAGATTGCAGCCAAACAGCGACAAAATCATAATAGGTATCAGTATCATCGATGCTCAGATGAAACAAAAAGAGCATTATGATGCAATCAAAAAGGAACGCGATGCATTTGCAAGAATCATGGCTCTTTCTGACAACTGTCTAGGCCTTTACACAGTTGATGTAAGCACAGGTGAATTTGTCGAATACAGTTCAACAAAAGAGTATGAGTATCTGGATTTTGCAAAGACCGGACAAGATTTCTTTGGACAATCTCTAAAAGATGCAAAGAGAGCAATCTACTACGAAGATTATCCTGAATTTATCAAGGCATTCTCAAAAGAAAATGTGATGAAAGACATTAAAGAAAAGGGATTCTTCACCACTCATTACAGATTGATGATTGACGGACAACCCCAACACGTCAGTTTGAAAATCGCAATGATTCACGAGGACAACAGGGAGAAACTTGTTGCTGGTGTGAGGGCGTGGAGAAAACGAAAATAACAGGTATGAAATGACTTTTTGGAGTTTGTGATTGTTATGCATTCAATAAAAAACAAGATAACGGTTATGACTGTTTGCGCCATGGTTGTGGTTATGATTGTTGCCTCTGTTTCAGGCGTTATAGCTATTAAAAATCTAGGTACAAGCAGTGCAAACCAGATGGTAATGCTTCTTTGTGAAGCCGGAGAAAAAGGCCTCGATTCATATTTTGACAGTGTCGAACAATCTGTTGAAATGGTTTTGGCATATGTCGAATCAGATATGGACGGCATCGATGATGCAAAGTTACAAGAACATCTGGATCGAGTCAATGATATTTTCAAAAAACTTACATACAAAACAAATGGTGTTTTGACATACTATTACAGGATTGACCCCAAAGTGTCCACAAATGCACCGGGATTCTGGTTTGTGAATCAGGATGGTGAAGGATTTGTAGAACACGAAGTTACGGATATCTCGGAATATGACACAGATGACACGTCAAAGCTTGTGTGGTTTACTGTGCCGAAGGCTACAGGAAAAGGTGTCTGGCTTCCTCCGTATTACACTGAAAACTTGGGAGCACTGGTAATTTCATACAACGTTCCGGTTTACTATGATGGAACATTTGTCGGTGTAATCGGAATTGAAATAGATTATTCGACGATGGCAGCTCAGGTTGACCACATATCTCTTTATAAAAACGGATATGCGTTCATCAATGATGAAGAGGGAAACCTGGTGTATCATCCGCTCATGGATACCGAGGAGATTCTAAATAATCATCAAAAGATTCCGGAATGGATGACATCAAAGGAGCAGATATTCACATATGAATACAACGGCGTGAAAAAACTGGGGGCATGGCTGCCTCTGTCTAACGGAATGAGAATAAATGTCTCAGTACCATTAGACGAAATCAATGCCGACTGGATGAGATGGACAAGTATCGTTTTAATTATATTTGCAGTACTGCTTGTCTTATTCATTGTTATAATTCTCAGCTTTTTGGAAAAAATCACGAAACCTTTGAGAGATCTCACAAAAGTTGCTGAACAGGTTGACGCAGGCAATTATGACTGCAAACTTGATTACAAAGGAAAAGATGAGGTCGGAATACTGACAAACACATTCAATCAGTTGACAGACCACTTAAAAGAATATATTGGTGATTTGAATGATCAGGTTTATGCTGATTCATTGACATCACTTCACAATAAAGGTGCTTTTGAGATATGCATTAAAAATATTGAGAGCAAGATTAGTGGTGATGATAACAGTGGATTTGCCGTATGTATGTTTGACTGTAACGATTTAAAGAAAGTTAACGATCAGAACGGACATGACAAAGGAGATATATACCTGAAAGAAACAGCTGAGATTATCTGCGAAGTCTTTGGCCACAGTGCAGTCTTCAGAATAGGCGGCGATGAATTTGCTACTATTCTCATGAACAACGATTTTGATAACAGAGAAACTCTCATAAAAGAGTTTGACAAAAAATGCGAAGAAAAACGTGCTTCTGCCGGATCCAGATGGGAATGGGTTGATGTCGCCCGCGGCATGGCGGTCTTTGATAAAAATGAAGACGATTCAGTCAGCGATGTGGTAAGACGTGCAGATAAACTGATGTACGAAAACAAGAGGCTCGTAAAAGAAAAGAGAGCATTGCAGAACAAGCAGTGATTTACTTGGATTTGTATTGCCTGAGAATGGGTATTCAGTAAGACTGTCAATTTTACAATTGATTTGAGGATAATTATGGAACAAAGCAAAATAGTCAACTATGCAAAACTTATTGCAAGAGTGGGAATAAATGTACAAAAAGGCCAGGAAGTAGATATCACATCAGAAGTCGAACAGATGGATTTTGTGAGAATACTTGTTGAAGAAGTATATAAGGCAGGAGCAGGCAAAGTTAACATTAACTGGACAGATTCAACTATTACAAAACTGGACATTGAATATGCCAATGTGGAGAGATTGTCACACCTTCAGTCTTATGAAATTGCAAGACAGGAATTCAACATAGAAAAGCATCCCGCAAGAATATGGGTTGACAGTGAAGACCCTGATGCATTAAAAGGCATTGACCAGAAAAAATACGGAAAAATCATCTCGTCAAGGGGTAAAGAGATAAGAAGCTACAGGGACAAATATGACGATTATTGCCAGTGGTGCATTGCGGGGGTTCCGGGCAAAAAATGGGCAACGAAAGTATTTCCCGACTTAAGCGAGGAAGATGCAATAGAAGCGCTCTGGGAAGCAATTCTCAAGGTGAGCCGTGCTTATGACGGAGATCCGATTGAAAACTGGGAAAAGCATAATGACAATCTTGTCAGACACTCAGACAAACTCAATTCATTGAACCTCAAAAAACTCCATTACCATTCATCAAACGGCACAGATTTGACTGTCGAACTTATTGATGATGTATTGTGGGAAGCAGGCGGTGAATTCACAAAGGAAACGAAGATTCCTTTCCAGCCGAATATCCCGACTGAAGAGTGCTTTACAACACCTCACAGATTGAAAACGAACGGAATAGTATATGCAACAAAGCCTCTGAGTTACAGAGGAGAGATTATTGACAAATTCAACATCAGATTTGAAAACGGAAAAGCAGTCGAAGTCCATGCAGAGAAGAACGAAGAATTGTTAAAGAACATGTTGACTCTGGATGAGAACGCTTGTTATCTTGGAGAATGTGCTCTTGTTCCGTTCCACTCGCCTATAAACGAGACAGGCATCCTGTTCTATTCAACACTTTATGATGAGAATGCATCATGTCACCTTGCGCTTGGAACGGGTTTTGACATGCTGTTGAAGGATGATTCTTTGTACGATACAAACGAGAAAAAGACGGAGCACGGAATAAACAAGTCAATTGTTCACACGGATTTCATGATTGGAACAGAAGATTTGTGCATTGATGGAATTGATGACAAAGGCATTGTTCACAAGATATTTGTTAATGGTGACTGGAGTGCAGAGATTAAGTAATGCAGATTAAACAGATAGTAAAGGAAGAAACCGAGCTCGAAAAACTACTTGATGAGCTCGGCTTTTCAAAAGACTATTCCTCTGAACTTTTGCGAAAAAAGAAATGTATAAGGATAAATGGTCAGGCATACTGCAAAGATTTCTTTTTGAAACCGGGAGATATTGTAGAAATAGCCATTGAGGACGAATGCTCAGACATTTTGTGCTCTGACACATATCCGGATGTAATATATGAAGACGACTGTTTTCTTGTTGTCAATAAACCCAAAAATCTTGCTTCGATTCCCACAATTGCTCATTATACGGACAATCTTGCATCTAGGGTGAAAAAATACTACGAAGAGACAAGGCAGAGTTGCGGGATACATATTCTTAACCGACTTGATTACGAAACAAGGGGAGTTGTTTTGTTTGCCAAAAACAGGTTTATCTCTAACATTGCAAGAAATTGTGAGATAATCAAACAATACAAGGCGACCGTTATAGGCATCCTTGAAGAGAAACATGGAATTATAGACAAGCCAATACTGAAAGTCGGACACAACAAAAAGAGAATTATAGACAGCAGAGGAAAGAAATCTGTCACCGAATACACAGTGACAGAAGAAAAAGGCAATTATAGCAGGTTGCTGTTCAAACTGCACACAGGCAGAACCCATCAAATACGTGTACACATGGCTTCTATTGGCCACCCTTTGACAGGAGATTCTATTTATGGTGATGGAAAGGGAGAATTCGATCTGACTTGCTTTTCAATTGAATTTATTTTTCCTCTCAATGAAAAACACTATGTGTTAACAGTCTGACAGATTTAACTAATAAAGAAAAGTTGTTTTACATTAATAATCAACAAGGAAAGGAGATTTCGATGCACTCACTTGAACATGAAAACCCCATAAATGATTTGCACATTCAGAATAAAACTGAGTCAAGACCTGAAGAAATTCATCAATACGGCGAGTATTCAAATCAAAAAGAGTTTCAGTCATATGAAGAACGTCCTATTGTTAATGAAACGGGACAAACCGGTGACAACAAAGTCGAAAAGGTTGTAGGCTCAAGTGAAAGAGCAGTAACAATTGCAAATTGGGTCAGAAAAATGTTGTCAGCATTTGCAGTGGTGCTGGCTGCTTGTATCGTCGCACCAGAGATCATTCCTGCCCTTGCGACAGCAGGGCCTGAAATTAGTTATGCGTACGCAAGCGCAGAGGAAGAGGCAATCAGCTATTCTGTGGGTGTCGCAGGATATCTGGAGGGCGATGAGTTGTCTGTCATCGTATACAACGACTTTTTCAGAGATGAACATACAGTAAAAGATGATTACATATTCGGTTACGTGGAAAACCTCAAACCAAACATGACATATAAAATTCAAGTTGTATGTGCGGGAAGAGTACTTTTGCAGGATTCTCTTATAACAGGGGCGGAAAAATACATTGAGATATGGCCTTCATCTGAATCAGAGCACCATTCGCGGGAATGACATAATCTAAACAATTTTGACATATACAGAACGAAAGGAATCAGACAATGGAAAAGAAAGAAAAGAAAGAAAACAAAAAATCTTTGGCGCAGTGGATTATTCTGGGAGTTATGTGTGCTATTACCATTGCGGCATTTGCACTTTCAGGATATCTGTACGGACCGGCTTCGGTCTTTTACAACAACATATCCGACAATGTATTCATAAACACAGTGTATCAGAAAATACCGGCATTAATTAAGACAATACAGATAGTCACAATAGCATATTTGTTAAACTGGGGCTTGAAAGTTCTGCTGATGAAACTGCTCACAAAGAACAACAGAGCAAAGACCGTTACAACCCTTGTGACAAGCTTTCTGAAATATCTGATTGCCATCATCGGTTTGCTTCTGGTTCTGTCAGCATGGGGAGCAGATACCCGTTCTCTCATCGCAAGCGCAGGAATCCTGGGCCTAATCATAGGTCTCGGTGCACAGAGTCTTATTGCGGATATACTTGCAGGTATATTCATTGTGTTCGAGGGTGAATTCCAGGTTGGTGACATCATTGTCATAGACGGATGGAGAGGCACGGTAAGCGAAATAGGAATCCGTACTACAAAAGTTGTCGACTGGGGCGGAAACGTGAGAATCATAAACAACAGTTCCATCTCATCAGTTGTCAACCAGACAAAAGAACTCTCAATCGCTGTTGCATATATCTCCATTGAATACGGACAGTCGATTCCGGAAGTTGAAATTGTTATAAAGAACAATCTTGAAAGAATTAAAAATGCAATCCCGGAAATTGTTGAAGGTCCGTTCTACAAAGGTGTGGACAAGTTGAATGACTCAAGTGTTGATCTTATGTTCCTTGCAAAGTGTAAAGAGGAAGATTTGTATGGGGTTCAGCGTGCAATGAAGCGTGAACTCAAGATAATCTTTGATGAGAACAATATCGGCATTCCATTCCCACAGGTCACAATCAGCCACCTGGAGGAAAAGGGAAGTTCTTCTCAGACTTCCGATTCCAAACGGGAAGCACAACAATTTGCTGCTGAACAGCGCAATTTGTCCAAAGACCTGGAAGAGAGAAAAGGTTAACGTCCTGAATACATAAATAGATCCCGTGCTCCAAAAAGCACGGGATAATTCATTTGCGCGTGATTGATTTATCAATATATTAGTATTCCAAGCGCTATAAATCCAAGTACCAGGATAAACGTAATTACGAAGAAAGGCCAGCTCTTTTTCACCCACTTGAAATATGAGAAGCCAATCATTGAAAGGCCTATAAGAAGAACAGGTGAAGTGGGGAACAAGAGATTAGTGTATCCGTCAGCAAATGTATATATCAAAACGAGCATCTCTTTTGTGATTCCAAGGTTCAGAACTCCGAGAATTGACATGACAAATACAGCTTTTGCGGTTGAGGAAGAAATGAAAAATTCCAGCACCAGTATTATTCCAAACAGAATTGCTGCCAGCACATACGGGCTATTGTTCTGCGTGAGCAGATTGATGGTATTCGTTATGGTCGGAAGTATTTTTCCTTCAACAAATATATACTTTATGGACGATGCCATGAAAATGAATGCTATGGACGGAAGTGCACTTAAAACACCTTTTCCGAAAGATTTCATGCTTGACTTAAAATCAAATCCCGTGGAAATGAGTGAAGACAGAATCCCTCCTATGAGGAAGGCAACCGTGAGTGCCACAACCGTGTAATCGCGCAATGAATCCAGTGCGGAAAAAGAAATGATTACGACAAGAATGACAGCAAAGAACACAAGATGTGTGATTAGTATTTTTCTCTCGTTTGTTACTTCATCCTCTTCAATTCCGCTGTTTCTCAGGTTTGCGTCGCTCTCATATGTGAATGATTTTTCCGGATATTTGGATATCTTTTTTGTGTAAAGGAAAATTGCAAACTCTATTAGTGCATACATTACAACAAAAATGACAATCCTGTACCAGACGTTCGTCATTGGGTTAACATCTATTATTTTTGATGCAAAAAGAACCGTAAAAGGATTTGTTATTGCACTGGAAAAACCGAATCCACATGCGACAATGGATACTAAAAAACCTGTGAAGGAGTCGTAGCCAAGCCTGACTGACAAAATTGCAATTATGGGGAGTAAAGTCAGCATCTCTTCAAACAGTCCTAGAAGAGAACCGAACAGCATGAACACAAGAGCTATAATGCTCAAAAGCAGAAATCTTGAGTTACGGAATTTTCTTATAATTCTTTGAACAATAACCTTGATTCCGCCATCGTCATTCATCGCCTGGAATGCTCCCGCAATAACAAGGAGAAATACTGATAGCATTATAAGGCTAATACCATCTCCTGATCCTATGACAAGAATAGGCGCGAGAATTCCTTTCCATACAGGGAGCCCGCTCTCGTCAGGAAGCTGATTGTACTGAAGATAGTCTGTCTCTTCTTTTCCGTCAACAATTGTGACACCGAATTCACCTTTAGGAATTACATATGTCAGAACAGTTGATGCGACGATGAGGAGAAACAACAGTACGAGAACAGATATAAAAGTGGATTTTGATATGTTAATCAGCTTGTCGCTTCTTTTCTTCATAGATTTTTTCCTTCATTAATTCAAACAACAGAGCAACTCTGGTGCATATGCTGCGGGAGTTTTTGTCCGGATAAAAATAGTAAAGTTCATTGTTGTAATACAATTCAAATTCTTTGTTTACGGAATAGGCGATTCCTTCAAGTTCTGCGATTGTGTATTCAAAATACAAATCATTTAGGTCTGATTTGTAAGACACCTTTTCTGATGTAATCGTAAAGATGCCTTTGTCCGTTCTGAATCGCTTTTCTCCGTGTTTGAATATTTTTACGTCAACCGGCACCTTCAAATTGACAGAATCAATTGTCTGTGACTCAATCTCTTTGATTTTTCTGTAATATTCGAAGATGTTACGGTATTCTTCCGAATCAAACTGATAATTGTCTTTTATGATGTATTCTTTTCCGCAGGACGAGCATATAAGCCTGTTTCCGTTTGATCTGTTTGAATACATGGATCTGCAGTGTGGGCAGAGATAAAGGATGTTCTCAAGGCCTTTAGCCTTGTTTGGCTGTCTGTATATGATGTTTTCGTTGGAAAATTCGTTATATGAGAGGGCATCCAGTATCATATTGTGAAGTTCTGTCTTGCTTAGTGATTTTAGTTCCTCTTTTGAGATAACTTTCATTATTTCAACTTCACATGAACTTCTGTATTCTGCTTTCCTCCATTTCGGTTTGGCAAAATAACTGTTTCTGATCTGAATCAGTACAATCGGAACTCCTAATTTTTTGCAGAGGGCAGCTATGCTGTCATTAAAGTAAGAAGGACCTCCGTCGGTGGACAGTCTGCCTTCGGGAAAAATCATGACAGGATTTCCTTTTTTTATTCTCATAAAGATGTTTATTATGCAGCTTATATCGTCATAGAACATCTTTTTTCTTATGTAGCTGCCGTGCTTTTCCAACATTTTCCCAATGACAGGGAGCCTCAGGTAGTACTCGTTCCCGACTATGTACATGTTCTTGTCATCAAGGAGCATTTTCACGAGAAAAACATCAATTGCGGAATGGTGATTTGCAAGTGCAATGAACGGGCCTTCTATGCCATTGATTGCCTGTTCGTTTATGACTCTGTACTTTATCTTCATGAGAGCAATCTTGATTGCCAGTTTATTCAGAAGAAAGAGAACTATGCCTTTTTCATTATTCGGACTTATGAAGAATTTCTTCAATACGAACAAAAGAACTGTAAATAGAACAGCAGCAGCCACGATGATAATAAGAATCAAAGCCCATATAGGCAGAGATTTTGTTATGAATTCCTTAATGGCTGTTCCCACTGCAATCGAAGAAATAATTGAAGGAATTACGCCTGTTGCACAAGTCAGAAGATATCTGGGATAGGGTATCTTTTTGCTTGACCCGTAGTAACAGATTGCACCAAACGGAATAATAGGCATAATGAAGAGAATGTACATCAGTTTGACAGTCGATTTCGTCCTGGCCTTTTTCTCATATTTCTCGAGTTCGCCGTTCTTGTCGATAACGCGTGAGTCAAATTTGAAAACGTTGACAAGAAGATATATTATCGAGGAACCGAGCATGACTCCGCAGTCGCAAAGTATTATGGCCAGCCACCAGGGATAAGATATTCCGCTTGTGACCTGTATAAACTCAGCTGAGATGAATACAACAACCATCTGCAGCCCTTCAACCATGACAACGGTCAGGTAGCCGAGCAATCCCTTAGAGAGAAGATATTCTTTTGCTCCATCGATGTCATTTGCAATTTCCATCTTAATGAACGGAATGAAAATGTCGCTGAGGAAAAGCACAAACAATCCTATAACTATGACAGTAATGCCTGCTATAATCGATTTTTCTATAATTTTTTTCTTTTTTGTCTGATCCATATAACAATCCACAAAAGATTGACCATAATAAGAAGGGGTTGCGTGTGAGAACAACCCCTTGTTGTCAGTCTGTATATTTTTTATCCAAAAAGAACCTGGTTTACTACCGATTCCAAGTATTCCTGCTTTCCGCTTCCCGGAAGTTCAGGAGCACCCATATCATCAGCTATGGCTGCAAGTTCAGCAAGCGTTGTCTTTTTCTCCCTGATTTTCTTGCCTATTCCTGTGGAATAGCTAGCATATTTTTCTTTGACAAATTGATCAATTCTGCCATCTTTTATCAGCTTTTCTGCATTGAGAAGACCGAGTGCGAATGTATCCATTCCGAGGATGTATGCTTCAAACATGTCCTCATATGTATATGAAGGTCTTCTGTTCTTTGCATCAAAATTGAATCCTCCGGTCAGACCGCCGGCACGAACAACTTCAAGCATGCACATTGTGGCAGTGTATACATCAAACGGAAATTCATCTGTATCCCAGCCGAGGAGATAATCGCCTTGGTTGGCATCAATGCTTCCAAGCATTCCGTTGATTGCGGATATTCTCAGATCATGTTCAAATGTATGGCCTGCAAGTGTAGCGTGGTTTGCTTCAATATTCAGTTTGAAATCTTTGTCGAGTCCGTACTGACGTAAAAATCCGATTGCTGTAGCAGCATCAAAATCATACTGATGTTTCATTGGCTCCTTCGGTTTAGGCTCTATATAGAAATCGCCTTTAAATCCTATGGAACGGCCGTAGTCTACAGCCATGTGCATAAGTGTGGCAATGTTTTCGAGTTCGAATTTTACATCAGTGTTGAGAAGTGTCTCATAACCTTCGCGTCCGCCCCAGAATACGTATCCTTTTCCGCCGAGCTTGACTGTTACATCGAGTGCCTTTTTTATTTGAGCGGCAGCAAAGCAGTATACGTCTGCACTGTTCGTGGAACCTGCACCATTCATAAACCTCGGGTTGCTGAACATATTTGCGGTGCCCCACAGACACTTAATATCCGTGCCTTTCATCTTTTCAAGAATATAATCGGATATTTCATCGAGTCTGGCGTTTGTTACCTTTATGTCATCTGCTTCCGGAACAAGGTCAACATCGTGGAAACAAAAATATTTCACACCGGTCTTTTTCATGAATTCAAAACCTGCATCAACTTTAGCTTTTGCATGTTCCATTGTTCCTTTTTGTGCTCCGAAAGACTTGTCAGCAGTATCTCTTCCGAACATATCTGTTCCGGCAGCTCCAAGATTGTGCCACCAAGCCATTGCAAACGGAAGGTGTTCGCTCATCTTTTTGCCCAGAACAACTTTTTCGCTATCATAGAATTTAAAAGCGAGAGGATTCTTGCTCTCGGGTCCTTCGTATTTTATTGTCGGTATATTTTTAAAGATTTCCATGGATATATTACACTCCTTTTCTTATGGTAATTATACCTTAATCAACCGGTTCAATTCAATAGCAAAGTTGGCATTCATTTGTTCACAAATTGTTTCAATTTACAACATATTCTTTTCATTTTTGACCTTTACAATGAAA
>JAILLB010000123.1 GCA_024693345.1 Clostridiales bacterium
CCGGGGCTAGACTCCTTATGCTTGTGGGGATACCTGCATCGAAGAGTAAAAAAGATTGGATGATGCAAATCATCTATGAAGCCCCCACCTCAGTGTAAACAGGTGGTGGGTAGTTCACAAGGACACATCGTCGTGATGTGCCCTTTTGTTGTTTTGGATTATGTTTCAATCAAGACTGTCTCCCCTCTGCTCACGTTCACCGATAATATTTTACCGTCCACAATTGCAGACGAACCCGCGGTTATTTTATATCTTGACGCATTTTTGAGTTTTATTTTGCAAACTCCATTATTTCTCGATTTTACTTTTATTCTCGTAACAACACCTGTTTGCCAGGTACATGATACTTCAAATCCACCTCTTGCAACCAATCCGGAATAACTTCCTTTTTCTTTCCAACAATCAGGAATAGAAGGAATTGGTTCTATATATCCTTCGTGACTTTGGAGTAACATCTCGCATATGCCGGCTGTGGCACCGAAGTTTCCGTCTATCATAAAAGGCGGATGTGTATCCCACATGTTTGGAAGAATACAGTTCACAATCAGGGACCTTAACAAATCAAATGTTCGTTTGCCGTCTCCTGTTCTCGCCCAGCATAGCATTCTGTGAGCTGTTGCCCATCCGGTTGATTTATCTGATCTGTTGGTTAAGGCAACTTTGGCGCCCTTAATCCATGATTTGTGATTTTTTGTGATTAGAGAACCAGGATACAACCCCATCAAATGGGATATGTGTCTGTGCCTGTATTCTCCAATCTCCCCATAATGCTGCTCTTCTCGGTATTCTTTAATCTGCCCGTCAAGTCCAATCTGAACTGGGTCCAATTTGTCAATCTGTCTTTTAATCTCTTTAAGCAAAGGCTCAGTTTTTTCATCAATTCCTAGTATTTGGGCGGCCTGCAAAGTTCTTTTATAGTTTTCATAAATCATCTGCTGATCAAAAGCACAACCATGTGTAAGATAATGCTTGTTATCGTGTATCTGCTCAGGCGAAAGTGAGTACTTTGCCAAATACTTTCCCTCTGTTTCAATGACGGTTTTTGACAAAAATCTAGAAGCTTCGAGCAGTCTCGGATACCCGATTTTTCTGAGATATTCCCTGTCTTGAGTGTAATCATAATGATCCCAGAAAAGAATCGATGTTAAAGCTGCAGTTCCGGGTCCCGAATACTTATAAAGTGAAACACCTCCGGTCTCATACATTGTGGCAGTAGCACCCATAAACCAGCCGTTCTTCATTCTGCCAAAATATTTCTCTGGAGCAGCTTGTAGAATATATGAGTCTGCCTGCAACTGAGTCTTTTTATAATAAGCCTTATTGTATTTGATGTATGGAAAAAAACACTCGCTCAAGTTTGCGGGGCCTGATGGCCAATAGTTCATTTGAGTATTTATGTCATGAGTATATCCGTCTTCCCATGGTGAACTGTCATATGCATTCCACGTCCCCTGGAGATTTGCAGGATATCCATCTTTTCGCGATGATTCAATAAGCAAATACCTTCCGTACTGAAACAACAGTTCCTCTAAATACCTGCTCTCTTTTCCTTTTTTGTAATTGTCCAGAATAACATCGGTATAGTTGTCATCACTTTGACCCATATCAAGTTCGACTCTGTCGAATAGTTTATGGTAATCATTTATGTGTCTGTTTCTGACTTTTTCATATCCTTTTTCAATTGCTTTGTTTAACCTCTTTTGAACCATTTCATGAGGATCTTCAAATCCAGTCAGTTTTTGGGAATAATCATTTTCTGTATATACCCTGCTCTTCATTTGGAAGTTTGTTCCGCATGTAAAATATATGACTGCGGAATCAGCTTTTTTCACACTTATTTTCCCATCTGAACAGTATTGATTACCTCCAACAATTGATACCCCTATTCTCCCTTCATAAATAATTCCGAAAGCAAATGATTTGCCACGCATAACGATTTGATCCTCATCAGAATACACATCGCCTGTTCTGCCGCATCCATCACCTTCAACTATACAATCAGGACCGACAAAATGAATTGTTGGTGCAACAATAAAATCCAGCGTGCCCTTTTTTGAAGCGTCAAGTTTGATAACCAACACCTTGTCGGGATACGAACAGAAGTATTCTCTTTTGAATTCGATACCCCTGTAAGAATATTTCACGCCGGCTATGGCATCGCTTATATCGAGATATCTTTCGTACTGTTCAACCTTATCGTGATTGAAATCAATTATTATGTCTCCAAAGGTTCGTGTTCCTCCTGCACCGTATGAACGATCTGGTCCTTTAATGTATGGATTCACAAGTGAGTTTTCGCATATGTTTATTCTTTCGTGTCCGATTCGTCCAAATACTGAAGCGCCAAAGTGAGAACAACCTATTGGAAGCGACCATTTTTCCCAACCGGCGTTAGGATCATTATTCTGCCACGAAAAATTGTAATCGTTAACCTCAGGGGCTGGGGCACTATATTTAAGCACGTACTGTTTCACTTAACCAATCTCCTTTGTTGTTCTGTCTTAATTATACACCATGTGTGACATTGTGCAAATTGTCATTTTGTTAATCACTGGTTGTATTTATATTTATGATTTGTTGACAAATGCACTACGTGATGATAAAATTTATCTGTAAAAAAAAAAGAGAGGCATTGCCTCAAAAAACATCAAATAAGGAGTATTGCAATGAAGAAATTCCTATCAATCCTTCTGTCTGTTATGATGATTGTATCAGTTTTGGCGATTCTCGCAAGCTGTAATGGCAACGAATCGACCACAACAACTGCTACAAACGCTCCCGAGACAACAACTAAGGCTCAAGAGACAACAACAGCTAAGACAGACACAACAACCACTCAGGCTCCTGAAACAACAACTCAGGCTCCTGTTACAACCGCTGCTGTTACTGAAACAACCACAGCAAAAACAACAACAGCTGAAACAACAACTGAGGCAGTTGTTACAACCGCAACAGAAGTAACAACAACAGCTGAAGTTACAACAACCACAGCAGAAGTTACAACAACTGCTAAACAGGTTGAAACAACAACTCTACCGGTCTTCGCACGTTTTGACTTTGGTACAAAGACATACGCTGAAGAAAATGACTTGACAAGCCATGAATACCTTATAGGCGAACTTAAGTATGATGATTCTGCTTTGTACATTGATTTCTCCGATGACTACTGGGATATTTACACAGTAGCTCCTTATGACTCAAGCAATGTCACGTGGGAAAACGGTGCTCTCAAAAACATGAGATTCGGAGTTGTATTCAATGACCTCGTAACATTTGACTTCGATGATGAAATCGTTCATGGTTGGGGTTCATGGGCAAACTATCCTTATTCTCAGCCTACAGAAACAACTGAATGGCACGGTACACATCAGTACATGCAGGTAAGAATGGTTAACAACACAACAAATAACATCTGGGGTATCAGATACATCAACACAGGCGATGGCACATATTATACAACAGAAGTTATTGGTAACCTCTATCTCCAGGGTGGAGAACCCACTTCTTCAACAGACTACAGAAGAACATGTACTGCTTCAGATGCATGGGCTGTATACACATATGACCTTATGATGGTTGGCGGAATCGCAGCTGGACGTGGCTGGTCTGCTGTAAGTGGCAAAGATGGAAAGATCGATGATGGTGTTGATAACTATTATGATCAGGTTCAGATGTCATATGCAAAAGGCAAAGTTGGCGGAAGCAACATTTCATGGCAGCCTAAGAAGGGCTTTACAGCTCTCGAATTCAACTTCTTCGGCGGTGTTTACACATTTGAATACGATGTAGATGAAAAATGGGATGAAGCAACAAAGACAGCTTGGGAAACAGCTCAGAACCATCTTAAAGAAGCATGCGATACACGTGAAAACATCGTAGCTGGTATGAACGTAAAAGTTGACTATATCATCTTTGGTTGTTCACCTGAACAGTGTGATGCTTATAAGAGCTTCATGGAGCAGAATTCTTAAGTATCATTAACAACAAAAAAGAAAGACAGGTTCCTTTCGGAACCTGTTTTTTTGTTGGCTTACCCGCCGAAACCGTGTGTGACATATTGACACCCTGCTGTTGCAAGGTAGGATTTCTCGCGAACTGATCAGCGCTCCCAACGTTCGGCAAAACCGAGAGGTCTGCGGCACACAGTTCAGATTTGATATCCATTAAAATGTTGTAGGTTCAATTACAGCACATCACGAGAGTGGCAGGAAAAAAAGATATTTTTAGTCTTCAGTTGATTTGTCGATATCTATTTCAGAGAAGAATTCGTCTTCGATGATATCTGCAACTCTTTCATATTCATCGTCATCATCGATTGTTACAAGTGAGATATCATCTTCACCGTTGTCGCTTTCAACCTTCATGATGACATATTCTCCTTTTTCATTATCCTCGAGAGGATACATTGCATAATAAACAACACCATCAATTTCTTTTTCTGCAAGAATTTCGAACTGGTATTCTTTTCCGTCATCGTCAGTCAATGTGACGACTCCGCCCTCTTCCTCTTCTTCAGGAACTTTCTTTTCGTCTAACATGGTTCAATCTCCAATCAATTTGATAATTATATTATATCCCATTTTCTTTTTCTGTTTCAATGGTTCATTTCTCTGGGTTGATATATTTCCAATACCCTTTGAAATATGTTATACCGGACAATATTGTCATAACGGTCGCAAACAACATCACAAAGTATATTACAATATAAAATGCTATGGGGCAAAGATAAACAAACGGATATGCAACCATTGCAAGAAGCACAAATGTAATTTGACTTCCCGTTTTAATCTTTCCGAATATGTTCGCAGCAATAACCACATTTTCTCTGCTTGATGCAACCACCAATCTGAGTGAAGTCACAGCCAGTTCTCTGAATATTACTATAACTGTCATAACGAACAGCGCATAACAATAAACCTTTTTGTCTGTTTCATCTGTTTGGAGAGCCAATGAATCAACAAAACAAAGTGTAATTAATCCGGCTATGACCAGAAATTTATCTGCCAGGGGATCGAGGAATTTTCCAAAATCCGTTATTAAATTTCTTTTTCTGGCTATTTTCCCATCAGCCATGTCCGTAAGCGCAGCGGCGAGAAAAACCAGGGCGGCAATTATCCTGTTCCACGGACCTATACCAAAGTCAACAACCAAAAACAGAAGAACAACAGGCACCATTGCCAGTCTTATAACCGTCAGCTTATTAGGCAAGTTAAGTTTTGACATTATTTTCCCTCCGTTTTTACGACTTCGCCCAAGAGATCGTAATCTATTGTTTCATTAATTCTAACTTTTACAAAATCTCCGGGTTGAGGCTTCGCCATGTCAGGTCTGTTTAAAAAGAACACTTTTGTGTCAATGTCGGGAGCATCTTGCTCTCCTCTGCCGTAATATGCACCTGATGCCTTATCAAACCCTTCACAGAGAACAGTCAATTCTTTTCCAATCATTGATTCATTGTATTTCGACATAATTTCCATCTGTGTCTTCATAATGATGTCATATCTGTTCTGCTTAGTCTGCTCATCAATCTGATCAGGCATATCATATGCTTTTGTGTCTTCTTCTCTTGAGTATGCAAATGCTCCGAGTCTCTCAAATTTCTGTTCTTTAACATATTCGCACAGTTTTTCAAAATCCTCTTCTGTTTCACCGGGAAATCCGACCATAACAGTAGTTCTTATGCAGATATTCGGAACAGCTTGTCTTATTCTTGTCACAGCACTTTTGATGGTATCCGATCCACCATGTCTGAACATTCTCTTAAGAACAGAGTCTGAAATGTGCTGTATAGGAATGTCAATGTATTTGAGAAGTCTGTCGTTTGTTCTGAACTCTTCAATCAGTTCGTCAGTCAACTTGTCCGGGTAACAATATAGGAGTCTCAGCCAAGGAATATTTGTTTCCCTTGTTATTCTTTGAATCAACTCTACTATCTTGTATTCTCCGTAGAGGTCATATCCGTATCGGGATGTATCCTGCGCAATTATATTGAGTTCTTTGACCCCCAATTTTTCAAGTTCTTTGGCTTCTTCCACAAGAAGCTCAATTGGAGCACTTCTCATCTTGCCTCGGATTTTCGGAATGGCACAAAAAGCACAATTGTTGTTGCATCCTTCAGCAATTTTCAGATAAGAAGTGTAATGAGGAGTTGTTACAACTCTTCTCTGGCACATCGGAAGATCTTCTTTCTTTCCGAAACTGCAGTATTTTTCACCATTGAGAACTTTTTCAACTGCAGTAACAATCTTTGATTCACTTCCAAGCCCCAGTACAGCATCAACTTCGGGCATTTCTTTCATTACTTCTTCTTTGTATCTCTCAGCAAGACAACCTGTAACTACTATCCCCTTAAGCGATCTGTGTTCTTTTAGCCAAGCTACATCCAGAATGTTGTCTATAGCTTCCTGCTTTGCACTCTCTATGAAACCGCATGTATTTATTACAATGACATCAGCCTCTGTCTCATCCGGAGTAATTCTGTATCCGTTGTCTGACAATTGGGATAGCATCATTTCGGTATCCACGAGATTCTTTGAACAGCCGAGCGATATGAATCCTATTTTGGTAATATCTTTACCCATCTTAACCTCTTAGTTGTTTTGGACTATTGAACCTTAAAAGTTGTTCCCTGAGGAGTATCAATGAGAATGATTCCCTCTTCGGCAAGCTTGTTTCTGATTTCGTCAGCCTTGGCATAATCCTTGTTTTTCTTTGCCTCAGTTCTCTCTGCAATTAGTTCCATGATTTTCTGTTCATCGACATCTTTTTTGACTTCAGGTTTTGCATCCTTGAGTCCGAGTGACAATACGGAATCAAATTCGTTAATTGCAGCCCTTTTTGTCACATCATTTGCTTCAGATTTCAGAACATCGTACAGAACCGTAACAGCCTGAGCGGTATTCAAATCCTGATCCATTGCATCGGTAAATGCTTTTCTGAACTCTTCAAGTTTTGCCTTGTCAACTTCCCCATTTGTATCAAGTGAACTCACTTTTGCATAGAGTTTATTGTATGCGGAAGCACAGTTGTCAAGTGAATCAAATGTGAAAGTCAGTGGCTTTCTGTAATGACTCTGCAGACAGAAAAATCTGTACGCAAGAGGGTTGTATCCTTTTTCTTTCAAAACTGCCAATGTAAGGAACGCCCCGCTTGATTTGCTCATTTTTCCTGACAAGTCATTCAGATGCTGAACATGGAACCAGTGTGTGCACCACTTGTGGCCAATATATGCCTCACTCTGAGCTATTTCATTGGTGTGGTGCGGAAATATGTTGTCAACGCCTCCGCAGTGAATATCCAAATATTCTCCGAGATTTGCCATGCTGATGCAGCTGCATTCAATATGCCAGCCTGGATAACCTGTTCCCCACGGGCTGTTCCATTTCAATTCCTGATCTTCAAATTTGGATTTTGTAAACCAGAGAACAAAGTCATTTTTGTTCTTCTTGTTTTCGTCTTCCTCAACGTCACTTCTGACGCCGACTTTCAAGTCGTCTTTATTGTCAGACAAGCCTGCCAGCTCACCATAATTTTCCGATTTGGAGGTGTCAAAATATACATTTCCACCTGAAACGTACGCAAAATCTTTTTCTTGGAGCGTCTTGATAACTTTTATGAATTTTCCGACATAAGAAGTTGCAGGCACTATTGTGTCCGGCTTTCTTATGTTAAGCTCATCGCAATCCTTAAAGAAAGCATCAGTATACTGTTTTGCTATTTCGAGAACGGTCTTGTGCTCTCTTTTGGCACCCTTAACCATTTTGTCTTCGCCCGTGTCTGCATCACTTGTAAGGTGTCCGACATCGGTGATATTCATGGTTCTCTTAACATCATACCCAATAAATCTGAGGTATTTTTCAAGGACGTCTTCCATCATATACGATCTCAGATTTCCGATGTGGGCAAAGTGATACACGGTCGGACCGCAAGTGTACATTTTCACTATGCCTTCTTCATGAGTCTTGAATTCGTCGATGGTCTTTGTTAATGTGTTATATAGTTTCATATTCGAACCTTTTTGTGATTTTGTTTATCCCACAGGAATAGCCCTGTGGGATAATTCTTTTTGTTTAATTAACCTTTCGGTCCTGCATTTACGATATTTGCAGGCATTTTGTCATATTTTTTGAAGTTTGCAACGAATTTTTCTGCAAGTCCTTTAGCTGTCTTGTCATAAGCTGCTTTATCAGCCCATGTGCTCTTAGGATCCAGTATTTCAGAAGGCACATTCGGACAACTTGTAGGAACATCAACATTGAACAAATCATTATGTTTGTATTCTACTTTATCAAGATCTCCGTTCAGAGCTGCAGTTACCATTGCACGTGTGTAGCGGAGTTTGATTCTTGAACCTACTCCGTAAGGACCACCGCTCCATCCTGTATTGATAAGGAATACTCTTGCGTTGTTCTCCTTAACTTTCTTGCCGAGCATTTCAGCATATACACTCGGGTCAAGCGGGAAGAAAGGAGCTCCGAAACATGTTGAGAATGTTGTCTGAGGTTCTGTTATTCCACGTTCTGTTCCTGCGAGTTTGCTTGTGTAACCTGAAACGAAATGATACATAGCTGCATCGTTGTCAAGTCTTGAAATCGGAGGCAGTACGCCGAAAGCATCTGCTGTAAGGAAGATAACTGTCTTTGCTTGTTTACCTACGCCCGGAATTGCAGCATTAGGAATAAACTCAATAGGATATCCGGCACGAGTATTTTCAGTGATTGAACCATCGTTGTAATCCGGAACACGTGTTTCTTCATCCAGTATTACGTTTTCAAGTTCAGAACCGAATCTCACTGCACGGAAGATTTCCGGTTCGCTTTCTTCGGAAAGGTTAATGCACTTAGCATAACAACCACCCTCAATGTTGAATACGCTGTCATCCGACCAGCCATGCTCATCGTCGCCAATAAGCTTTCTGTTAGGATCAGCTGAAAGTGTTGTCTTTCCTGTTCCTGAGAGTCCGAAGAATACTGCGCTTTCGCCATCGTCTCCAATGTTAGCTGAGCAGTGCATAGAAAGAACACCCATCTTCGGGAGAACGTAGTTCATTATTGTGAAAACAGATTTCTTGATTTCTCCGGAATACTGTGAACCTGCGATGAATACTTCTCTGCCTTCAAGGTTTACAAGTATTGCTGCTTCACTGTTTGTGCCGTCAACTTCAGGAACACATTTAAATCCAGGTGCAACAACGATTGTAAAATCCGGTTCAAATGATTCAAGTTCCTCTTTTGTAGGACGAATGAGGAGCTGGTGTATGAACAGATTCTGAGCTGCTACTTCGTTTACTATACGGAATCTCTTTGTGTATTTTTTGTCTGCTCCTGCAAATCCATCAAAGACAAACAGTTCTTTGTTCTGGAGATATGCAAGCATTTTGGATTTGATTGATTCGTACTTTTCTTTTTCAATCGGAACGTTTACACTTCCCCATGCAATTTCATCATGAATTGATGGTGTATCAACAAAGAATTTATCTTTGGGGCTACGTCCTGTGTATTTACCTGTCTTTACAACAAGAGCACCCTTGTCGGAAAGAACGCCTTCTCCGCGCTGGAGAGCCTTCTCCACTAATACTGCTGGCTCGAGATTGCGATATACTACGCCGTCTCCTGCAATTCCCAATTCAATCGGTTTTATGTTTTTCATAAGATACCTCCGCAATGAAAAATTTCTGCACTATAATTCTAACATAATAAGTACCAAATTTAAATATATTTTGCCAAATATAATAGCAATTCGTACATTTTTTTGCGTCAAAAAGCCCTCGGATGAGGGCTCTTCATATCTTATTTCTTATTTTTTTCGATGTATTCAACTATGTCTCCGACTGTAATCAAAGTGTGAAGGTCTTCATCTTTGAAAACAACGCCATATTTTTCTTCGCAGTTAAAAGCAAGTTCTGCCAGTTCCAAAGAGTTTACACCAAGATCGGCTTCAAGTTTAGCTTCGGGTGTAATCTTTTCAGGATCCAATGTCAATTGTTCAACCAGAATTTGTTTTATTTCTTCGAACATATTACCTCTCCCCTCATTTGATTTTGTATCTTATAATTTTTCTTGTTGTATTTTTTTCGAATTCAGTTTCCCTTATTTCCACATTCGGAATGTGTTTATATACAGGGAGTTTCTTGTTGACATTGTCAATTTCTGCCTTGATTGCGGCTTCAACCTCTTCTTTTGATTTACCCTTGAACTGTTCATAATCAGGATAAACAAGAGCCCAGATTGATATCTCACCGGCATCGTTCTTTCTTCCGACTACAACGCACTCTGAAACCAGTTCGCTTGCCGTGATATACTCTTCAAGTTCTTCCGGGAATATGTTCTTGCCGTTAGAGAGAATGATGACATTCTTTTTACGTCCCGTTATGAATATGAAGTTATCTTTGTCAACATATCCGATATCACCGGTTCTGAACCAGCCGTCTGATGTAAATGCTTCTTTTGTGGCTTCCGGATTCTTGTAGTAACCCATGAAAACCGCAGGACCTTTTGCAAGAATCTCTCCTGTTTCATCCTCTTCGTTTTCTTTTTCTATCTTTACATCCATGTGCGGTATTTTAAGACCGACCGAGTGATATTTTCTCCAGGTTATTGGGTTAGCCGAAATAAGCGGAGCGCATTCCGTTATTCCGTATCCCTCACATATTTCAATACCGAAAGCATCGAAATCATCGAGCAAATCTGCTCTGAGCGGAGCTCCGCCGCAAACAATCAGTTTGAGATTGCCTCCGAATGCTGCCAGAATATCTTTGAACAAGACTCTTCTTCTATCGATTCCGACTTTTCTGAGCGCGTTGGAAATCTTGATAGCGTTTCTTACAGTTTTTGTCTTTCCCTTTTTCTCTATTTCAGCCCATATTCTCTTGTGAAGTGTTTCTACAAACAAAGGAACCAGTACAAGAGCTGTCGGTTTGTATTTCTGGAAATTTCTGAGAACGTTTTTGATTGAATCGTTGATTGCGGTTGTTGCACCCGTGTTCGGAAGAGCAAACTGTGCGCAAACAAATTCGTATGCGTGATGGAAAGGAAGAACTGATACAAATACATCGCTTTCCATGACCGCCATGATGTAGTCTGAGTCGATTGTTGCAGTAACCAGGTTGCGCTGGTTCAGCATAACACCTTTACTTGTGCCTGTTGTTCCTGATGTATACAGGATTGCACAAAGTGCTTCTAGGTCGACCTCATGTTTTTCGGCTGCTCTGTTTCCGGATTCATATGCTTTCTTGCCATATTCAAAGAAATCTTCAAATTTCATGAATCTTTCATCATCGGGAAGCACCAAGTCTCCGGATGCAATGCATATAAACTTTTCAACGTTGTTCATTTCTGACAGCTTATCTGCAATTTTATCGTTAAGAGAAGCCATGTAAAATACAACTTTTGATTCTGTTACATTTACAAATCCTGAGAACTGGTCGTTTGTAATATCTTTATCAAGAGGAACTATTACACCTCCGATGGATACCACGGCATCGTAAACAGCTACGTAATCCGGATGCGGTTCACCTGTCATAACAATGGTTGTTTTTGCATAACCCATTGCATCCAAACCCGAAGAAATGTAATTGACATGGTCAAGCATCTGCTTGTAGGTGACAACCTTTTCTTCACCATTTTCTTTGTAATAGTACCTTACTTTGTCTCCATATCTCTGAGCTTGTCTAACGACGCCATCATAAATGGAATCCATGTCATAGATGACATGTTTTGGTTCAGTATTCTTCATTGAAAACCTACCCCTTCTTTTTGTTGACCTGTATATTATATTTATTTATATGGTACAAGTCAATATTTTTGTTGGTTTCGGAGCCCCAATACGGACAATCAGGCAACATTGCACAAAAACAAAAATCCAACAAAAAATCTGTTTTCCTGCATAATTTAGGCGGGAATTACTCCCCGCCTTGGTTTGTTTTCAGTTGTCCCTATGATTATTTCTTCGGGAATCTTACTCTGTCAGAGTTGTATGAAGTGTGCAGGTATTTTTCAGCCTTCTCGCTGCAAGGTTCACCAAAGAAATCCTTGTAGAGCTGCTGAATCTGCTTGTTGTTATGGGACTGACGAACTGTGAGTCTTTCATCCTCACCATAAAGAACTGCTGCACGTTTCTGTCTGTAAGTCTGTTCGATGTCTATGTCTTCGTTCGGAAGATACTGCGGCTTAATGAATGGCTGACCGCCACCATTGATACAACCGCCCGGACAACACATTATTTCGATGAATGTGTATGGGCTTGTTCCGTTCTTAACCTGGTCAAGCAGTGGTTTTGCATTTGCCATTCCGCTTGTGACAGCAACCTTGATTTCAACTCCGTTGAGATTGAATGATGCTTCTTTAACATCTTCAAGTCCTCTTACTGCTTCAA
This sequence comes from Clostridiales bacterium, assembly GCA_024693345.1. Taxonomy (GTDB): domain Bacteria; phylum Bacillota; class Clostridia; order Oscillospirales; family CAG-272; genus CAG-841. The sequence goes on from JAILLB010000123.1 coordinate 12,373, forward strand.
ATTTAAGCATGTCAGCTTCTTCGCCTGTAAGAATCTTGTTAGCTGTTCTGAGCGCAGCTTCCATAACACCGCCTGTTACACCGAAGATTACGCCTGCACCCGAGTAATCACCGAGCAAATCGGGATCAAATTCCTCTTCAGGAAGTTTGCTCCAGTTGATACCAGCTCTCTTGATCATTCTTGCAAGTTCTCTTGTTGTAAGCACTGCATCAACATCTGCAAGTCCGTCAACAGAATTCTGAGGACGAACTTCTTCTGTCTTCTTTGCTGTACAAGGCATGATTGAAACTACGAATATGTCTTTCGGATCTATGCCCTTGTTCTGTGCCCAGTAACTCTTTATCGTGGCACCGAGCATTTCATGCGGGCTCTTACATGTAGATACATTCGGAATGATTTCCGGATAGTAGTATTCCATGTAGTTAATCCAACCTGGTGAACAGCTTGTGATCTGCGGGAGTACTCCACCCTTTGTCACTCTGTGGATAAGTTCTGTGCCTTCTTCCATGATTGTAAGGTCAGCACCGAAGTTTGTGTCATATACTCTGTAGAATCCGAGTCTGTGAAGGGCAGCAACCATCTTACCTGTTCCAGGTGTTCCAACCGGCTGGCCGAATTCTTCTGCTATGGCAGCTCTGACTGCCGGAGCGGTCTGCACGATAACATATTTGCCTTCTGCCATTGCCTTGTCGACCTTTTCGATATCCGAAACTTCTGACAAAGCACCTGTAGGACAAACGAGAACGCACTGTCCGCACTGCAGACAAGGAACTTCAGCAAATGATCTGTTTTCAGCGGGTCCAACGATTGTGTTGAAGCCTCTGTTTTCAAATCCGAGGATGCCTATTCCGTGAGCTTCCTTGCACTTTTCAATACATCTTCCGCAGAGAATGCACTTTGATGTATCTCTTCTAATTCCGGGGCCAAGATCATCATACGTTGTAGGAGTCTTGCTTCCGGCATATTTACCTTCTCTTGCACCTACTGCGTTGGCAACATAGAGAAGTTCGCAGCTCTGGTTCTTAACGCACTGCTGACAATTCTTGTTGTGGTTTGAAAGGAGCAGCTCTACGCTTGTTCTTCTTTCCTTGACAGCCATCGGAGATGAAATTCTGATTTCAAATCCCTTTTCTGCCGGTACGTCTGATACCGGGTAAGCACATGATGCAAAGCACTTGCTTCCTCTTTCAGACTTTATTTCAACCATACAAACACGGCAGCTTGCTGTTGAACATTTACCACCGCTGTAGTAGCAAAGGTGAGGAATGTTGAATCCGCACAGTTTTGCTGCTTCGAGTACCGTTAAGTTGGCAGGAACTGAATAGATTTTGCCTTCAATTTTAACATTAACCATTTTTACTTCTTCGCTCATTTTAACGTCCTCCTACCTCTTATCGATTGCTTTGAACGGACAAGCAGTGTAGCAAGTACCGCACTTAATACATTTGTTCTGATCAATAACGTATGGCTCTTTGCCCGGAACGCCTGTGATACAGCTTACTGGGCAGTTTCTAGCGCACTTGGAGCACTTCTTGCACTTCTCAGGATCAATTACATACTGCATCAGGCTCTTACAAACGTGAGCAGGACATACTCTGTCATTTACATGAGCATCGTATTCATCCGGGAAGTTAGCCATTGTACTGAGAACCGGGTTAGCAGCAGTCTGACCGAGAGCACAGAGTGAACCTGACTTAATAACCTGAGCAAGTTCCTTCATGTCTTCAAGAGTCTGCTGTGTTGCCTTACCCTCTGTAACCAATGTGAGCATTTCGAGAAGTCTTGTTGTACCAATTCTACAAGGTGAACATTTACCGCATGATTCATCCTTGATGAATTCCATATAGAATTTAGCAACGTCAACCATACAGTTGTCTTCATCCATGACGATAGCACCGCCTGAGCCCATCATTGAGCCCTTCTTTACGAGTGAGTCATAGTCGATTTCTGTGTCGAGATCCTTTTCTGTCAGACAACCGCCTGAAGGACCACCGGTCTGGATTGCTTTGAACTTCTTGTCATTCGGGATACCGCCGCCGATATCATAAATGAGTGTTCTGAGAGTTGTACCCATCGGAACTTCAACAAGTCCGACGTTGTTGATTTTACCACCAAGAGCAAATACCTTTGTACCTGTACTTGTCGGAGTACCAATCTTGCTGAATTCAGCAGCTCCTACTCTGATTACGTAAGGAACTGTTGCTAGTGTCTCAACGTTGTTAACACATGTCGGTTTGCCCCATAAGCCCTTGATTGCCGGGAACGGCGGTCTCGGTCTTGGCATACCGCGCTTGCCTTCGATTGAGTTGAGCAATGCTGTCTCTTCGCCGCATACAAATGCGCCTGCACCGAGTCTCAGATGTGCTCTGAATGAGAATCCTGTTCCAAGTATGTTGTCACCGAGAAGTCCAGCTTCTTCCATGACTTTAATTGCGTTGAGCAATCTTTCGACTGCTACAGGATACTCTGCTCTTACATAGAAGTAACCTTCTGATGCTCCGAAAGCATAACCTGCTATCATCATACCTTCGATTACGTTGAAGGGGTTTCCTTCAAGAATCGATCTGTCCATGAATGCACCAGGGTCGCCTTCGTCGCCGTTACAAACTATGTATTTCTGATCTGCTTCTACGTTTGCTGCAAACTGCCATTTTCTTCCAGTCGGGAATCCGGCACCGCCTCTTCCTCTTAGTCCTGAAGCCAATACTTCGTCGATTACCTGCTGAGGTGTCATCTCTGTAAGTACTTTTCTCAAAGCTTTGAATCCATCAAATCCGAGTGATTCATCGAGGTTTGTAGGATCGATTATTGAGCATCCGTGAAGAGCAACTCTAACCTGTTTTTTATAGAAGTTGATGTCTTCCTGTTTAACGACTTTTTCATGAGTCTGAGGATCAACATAGAGCAAATCTTCAAGTATTTCGTCTGCTTCAATGCTGTCAACTATTCTCTTCGCATCAGATACCTTTACGGCTCTGTAGAGAGTGTCGCTCGGCAATACTTTTACAAATGGTCCCTGTGAGCAGAAACCGAAGCATCCGACTATGTTGACTTCAATTTTGTCCTGAAGTCCTTTTTCTGCGATGTAGTTAATAAGCTCTGTCTTAATGTCAGAACTGCTGTTGGCAAGACATCCTGTACCACCGCATACGCAAAGGGTAACTTTTCCCTTTTTTCCATCCAACTTGCTACCAAATTCTTTAGTACAGCTGGCAATTCTACTATCAAGGTCTTTAACCGTAACAATTCTTCCCATTACGCATTAGCCTCCATTGCTTTATATTCATTGACAATCTTGTCTACATCTGGAGCTGTAACCTTAGGATATACTTTTCCGTTAATGGAAATGGCCGGAGCCAAAGCACATGCACCGATGCATCTCAATGCTGACAAAGTAAACAGACCGTCTTCAGTTGTCTCACCCGGTTTGATGTGGAGAAGTTCAGCGAACTTGTCTATGATCTGCTGTGAACCCTTAACATAGCAAGCTGTTCCGAGACATACTCCTATTACATATTTGCCCTTCGGCTTTAAACTGAAGAAACTATAGAATGTGACCACTCCATAGATTTCTGCAACAGGTAATCCGATTTCTCTCGAAACGATTTCCTGTACATCCAGCGGAATATATCCGAATTCGTTCTGGATTGCTGATAAAATCGGCATCAAAGGTGTTGGTTCGTTTTTGTAAGTATTACAAATCTCAACAATCTTTTTGTATGCCCCTTCCTGAATGTTGTTCATGAAAAACTCCTAAAAAAAATAAAATATCTTGATGAACATTTCACCACCGCTTGATTATATCATACATTAGGCTAAAAATAAATAAAAATATTTGTTTTTCCGCTTTAAAATCGCTTCATTTGTAAAACACCGGACATTATGGTTCAGGCAGTATTGACAAATTGGCGTAACTGTTGCAAAATCTTTTCTGGTAATAGAAGTTTTTGGCAGGATAATCTCATTAATTCTACATAACTCAAGAAAGGCACCAACATGAGCGACAATTACGCCACAAGACCCCTGTGGTTTTGGAATGATAAGCCTACTGATGACGGCATCAAAGAAATCATGCAAAAATGCAAAGAAGAATCCGGCTATGCCGGATTTGGAATTTTGCCTTATAATGCCTGCAAACTGGAATACATGAGCGAAGAGTATCTCGATTTGTACGAAACAGCTGTACTTCAGGCCAAAAAACTTGGGTTAAAAATGTGTCTTTATGACGAATGGTGGTTTCCAAGCGGCGGTGCAGGCGGCATAATGAAAGAACAATATCCAAACGCATGTGCAAAACGTCTGGATTTAGAAATATTTGAATCAAATAACAGGCTGTTCCATGTCGATTTGTCTGCCTATCCAAAAGTCATGGCTGTTGTTGCCATGAGAGAAAATAAGAGGATAGACCTGAGTGAATTTGTCCACGACGATGTTCTCAACTGGGAAGCTGATGATGACGGATATAAGGTTTTATGTTTTGTCTTGGTTGATGCTGAACTAGGCAGAGTGGATTATCTCAATCCCGATTCAGTGAGAAAATTCATTGAATGTACACATGAAGTTTACTACCGAAAATTCAATAAGTACTTCGGCAATGTGATTGACAGTTCTTTTTATGACGAGCCGCAGTTTTACAGTGCAAAAGGAAGAGCATGGACTGAAATCTTTAACGAAAAATTCATTGAGAAATATGGCTTTTCACCTGCACTTTATTATCCCGCTTTGTTTTTTGATATAGGAGAAGAAACTGCAAAAGCAAGAAATATGATGTTCGGTCTGAGAGCTGAATTGTACTCATCCGGATTTCCTAAAGTTATACAAGAATGGTGCACAGAACATGGCATTTCCCTGACCGGTCATGTTGATCAGGAAGAAGTGGATAATCCCTGCGGAATCACGGGAGATCTTATGCTCTCTTTCAAGTACCAGGATATACCGGGAATTGATGAAATATTCTGCGAGGAAAGAGCAAGCAAGGCATATAAAGTTGTATCATCTTCTGCAGTCAACTGGAACAAAAGACTTGTAATGTCCGAATGTTTCGGAGCAATTGAAAACATAACAATTGAAGGCATATACAGAGAAACCAATGATCTTTTCACAAAGGGAATCAACCATCTTGTTCCTCATGCTGTGTGGTACAATCCTGATAATGAAAAAGTTAAATTCAAGCCTGAACTATCTTACAGACACGACTATTACGGTAAATATCTGACAGAATACAACGAATTTTGTGCAACCGTTCAAAAACCATTGCAAAACAGCGGTCAAGTTAACTCAATTGCCATTCTTTACCCCATTGAAAACCTGCAGTACCTGTACAATTTTTCATGGGAAGGCGACCCAGTCAACGGAGGTCCCACCACAGAAACCAATGATTATCTGAACCTCGGACAATACCTGATAAGAGAACTCAACTATGATTTCAGTTTTCTCCATCCGGATGTTTTACACAACAATGTTTCAATATCCAATGGTGAGATGATTATTAACGATTCCATTCACCATCAAAGATACAACACCATAATCATTCCGGGAATGAATGCTGTTTCCCTGAAAACAATCATGAAGTTGAAAGAATTTGTCGAAAGCGGAGGCACGCTTATATCAACCTCAGAACTTCCGACCACAGTCATTGAGTATACGGAAAAAGATTTGTTTTCACACACAGTAAAAGAACTATTTGGAACAAACAAAACGACGGATGAAATAGTCAAAAACAGATTTGGAAAAGGCATTTGTTATTCTCTTCCATCATCAAAAACAAATGGTCTGGATGAGATATTGTCTGACAAAAGCGATACTGTTGTTGTCAACAAGGTTCATGGACTCCAGTTTATCCATAAGAGAAACGACATAGAAGACATCTGGTATTTTGCATCGCTAAAAGAGGATGCAGACACAATTGTTTCGATAAATGGAAAGTATGATTTGACTTTTCAGGACCCAAGAACCAAAATTTCAATTCCTGTCGATCGTTTGATAAAAGGCAACCATACGGAATTCAAGCTAAACCTAAAAAAAGAACAATCCATTCTAATATTTGGAACAATAGTACCATAGAATCACCCACACATATTAATAACCCGAAAGCTTTGTTGAACTTTCGGGTTTCTTTTATAATTCAAAACAACTTACAACTCACCTGTGAAAATACGAATAGGTGTTCGTGTCTATCTGTCCTTTCAATTTTCCTTCAGAATCAAACACATAATGGAAATCTTTGCATTTCCCAGATATAGTGTATGCACTTGCATACGGAGAATAATGTGTTGAAACGAAACTCTTAACTGTCCATTCCAATTCACCGGAATTCTCAATCGATAAATCTGCTCCCAATGATTCTTTCACCGAATAGAATGTTCTAAGAAGACCATTTTCCGGATCACAGATAAGCAAAACAGCTGTAAAATTTCTACAAACAATTGGAGTTAATTCTTCACTTGGTATATCCTCAGTTGGATCTTCCCTTTCACGACAATAATCCAAAATATTTGCAATCTCCGAACGATAACCCGCGAGTAATCCTTCATTAATTGGAACATAATATGCGGAAATGATTATTTTCCCTTCAAACTCAATCAAATCCTGGATGTAATACCAATACCCATCAGATTCATACGTAAAATCATCAGTCAGATTTCCATCTCGGTTCATTTTGTACAAATGAGCATTATCATGTGACTTCGTATTTCCAAGTTGAATGATATATCCATCTCCAAGCTTAGTAACATTCCAAATTCTTACATCTCCGACTTCTGTTTTGTGAACACTGAGTTCATTTCCGTCATTATCATAACAACTGTAGCATAGATACTCAGAATCCCCTATTGAAAAAGCTGACCATGTCCCATCACTGTTCTTCAATATAGAAGCAATTCTTTCAATATGAAAACCATGATCGAGACACCTCTGCCACTTCACATTTCCACTATCATCAACCAATGCAATAAAACAACTGTAGATCCATTCAGTTTTGTTAGTTTTGTCAACGTTATGACCCCATACTATTGTTTCATTCTTTGCACGTAAGTATCCATAGATTGTAAACTCAGAAAGCTCAACATTCCAAATCATTTTTCCATCGTTGTAACATTCCAATATACTGAATGTACCAGAAGTGTTTCTGGTTGTTTGATAACTAATTCCATTTTGCTTTATAATCATGTTCTTAATGTTCTTAACATAGTTTTTGAACCAATACTCAAGCTCTTCTGGAGTTGGAGTTGGGTTGTCCTGTTGGATCTCCCATCCCGGTATAGCATTTTGTATAACTGTTGCAGTCTTTCCATAAGAAAATGAATTGGTTTTTATATCCAAATAAACTGCTTTGACTTCAGTGCGACTTAATCCTTCGGTAGATAAACCATTTTCTTCAAAGAATGCGACCGCGTCATTGTATTCTTTGGCTTCTGCCGCAAGTACAACAGTTACAGAACCTATAGCTAGAATCAAAACGAATGAAGCAATCACTATGCCCAATTTGAAAAAGCGTGTTTTTTTTGATAATTGATTTTGTGAAGTAACTTGCTGATCAGTTGTCTCGTTATTATCATTTATGCAACGTTCAACAAGGTTATCATCAATCTTCGACATTGCATCAAACATTTTTGTGCTGTTCATTTATTACCTTGATATACCTTTTTAACTTTTTCCTTGTCCTGGAAAGAGTACTCCTTATGTGATTTTCTTTGAGGCGAAAAACAATCGCAATATCTGCAGTGCTTTCCAGCAAATAATATCTTCGGATAAAGATATTTGCTTCACTCT
>JAILLB010000007.1 GCA_024693345.1 Clostridiales bacterium
ATGTTGTCTTGGGGGAATTTTCTCGGTTTTCTGTTCAGGATTCTGATTGCCAATGGACACAGAAATGGCATCAATCGTATTTCTTTTTGGATTGCTTATGTACTTTTTCGGTTCAACGAACTGATCAAGATCCCAAAAATTTTTGTCCTTATTCTCGGTCATAAAGCTGAAAACATCCCCCTTCCTGCAGATTTTTGCTTAACAATTAATTATATTATGAAAAAAATAACCTGTCAACGCACGAAGCTTGTTTTTGCAATGAAAAAAGTTTTCATACGAGCTCTGTTTTTCAGCCGAAATCTTGTCAAGCCATCCCCCGATGTGATATACTTTCCATATCTAAAACAAGGGGATAAAAAGATGTCAGGATACAGAAGAGAAAGAGTTAATGAAGAGGTCAGCAGAATAGTTAATGAGACTATTATGACAATTAAAGACCCCAGGGTTTCTCCGCATATAATCACAATAACTCACTGTGACGTATCCGGCGATCTCAAATTCGCAAAAATATATTTTTCCATCCTGAATGCAACACACGAAGACATCAAGGAAGTTAAAACAGGGCTTTATAGTGCGGCAGGATATATTCGCAAAAAACTTGCCGAAATTCTCAATATGCGTTCAACACCCGAACTTCATTTTGAATACGACGACATGGCAGAAAAAGGCGATCGTGTCTTTGAACTGTTGAGACAGGAAGAGGAGAAGAGAAAGCATATGGAGTCTTCAAATGATCAATGAGTTGTCAAACACTTCCATAAGCGGAATTGCAAAAACCCTTCTGCGCTCAAAAAACGTAGTCATTTTCATGCATGAAAATCCTGATGCGGACACCATCGGATCTGCCCTTGTGATCGCAAGTATTCTTGAAGATCTGGGCAAAAAGGCATATCCCGTATGCTGCGACAAAATTCCGACATCTCTTCTTTTCATGACAAATGGAAGAAGGGACTATACAATTGATGATGTTCCGAGCGATGTAGATATAGACTTATACATGTCCACTGACGTGGCGAGCAAGAATCAGCTCGGTAAGTACAAAGATTATTCAGATAAAGTTCAGCTCTGCATAGATCACCACTCCATCAGGGATCTGACTGCAAAAAAGATGTTCATAGACACCAATTCTTCTGCATGTACGGAAATAATCTACCGAGTCATGCTGAGACTTTTTCCAAAGAGAAAACTATCACAAAAGACAGCATCTCTTCTCTATGCGGGACTTGCAGCAGACACAGGTGGTTTCAGATACCTGAACACAACCCCATATACACACAAGGTGGCAGCCAAGCTTATTGAGTACGGAGCAGATCATGCACTTATCTGCCACGAACTGTTCGAGACAAAGAGCAAAAATGCCTTGGCTGTAGAAGCATATGCACAGGAGCATGTGCAATACCTGTGTGATGGAAAAGTTGCATACGTCAAGCTCTATTTGGAAGACAGAACAAAAGTCGGATTTGAAGACGAGGACACATATGATGTCATAAACACAATAAGACGTGCAGAAGGTGTTCAGATTGCAATTCTGGCAAGACAAAGAGACGACGAAACATTTAAAATATCCACAAGGGCACAATGCAACGTTAACCTTGCCAGCATTTGTGCGGAACTAGGAGGCGGCGGACACCCCGGTGCTGCCGGCTGCAGCGTTAACAAGAAAGATGTCGACGAATCAGTCAAGTACATCATAAGAAAGTGTGGTTTTGATGTCTGAGCCTGCCCCTTCCGGACTGATTCTCATAGACAAACCTAATGGCGTTACTTCTTTTGACGTCGTTTCATGTATAAAAAAACTATACAAAACAAAACGTGTCGGTCATACAGGTACGTTAGACCCGCTCGCAACGGGTCTGTTGTGCGTTCTCGTCGGTTCCGCCGTAAAAGCATCAGATTACCTATTGTCTGATGAAAAGACATACATAGCGGGCATGAGACTCGGAATTACAACCGACACTGAAGACATAACAGGTAAAGTATTAAGCGAATCTGATGTTATTCCAGACAATGAAGCCGTGATTAAAACCGCGAAATCTTTTGTCGGAGAATACATGCAGACTCCTCCTATGTACAGTGCACTTAAACTGAACGGGAAAAAACTGTACGAATACGCAAGAGAAGGAATAGAAATTGACAGAGAGCCCAGAAAAGTTGAAATACTCAGCATGGACATTTCAGGCAACAACAGAGATTACAACATGGTTGTTTCATGCTCAAAAGGCACATACATAAGAACACTCTGCTCTGATATCGGGACCAAACTCGGATGCGGTGCTGTTATGAGTTCACTGAGAAGAACAAAATGCGGTAATCATTCAATCGAAAATGCACATACACTTGAAGAACTGAAGGCGTCGGACGAAATAATACTTCGTTCATTCCTTATGCCTCCGGACCAGATTTTCAGCAATCTACCAAAGGTAAGTATTCACGGCTTTTTTGAAAAACTTTGTCTTAACGGATGCGAAATTTACCAGAAAAAGATTAATACTTCTTTTGAAACAGGAACGCTTGTATCCATATACGGTGAAAAAGGTTTACTCGGCATAGGAAGAGTTTCGGAATACGAGGAAGGTTCAGCAATTAAGTTAATAACACGATTTGTGTGAAAGTCAGCTTGCTCAATGTCAGCAAGTTGGCTTTTTTGCATTAAAAACACAATTTGATGTTGACATAACCAAGTAAATGTAATATATATTACGAGAATTACGACGGAGAGGAGGCAGAGTACAGTGAAAAGTCTTGGCGAAAGAATTAGAATAGGCTACAGAAACGGAATATTCGGCAGACTGTTCAACAGAACCGACAACGGCAAAGGGCGTACAAGCACCCTTATCTTTGCCATACTCAACTCTACCCTAACAATCCTTTCAGGTGACATCTTTTATGTAGGATACCTCACTCTCTACGGATTTGATATAAGCCAGATAGGTATCATATCCACGATTCCTACCATAACATCACTTATAGGTATTCTGACCCCTTCTCTTCTGAAGAAGATGAAAAGGCCCAAACTCTCGTTAATTCTGGGAAGATCCATAAGGTTTGGTGTCGGGCTATTGGGAATAACGATTGCTCCGATGATTATTTCGGATAAAGATACACTTCTGACTGTCATCATTATAATCACATTCGTATCCAATATACTGTCATCGCTGATTGAACCATGCTATACAGAATGGCAGGCAAACTTCTTGACACAGGACGTAAGAGCAGACTTCTTCCTGGTACAGGGATTCGCAAGCGCTCTCATTGCTTACCCAATATCCATGCTGGTTTCAATGCTTTTGGATAACCTGAAAGGCTCACCGGATCAGCTGACGGTAATGATTATATGCAGATTTGTTTCGTTTGCTCTGGGAATAATAGGAACACTCATAGTCACACTTGTTCCTAAATACACCGGATATAAAGCACAGACAAAGAAAATAGACTTAAAGAACATTATTGTCGCGCCTTTCAAGTACAGACCATATTTGTTTACAACAATGGTGTACCTGGTATACCTGTTTGCAAACTCGATTGTCGGCCCGACCCTCAACTCGTACATTCTGAATGTAATCAAGGTTCCGTACACATATCCTACCGCAATCAATGCGACATATTTCCTCTTCTTCATATTCTTCGGAAAGATGTATTCACATCTGGTAAAGAAACTCGGATATTTCAAATTACTTGCAATACTCAGTTTTGTCCAGGGATTCACGTATCTGGCATATGCACTTGTCACTGAAGACAACTACATGTGGCTTATGACGGCAGTCAGGTTCAGTCAGCACATCATAGGTGTAGGAACCGGTATTGTGGCAAGTTCACTCGTATACGAAAACCTTCCTGTTGTCGACCGAGCGGATTACCTGATGTTCAGAAACATAGCTGTTCAGGGTATTACATTGCTTGCATATGCACTCGGAAACGCAATTGTTGCAGTTGTAGACAAAATGGGAATGACAATAACTCTGTTCGGCATAGAAAGACTTGTTTACGGAACAGCAATTTGTCTTGCGATTAACGGAGGAATTCAGGTACTTCTCGGATTAAGTATGCCTCTGTTTGTGAAGATTATAAACAAGTACAAGATTAAAGACCAGAAACAGCTCGAAGTACAGGCTGAAGTTATAGGGGCGGTTGACTCGCCTGCTCCGGAAGAGCCAAAAGAGCAAAAAACTGAATAGACAAAAATACCAGACATCGAATGCCTGGTATATTTTTAGGATCACTCATATATTCGCGAACTTAACGCATGGATATTTTGCAACCTGTCCCGTTATTTCATTTATGTCTCTGTTGGGGTCCCAAATGAGCTCCGAATACAGAGCAGCCGGGAACATAATGTCATTTTCAAACATTGAGTCTTCAATAACTGCTTCAACAATCGGATTATTTGCTTTTTCAACAATCTCAGTTGTCATCAATTGTGCATATTTTGCATTCTTTATCCATGACGCCTGAATCACTTTCCAAAGCTGATTCTTCTCGATTTGACGTTTTTTTATAAAATCTTTGTCATATTCCCCGATTCTCAGACTGCTTTCATGATGTTTGAATCTTGTCCAGTCGAGTTTTAGCATACCTTTGAATACAGCTCCGAATTTTTCGGACTTTCCCCTCAATTTCATGAGATCATTTGTGAAGGAAACTGTGTCATCAAAATTCTGTGTTTTTTCGGGGAAATAATTAAATGGAAATGATCCGCAATCTTCCCAGATTATGTATAACCTAGGATCAACTTTCTTAATAATGTCCAATTTGGATTTGACTGATGTTGCATGAAGACCGAATTGGATATGCAAATCCGGATACCTTGATAATAATTCCTGTGCCGTATCATTGACAAGGTCCGTGACAACTTCAGCTACACATTTTCCGTTTAGAATTTCTGAAGATAACTCAGTCAGGGATTGAAAATATATTCCATCTCCTTCGATTCCTGCATATTCTTTTTCGTATGTGGAAACAATACTGTTTTTCAATTCAACAAGAGATTGATCCGTCAATTTCTTGAAATCTTCTGCTATGGATGTTGACCATCCCCATGAAAAGCCCCAAATTACCTTGATGCCGCGAGAATGAGCATATGTAACAATTTCATTTGCGTTTAATGGAGCATGGTCGTTCCAAATAACGATTTCATTTAAACGCATTTTCGCCATATTGTCAAAGAAACCTTTGTAGTCATAAATGACATGTCCCCATGACCAAATGGCTCTTGTCTTTATTTTGGGGTATGTTGTTGTTTTCCAGTCAGGAAGTTTTCTTTCAAATGGTGTGGAAAAAATATCTCCTCTCCACAAATCTACATGCTGCCAGAGAACATCTCCCAAGTATTTGTTGCAAAAATCCATGATTCCGTAAAGCAAACCTTTATCATCAAAACCGGTAATACAAATCATCTGCTTTTCCGGTGCAAAGATGCTGTCGCCAATGTAAACAGTGTACCCTTCACTTTCTGTCGCATATTCAAATAGTCTTTTTTCAACACACTGCGAGATGACATTTCCGTTTCCAATAAAAATGAAGTTTTCATTAAAACCTGTGGTTAATGCATCTTCGTTGAAAACTTGCATATCTTTCCCATATAACTTGGATAGTGAAGAATAGAGATATGGTAATCCGGCTTTACCTAAATCACCGAATTTACCCAATATAACTGACCAAGAGTTTGTCATAATACACCTTCTCAAAAGTGGATTTCACACGAAAATTATATCAACTCGAAACAATTATTTCAAACAAATAGACCCATGAAATGCCGACTATATTAAAAAAATATGATAATAGCGAAAAAAGTCCTTGCATTTTTATTTCACTAATGATAGAATACTTAAGCATTTTTGCAGGGAGCGGTCCGCTGCATGCTCGCATGAACGCTTCTTAATACCAAAAGGAGGTAAATCCAGATGGATAAACTCACAGCTTTTGTAAGCGGGCAATTAAAGGAACAGGTTCCACAGTTTGAAATCGGTGACACAGTTGTTGTCTCCAACAAGATTACAGAAGGAACACGTTCAAGAATTCAGCTCTTTGACGGAACTGTAATAGCAAGAAGAGGTTCGGGTATTTC
>JAILLB010000016.1 GCA_024693345.1 Clostridiales bacterium
TTTCTTCCAATGACCGTGCCATCTGAATGCATTACTGAAATCGCAGCCGCACTGTTTATTCCGAGATCTACGGCAACTATGGTTTGCTTGAATATATTTGTGTCGGACAGTTTTGCATATTCCTCTAGCGGATAATCCAAAAACCATTCGTGACCACGCTTTTGCAGTGTAGGTGCACATATCTCACCCCGTGCTCCTCTTCTGGTGATATAGTCCACATCAGACTTTCTGAGTTGGACTGTAATCCAATCCCAGGTGTTTCGGACAAACACTTTTATCTTTGCTTCGTACGGACCTGTTTTCTCATACATGACAGTTCTGTACATGCAGGGGTATACATATCCTGCCTTAGGATATGATGGTTTTTTCCCACGTGTCTTTGGCTCTGCAGATTCCCATCTTGAAAGATTGCTCTTGTATGAGGACACTTTCCCTATGGCTTCGACTATTGCTCCTCGTCTAAGATAACTTGGAAATTTGTAAAACTTTTTGTCAAATGAATGGTACTTTACGTTGTAATTGTCCTTTGTCATGTGACAAAGCGACTCTATGTACTGTTGCTTGTAATGGTTGCTGTCTATCTTTGATACATTTTCCCATTCGCAGATACAGACATTGATGAAGTAATCTACAACTTTGCGATATATGGAGACAGTTTCATCGAATATATGATTGTAGTCTTTGATTTTCACACTGTATGTTGAAACAATCTTCATATTACGCTCTCCTTTTGGCTTATTCGGTCTTTTGTTCCTTTATGTATCGTTCTACTTGGTCTATTGTTCTTTCGCTCACTGTGGAAACAAAATATGATGGATTCCATAAATGTCCTCCCCATAATTGTTTCTTTATCTCAGGATGGGCCAGGAACAACCATCTTGCCGTGTTACCCTTTAGTACCTTGATGGCATCTGACAGACATATTTGAGGTTTGCAATCTACTAGCAGATGTATGTGGTCAGGCATTACTTCCATTGCAATTGGTATCATCTCTAATGTATTTAGTGTTTCAAGAAGATATGATTTGACATCTGCTTCGATTTCACCAGTAAATATGGGCTTTCTGTATTTCGTAACCCATACGATATGATACTGTAATGAGTACACATAACCTCGACCATGTGTAACATCTTTAGGCATTGAAATATATGTGGGTTTATCCATGTGTATATTATACCATTAGAAAAGTAAGAAAAACAATTAGAAATGCTATTTCATGCAAAAAAAACGAGCGGCTAACTCACGACTAAAGTCACAAGTGTGCGCCGCTGGAAAAACTAAAGTTTTTATCAATGAATTTAAGAACACAAGAAGGAGGAGAGTATGTACGTACGCAAGAGGTATTTGGATAAACTCATATCAAGAAAATGGAATGGCATGGTGAAAATCATCACAGGCATAAGAAGATGTGGCAAATCTGTTCTGTTGTTCAACCTGTACTACGATTATCTCATTGGAGAAGGAGTTCCTGATGAGAACATCATTAAGATAAGGCTCGACGAGCGTACAAATGTGTCATTCAGGAACCCGAATGTCTTATGTGACTATGTCAAAGATTTTCTCAATGGAAAAAGAGAGAAATACTATATCTTCATCGACGAAATCCAGTTGATTGAGCCTGCAAAGGTAGATGGAATATCATCCAAGATAGGAATATATGAGGTCCTTAACGAGTTAAACGGATATGAAAATCTCGATGTCTATGTCACGGGTTCCAACTCTAAAATGCTTTCCAGTGATATAGCAACAGAATTCAGAGGAAGAGGAGACGTGATCAGAGTACATCCACTTTCTTACGCCGAGTTTCTTGATGCATTCGATGGAGATAAGCAAAATGCATGGAATCAGTATTTTATGTTCGGAGGGATGCCGTTTCTTCTCAGTTTAAAAAAAGATGAGGAAAAAAGCGATTACCTGAAAAGGCTTTTAGATAAGGTGTATATCAGCGATGTCATTGAGCGAAATGGACTGAAGAAGGGCAACTTGATATTAGGAGAACTACTAGATATTGTTGCCTCTTCGGTTGGTTCATTGACCAGTCCGACGAAGTTATCTAATGCCTATAGATCAAAAACAAACCAAAGCATTTCAACGAATACAATCTTTCGGTATATCGATTTTTTTATCGATGCATTTTTGATTGGTAAATCAAGAAGATTTGAAATCAATGGCAAAGGATACATAGATTCGCCAGCAAAATACTATTTCGAAGATATTGGGCTAAGAAACGCGAGACTTGACTTCAAGGAGCAGGATGTGACTCACATTATGGAAAACGTAATCTATAATGAGCTTGTTATTCGAGGCTTTAACGTTGATGTTGGTGTCATAGAGCATTTCTTCAAGAATTCGGAGGGAAAGAACGAAAGGGCATATTTGAAAATTGATTTCATATGCAACAAGGGATTCAACAGGTATTACATTCAGTCTGCATATGCTATCCCGGACACTGAAAAAAGAACTCAGGAGACTAGGGGGTTTTTAAAAATAAATGATTCGTACCAAAAAATCGTAATTGTCAGGGAAGATATTATTCCTTGGAAGGACGAGAACGGGATTATGTATATTGGAATAGAAAAATTCCTGCTGGATGAATCACTTGTTAACTGAAGTCGCAAAAACATCATTGCAGACAAGTAATTTGTCGAATTAAGAATCACTTTTTCGAAATGGAAGAGTGGTTCTTTTTTCATTCAGAATCATCCATATGGCCGATGTGAATTTGAGAGTAGGGGGATAGAATATTAATGTCTATATCTATGCGTATATATTGACTCATTATTTTGATGGGACAAAAGGAGAAGAACATGAGAAGAAGATTTATAGGTATTATCTCAGCTCTGCTTGCCGTCATATTTGTATTGACCGCGTGCAGCGGCAACAACAATGAAGAAGAAACTCACGAACACCATATTGAGGTTGCGGTTGAGGGACTTGAAGACGTACAGGGTACACCGAAAGTTGAAGTCATCAAAGACGAAGTCAAAGCAGAAACTCTGGCTGCAGTAAAGGATGACTACTATATCGAGGAAGGTGCTGAAGTTTACGCTGTCGACATCTCAATCGTAAACGGTGATGAAGAAGTTGAGGTAGGCAAACCCGTAACAGTAAGTATCGAGCTGCCCCAGGCGGAACTGCCTCTGGACCAGTATGTTGTTCTGCACGTACATGACGGAATAACAGAAGAAATTATACCGACGGTCGTCAATGGTAAACTCACATTTACAGTCGACTCGTTCTCTCCGTTCCTCATAGTGCCGAAACACGTACACAAATTCGGTGAATGGGAATATGCATACGGCGAGCCTACATGCGGCGAAGCAGCAATTCAGGAGCGCGTATGTGCCTGTGGGAAAAAAGAAACAAGGGATATTACAGTCAATCACATAGATGAAAACAAGGATAATATATGTGACAGATGCGGAAAGAATCTCGGAGCTGAACATGTTCATGAATTCGGAGCATGGAATACAGTAAAAGCCGCTACCTGTACCGAAGCGGGTACAGAAATGCGCGAGTGTGCATGCGGTGAAGTTGAAACAAGATTCACTGATCCTCTCGGACATATAGACGAAGACCATGATGACAAGTGCGACCGCTGCGGATATGAGTTCAAAACAGTTCATACCCATTCTTTCGGAGAGTGGTCAACATATAAGATAGCAACATGTACAGAATACGGAACACAGGAACGTTACTGCGAATGCGGTGAAAAGGAAACAAGAATTGTTGATCCGCTCGGGCACATTGATGAAGATAAAGACGGAAAATGTGACAGGTGCGGACTTGACCTCAGCGGAGAACACATTCACATATTCGGAGCGTGGACAACAGTAAAAGCAGCTACATGTACAGAAACAGGAACAGAAGAAAGAGTCTGTGCATGCGGTGAAAAAGAAACAAGAACAGTTGAGGCACTGGGCCATGTTGACGCAGACAACAATGCCAAGTGTGACCGCTGCGGAGCATCGATGGCAAGTGTACATACTCATGTGTTTGGCGAATGGAAAACTGTAACACCTGCAACATGTACAGAAACAGGAACAGAAGAAAGAGTCTGTGCATGCGGCGAAAAAGAAATGAGAACAGTAGCTGCTCTGGGCCATGTAGATGCAAACAAAGACAACAAGTGTGACCGATGTGGAAAGAATCTCAGCGGTGAACATGTCCACTCTTATGGAGAATGGACAACAGTTAAAAAGGCCACATGCACGGAAGCTGGTTCAGAAGAGAGAGTTTGCTCGTGCGGCAGTGTTGAAACAAGGGGAGTGGCAGCACTAGGCCATATAGATTCCAATAAAGATAACAAGTGTGACAGGTGCGGCGCGTCAATGGGCGAACACACCCACACTTTCGGAGAATGGACAACAGTGAAAAAGGCCACATGTACTGAAGCAGGATCAGAAGAAAGATTATGTTCGTGCGGAACTGTTGAAACAAGAACAGTAGCTGCACTCGGTCATGTAGATGACAACAAGGACGGCAAGTGCGACAGATGCGGAGCATCAATGTCAGGAGAACACACTCACTCATTTGGTGAGTGGACAACCGTAAAACCGGCCAACTGCACAGATGCGGGAATGGAAGAAAGAGTATGCGCCTGCGGTGAAAAAGAGACAAGAACGATAGCGGCTCTGGGCCACGTGGACGATAACAAAGACGGCAAGTGTGACAAGTGCGGCGCGTCAATGAGTGAACACACCCACACATTCGGTGAGTGGTATGTGGCAGTTAAGGCAACATGTACCGAAGAGGGAACAGAAGAGCGTAAATGTGAATGCGGATATTCAGAAACAAGAAAAGTTGAAGCACTCGGTCACATCGATGAAAACAAAGACAACAAGTGCGACCGCTGCGGAGCTGAGATGGGCACCGGAGTAGTAGTTCCTGAAACATATTCAATTGTCGGAGACAAGGTTCTGTTCGGCTCATATCCTCAGACAAAAATGACTGATGAATCACTGATCAGCATTCTGAACGGACTAGCAGGAGCTCTTCCGGGAAGCAGTCCGAGTGAATACAACGGTTGGACATCATATAAGTACTACAGAGGAGCAAACAACTTCAACACTTCTTCCAATGTATTTGATTTCATGTTCTACAAGGATGTTACATATCAGGGAACCAAATACCGCGGAGTATACATGGTGGCGTACAGACCGAATTCAACAATACGTATGGGTACTCTGGATAACACCTACCAGGATGATAACGGATATAAATTCGGCAAGAATGACAGTTACTTACTGTACTGGTTCAGATTTGATCCGATTGAATGGCGTGTTCTTAAAAAAGTCAACGGCAAGGCACTTCTCATTGCAGATATTATCATCGATAGCCAGGCATTCCTTGACAATCCTGAGTACGTTGGTTTGGATGAGCACTCAAACAGCATTTTCATGAACAAGAATGCAGGAGTTCCGGAAGGCATTTATGCAAACAACTATGAGTACAGCACAATCAGGGCATGGCTCAACGACAATTTCTACAACACATCGTTTACAGCATTGCAGAAGCAGCTCATTATGCTCACAAACGTCAACAACGGAATAAAGAGTTCAATGCCTACAAACGGCAACAATGGTGTGGAAAAATGGAACAGCGGAACAAAATTCCTCTGTTACAACACAAGTGACTACATCTTCCTGCCGAGTGAAGCAGAAATAACAAGTTTGGAGTATGGATTCATGACTCCGTTTGACCGCTACAGTCTCGACAAACAACGTATTCGTTCTTATTCGGATTATGCTGCATGTCAGGGTCTGTGGGTACACAACAATGTTTACACTCAAAACGTAAATCAGGGTGAGTACTGGCTGCGTTCACCGATTGAGTATTCAGACGGAGGCGGATACGGCGAAGTGTGCAAGGTTGATGAAGAAGGCTACTGCGCTACAGGTTGCGCAGTCTTCGATACATGCATAGGTGTAGTTCCGATGCTCTGGATCGACCTCACAAGCAACTGATTAACATATTAACCTGAAATAACGGTTCATCCGGGTGAAAATCCATCCTGATGAACCGTTTTCATAAAGGCTGCCAACCTTGACAAATACGGCCTTTTGGCCTATCCTATATTCATGCATTTCTGCAATGAAACCCGACAAAAAAGACAAGGAAACGATATATGAGTGAAGTAAAATCTACTCTGAAGCGGATTGGCATATATTATCTGCTCTGGATTGTCACCTTAATACTTTCCATGGGTGTCATAGTCAACAATTTTCCGACCCGAAACATAACAACGTTTTATCTTCTGGTTCTGTCAGTGTATCTTGTGCTGTACTACCTGCACAGAGTATCGCCTTCTGGCAGGCTGTCGGTAATGATGAAACTGCTTGCGTGGATGGGGCTGCTCCTGATTCTGTTCAGAGGTATGAAATACGGACCATTCTCGGCTGTGGACATCCTTGCAAGACACACCTGGTACCTATACTATGTGCCTGTTCTTCTTTTGTCGCTTTTTTTGTTTGGAATTGCGCTGTTTATCTCTCCCAAAAACAACGGTCTGGTTTCAGTATTCTGGTACACGGCTCTGGTGGTTACTGTTGTTCTTATTGTGCTTATTCTCACAAACGACCTTCACCAGCAGGCGTTCGTGTTTCAGGAAAACTTTGCAAACTGGGACAGTGACTACAAATACGGGTGGCTGTTCTATGTTGCCAATGTCTGGCTGTATCTGTTGTTTTTTGCAGCCATCGTGGTGCTTGTCGTCAAATGCCGCATCAGCAGCTCAAAAAAGAGTGCGTGGATTATCCTGATTCCCGTTGTAATACGTATAGTGCTCTTCATATTCATGGTGAACGGAATTCAGATTACGGAATTTCCGGAAACGCACATATTCACTGCGGCAATAATCCTCGAATGCTGCATGCAGCTGGGCCTGATTCCTACAAACACCGACTATGGAAAACTGTTTAAAAATCTACCCATTTCATCCCAGATAACGGACAAAAAGGGAACAATCGTCTATTCATCTCCGGCATCTGCCCCCATATCCAGTGAACAGTTCAACATGGAGAGCGGCACCCGCATAGGTGAGCACACAATCCTGCATAAGATGCCCATTCCCGGAGGGTACGGTTTCTGGCAGGACGACCTCACGGAACTGGACCGATTAAATGATGAACTCGCTGAGGCAAAAGAGGGTCTCGAGCAGGAAGCAGACCTTATCCGTCTGCGCAATGAACTTATCGAAAAACAGACAAAGATATCCCAGCGCACGCAGATGTACGACACAATTGCAAGGTGTACTCAAAAGCAGTCCCAGGCAATTTCACAATATGCAAAACAGGCACAGAATTCCGACGACCCTGCAGAGAAGGACTTCTGCAGAAGGCGTATCATTCTGCTCGGTGCCTACATAAAGCGCTATGCAAATCTTATGCTCTTGTCTCAGGAAAGCGATGTGATAGAGACGGGAGAACTCGGTCTTTCCGTATCAGAACTGTTGAAATATCTCAACTACAATTCCGTTCCGGGCGAATTTGTGGGGCATCCCATGGGAAGCATACCTTCATCATCAGTTCTTGTTATGTTTGAAGCATTTGAATCCCTGATTGAAAACAACCTGTCTCAGCTGCACGGAGTGTTTGTAAACCTTTCAGGGGACAATCCCACCGTGTTCAAAGTGGTGTTTGAAAATATATCCGAGCCCATACCGGATGAATTAATGGACAAGCTGTCATCTGAAGGCATAAAAGTCGAAGAGACCCGCGAAGACAACATCCTTTACATAAGTTTCAGTATTGGTGAAGGAGGTGATGCTTCATGACTTCAATTGAATTGTTATCTCCTCTTGTCCGCGGATTATTTGAATTCTGGGCCCTTATGCTGTGTCTGTCGACAATAGTCGGTACAATACTGGCAATCCAGAACAAACGCTATGTGATATCTGCTTTTTCCGTTATTCTGTTTGTGCCTGAATATCTGATGGAGCAGACTCTGTTTGACCTGTCGCTTTTTGAAAAGACAGGAGCCGTTTCCGCTGTGACTCAGGCAGTGAACGGTTTGCCTTATTGGCTCTGGCTTTCAGCGTGCATCATATTTACCGGTTTATCTGTTCTGCTCATTTCGTACAATATCCACTATGAAAAGACATTCATTACACCCGACTCAATCAAGGCATATCTTGACCAGATTCCGTGCGGGATCTGCTGCTGGCAGGACAACGGAAGAGTACTGTTTTCCAATGTCTGCATGAACAGCCTTTGCATGAGTCTTACCGGTGAACCTCTTCTCAACGGAAACCAGTTCAGAAATGCTTTGACTGGCGAAATGGCAGAAGTCGAAGGGAAGAAATGGCGTTTTTCGTACAGAGAAACAGTTCTTAACGGTGAACATCTTCACGATTTAATCGCTTCGGATATAACGGAAGAATATTCAAAGACCCTGGCACTTGAAAAAGACAGGGCAGAACTGTCGCGCATAACACGTGAACTCAGAGACTATTCTTTCAGCATAGACGAGACGGTGCGCCATCAGGAAATACTTGAAGCTAAAGTCAACATACACAATGAAATGAACAGGCTTATGCTGTCATCAATGGCAGCTGAGAGCGAAGATCCCGAGGCTCTTGACAACATATTGTCACTCTGGGAACAGAACGCATTGCTGCTCTGCAGAGAAGCGGGAGAAGCAGAAGAAAACAGGGCATTATCCCGAATTGAAAGCTTGGCAGAAGCACTGAAAATCCGCCTGATATGGGAGCAGAACATTCCTGACAATTTGTCCGAAACTCAGAGATCTCTTTTCTTCTCGGCTGCTCAGGAAGCGGTATCAAATGCCTCAAAGCACGCCGGTGCTTCGGAACTCAGAATCTCATTTGAGTCGGACGGCTCTTACATTCACTGCAGTTTCACAAATGACGGAAAAGTCGGGAATAAAGACATTCCTTTCAGCGGAGGACTGGGCAATCTCTTAAGACTTGCAGAAAAGCAGAATGCAAAAGTAAGTGTAAAGTCGGGCGACAACTTTGTACTCTCGCTCTCTTTCCCGATTGACACACTCCCCCACCTATAGAGGAGGGGGACTCTAGTTCCTGGTTCATAGACCACTGCCGGAATTTTACTTCTGGTCTTACATAATCTCCCCGGGCGTAACTTCGGTCGTGTCCTTACCTAGTTGTTTGATGTGATT
>JAILLB010000029.1 GCA_024693345.1 Clostridiales bacterium
GCGTGCTCAGTGGCATGTCATGGAAGTTCCGAAAGAAAAAGAAAACGACTGGGCTGATCACTTGAGAGGCGCAACAATTGCTCTTCTTAACAGATATCCTCTCAGAGTCGGACTCAGTGCCGTAATTGACGGCGAGTTGCCGATTGGCGGTCTTTCATCTTCAGCTGCCGTCATAATAACATTTTTGTCCGCACTTTCAAGAATAAACAATATTGAACTCTCGAGCCAGGAGCTCATTAATATATCCAAGGAAGCAGAAAACAATTATGTCGGAGTTTCCTGCGGTAAACTTGACCAGTCATGTGAAGTGTACTGCAAAAAGGACAGACTTCTGTATATGGACTTAAAAGATGACACGTATGTTCTCATCAAGGCTCCGGATACAATGAAGAAGTTTGAAATCGCCATATTCTTCTCAGGTCTTGAGAGATCACTCGCTTCATCAAAATTCAACATGCGTGTTGACGAGTGCAGAAGTGCTGCTTATGCACTCAAGGCGCTGTCAGGTATGGAATACGGAAAATTTGAAGAGACAAATCTCAGGGATGTTCCTTATGAGGTATATCTGCAGTACAAGGACAAACTTCCCGTAAACTGGGCAAAGAGGGCAGAACACTGGTATACTGAATATTTCAGAGTTGAAAAGGGTGCCGATGCCTGGAGAAAGGGAGACATAGAGGAATACGGAAGACTCTCCTTTGAGAGCGGAAGAAGTTCAATAGACAACTGGGAGACAGGTTCAAAAGAACTGATCAAGCTGTATGAGATAATGACAGAGACAAAAGGAATATACGGCGGCAGATTCTCAGGTGCAGGTTTCAAGGGATGCTGCATGGCGTTGATTGATCCGGATTACGAAGAGAGCATTCTGGAAAATGTTGAAAAGAAATATCTTGAAGCATTCCCGGAGATGAAGGGCAGATACAGTGCTCACATCTGCCATACTGCTGATGGAGTTAAGCTATGAAGTGCCTTATTTTAGCAGCCGGATATGCTACAAGACTGTATCCGTTGACAGAAAACTTTCCTAAGCCTCTTTTAAAAGTAGGAGAGAAGACAATTCTTGACTGGCTCATTGATGACATAGACAAGTCCGGAGAAGTTGATGAATATGTCGTCATATCCAACCACAAATTTGCCCATATCTTTTCCGACTGGGCAAAAGAAAAAGACAAAAAGATAACTGTAGTGGATGACGGAACATCTACTAACGAGACAAGGCTCGGAGCAGTAAGAGACATCCAGTTTGCAATAGACAAATTGAATATTGATTCGGACATGCTCGTAATAGCCGGAGATAATGTACTTGACTTCAGCCTAACAAAGTTCATATCATATACTAAGGAGAAGGGTACATCATGCATCATGAGATATTACGAAGAATCCATGAAGAAACTCGTAAAGTGCGGAGTTGTGACGATTGACGAAAACGATCTCGTCACAGATATGACGGAAAAATCCGAAACTCCCGCAACTCACTGGTGCTGCCCGCCTTTCTATTATTACACAAGAGAAGACAGCAGAAAAATCAAGGAAGCACTTGATGACGGATGCGGTTACGACGCTCCCGGAAGCTATATAGCATGGCTTTGCAAGAACACAAAAGTTCATGCAATGAAAATGCAGGGATCAAGATACGACATAGGCAATCTTGAGAGTTACGAAAAAGTGCAAAAAGAGTACAAGGGTATAAACCAATAACGAATCGGAGGACACAAATATGCTCGAAAATGTAAGCAAGATTCTGACAGGAGATTTACTCAAAATCCTGTGCGACATGGGACACGGAGACACAATAGTTATTGCGGACGCAAATTTCCCCGGAAATCTCAACGAAAGACAGCTCAGATATCCCGGTGTAAACGTCGGAGATATATTGAATGCAATATTGGATATCTTCCCGTTCGACTATGCCTATACAGAAAATCCTGTCTGTGCAATGGAGATGACTGACGGCGACAAAAAGCGCGGCATACCGACTCCGCCGGCATGGGGAGAATTCGAAGAGATTATTGGTTCAAGATACGAAGGAAAGAAACTCGGTCACATTGACAGATTTGAGTTCTATGAAAAGACAAAGAAAGCATATGCAGTTGTAATCACTGGTGAAGAGAGAATATATGGCAACCTCTTGATTACAAAGGGTTGTGTTCTTTAATAGGTGAAAACATGCTGAGTAAGAACGTTGAACTTAAAAACAAAACCATTCTCGTAACGGGAGCAGCCGGATTCATCGGATCAAATCTTGTCAAGGAACTGTTAAGAACTGTTGACGGGATTAATATAGTGGGCTTTGACAGCTGCAATGACTATTACGATGTATCTTTGAAAGATTACAGACTCAAGGAAATAGACAAGCTTTCTAAAGAATTCCCGGGCAGCAAATGGACATTTGTAAAAGGGAACCTTGCAGACAAAGAACTTATAGACTCACTGTTTGAAAAGTACAGATTTGATGTTGTGGTAAATCTTGCCGCCCAGGCAGGGGTAAGATACTCAATTGACCATCCCGATGCATACATAGAAAGCAACATATTAGGGTTTTATAACATACTGGAAGCGTGCAGGCATAATCCTGTTGAGCATCTGGTATATGCTTCGTCATCATCTGTTTACGGAACAAACAAGAAAATTCCGTATTCAACAGAAGACAAAGTAGATAACCCAATCAGCTTATATGCAGCAACAAAGAAATCCAATGAACTCTTTGCTCACGCATACAGCAAGTTATATAACATACCATCTACTGGGCTCAGATTCTTTACGGTATACGGACCTGCCGGAAGACCGGACATGGCATATTTCAGCTTTACAAACAAGCTTGTAAAAGGTGAAAAGATAAAAATCTTCAATTTCGGAAACTGCAAGAGAGACTTCACTTATGTCGACGACATAGTCGAAGGAGTAAAGAGAGTAATGCAGAGTGCTCCTGAAAAGAAGAACGGAGAAGACGGACTTCCTATTCCACCATACAGGGTATACAACATAGGAAACAACAATCCGGAAAATCTTTTGGATTTTGTAAGGATTCTGTCAGAAGAACTGGTACGTGCAGAAGTATTGAATGATGATTATGACTTTGAAGCACATAAAGAACTTGTTCCGATGCAGCCAGGCGATGTCCCGATAACATTTGCAGACATATCGGATCTTGAAAGAGATTTCGGGTTCAAACCTTCTACGAGTCTTCGAGACGGACTGAGAAAGTTTGCTGAGTGGTACAGGGAATATTATTAATAATAGATTAACACCTCCAAGAGTGACACAAGAGTCATCATGTTTTGGAGGTGTTATAAATAGTTTTTTCTATTGGTTCTTATCCACAAAACGCAAAATAGGAGTTGAAAAGAAAATTTTGATTCTTAACGATCCATTCTACCTTTTCGTTGATTGTTGATAAAGATTGACTACCATAAAATCCGCATTTTAACGCCATTTATTTTTATTCTCAACGAGATATAACACAATGCATACTACTGAAACTATCAAAGAATATGGAATTAATACATATAAAAGATTTGTTACCCCAAGGATAATTATCATTACGATGCAAAATGCAATTCCCCCTATTACGTATCCGGAAATATTAATAACATAACTTATCCCTGCATCGACTTTATTTAATTTTGTATATATTCTTGAAATCATAGTTTCTTCTGAGTCTTTTACAAAATCCACATCCTCACCAGTATGCCCTAATTCAATTATATAAAGCTTTAAATCATCTTGATGTTCCTGAATCCATTTACCAGATGAATGAGTATTTGCTCCTCTTTGATAATCACGTATCCTTTTTCTTAAGCCACCATTGTTAAACTCTATTGCCCTTCCTATGTAAACGGGAACTCCACGACATGTCATAATGTACAAACCTATTGAATGAGTAAATGAACTTAGTTCTTCTAAACTTACATTTCCCAATGTTCCTAAACTACTAAACTTTACATCTCGCCTAATGATTAGTGTTATTATCGAAGATATTGTTAGCAAAGCAAATAATAATAAAATAGAATATGTAATTGTTTGTGTACTGCTAATCCAATATTCGTAATTAAAGAAAAAAACAAGGCACCAAATTCCAGTTGGAACAATGGTTTTAATTAGTGTCATCCAGATTGATCCTGGAAGATAAATAGCCACTCTTATAAAAACAATTATGAAAGAAATGACAGAAGAAATGAAATTAATGACAAACTTGAATAATAAGTAACTAATAAAATACCCAATAATGCTAATTCCTGTGCAAATTATAAATATTAAGTAAATGTTTACATTTAAATGCAATACAAAATAATTCAAAACAAAAAAAACACCGCCTGATAATAATCCGAGTATCAGTTCACCAATATGAATAATGCCAATTGATGGTAACATATTTATCAAATTGACAATTCCTCCAAGAACAAAAGAGATAGGAATATTGATAAACATTTCTATATACCTTAGTATAGGATCAAATAATTCACATAACAATTTGAAAGGAAAAAGCATGCAACCAATAATTGCTTTTAGTACTCTCATATTTGTATAGTTTTCTCCTCAATAGTTTTGTTCAATTAAGAATATTTCACTTATGAATGGTAACATAAGAATTCTAGTTATATTTTACCATTTCTTTTAAGAAAAGTATATAAATTGACCAGATAATCTAGCAATTTTTTCTGTTTTCTGTCCATTGAAGAAAAATATTATCGTAATTTTTTCCGTTGGAACTTTTAAATTTCTTTGTTGCGATACCACCTTGTGGCAGAGTTGCAATTACATCCAAATTGTTTTTTGTCATGTTGTTCCTCCAATTTTCGTCGATTTTTATTATTTTACATAATTTTACTTAAATGTGAAGAAAAAACATCATGTTGTGCGTTCTCGTATTGTATCAATATATTTGACTGAGAATAATATAGGCACTTTTATTGACAAGTGTAACTAGACCACATACAATGATATTTGTAATCAGCAAAAATATCTAATAATGTATGGGTGATTATGAAAAAAGAGAAAGAATATCAGCCAATAAGGATACCATCATTTGATGGCAGCTTTATTTACCGAGCAATGAATCGTATCGATGGGAAAAGTGGTCTTACACTAAAGAATAAACTCGGACAAATTGATCTCGACAAATTCAATGGTGTTTTAGACACCAGTCTCGACACTGAACAGATTGGAAGAGTATATTCTGCCCATCAAGAATGCTCTGGAAGATTCATATTTAATGGACATTATTCGAAAGCTATAGTCAATGTTTCATTTGACTACACAGTAAAACGATTTAACAAAATAGATAATCAGTTATATGTCAAAGAAGGGTATTTTGTTGATCGAAATGATTTGACAGATCATGTCCTTTTAATTAATCAAGACGGAGAAAAAACTCTAATTGCTATTGAGGTTAATGACGGAGGCGATTATTGTCCAGTTGATACCCCAATATCCGATGAACTGCTTGGAAATTCATTTGCGTATGATCCTAAAAGCAAGTCCTATCACGTAAAGTTAAAAGGTCGTTCTCTTGCTACCAAAGAGAATAAGTTTGGAATTCGTTTATGGCTTTATCAGAATGGATTTGATATCGATGGTATCCATTATGTAAGATACAAAAGGAGTGCCGGAAGCAGTCGCGAAGGTCATTGTCTTTTCATAGCTGAACCATTATATGATGACATGATGAAATGGAGCAGTTGCGGTCTTAATCAAGATAGTGTAAATGATCAGGCATCATGGCAGGCATACATTTCTTTGACATTGAGCGGAATTGAAAAAACGATACATATTCCCAAACAATCAATCTTATTAATAAAAGATCAGGTTAGCAGTTTCAGTGACAAAGTGGTTAGAGTTACTGAAAGTGGCAATGTTCTTGATGCAAAATACGAAGAAGCAGTAATCGAAAATACCATATGGGACGGAGAAGCACTGCTTGACGTCAGTGTTTTTGAAGAAAATGGTTATTCAGATAAAGGCATGATGCTTCTTCGAAACAGATTTTTTAAAACATGTGCATTTAATACCAACCTTCAAAAATGGTTTGAGGACAATGGTATTACAAAACTGAGCCAACTTAATGGATTTCATTCGAAATTAACCAGGACCATTAAAGACATCAAACTTGTTATTACCGAAAGCAGTTTAAAGTATCTGAAATTCAGACCCGAAAATGAATCATTAAAGGCTTGGTTTGAAAAATGGATAGATAATGTATTTGTCGATAAAGAACAATCAAAATTCGGTGTTGTCAAAACTGATAAACCAACAGGACAGATGGACAACCGAATGGTTTTGACAAGTTATCAGCTCCTTAACACTCTCGAACTTTCCAGAAATGAAACAGAGATTTTTCTCAAATCTTCTCTTGACTACCTTCATAACATTCAGAAAGATCCAATGTATTTAAGATTCTACTCCAAACTTTGGGTAAAAGAAGAATATAAAGAAGATGCTGAAGATATTTCGTCTGAAAACTATCGTTACAGGCTCATTACAGAAATAATGAGAATGACAGACAATTTTGAAGGGACAACCTTTTATCGAGATTACCGAAATCAACTATGCAAGTATTACAAGGAACAACTAAAACATGGTAGAATTCTGGTAAACGGAGGAAATCATACGCTTTTTGGAAACGGACTGGAGTTTCTTCATGCCGTTATTGATAAGAAATATTCTGCAGATAAGCCATTAGCGTTGGTTGATGGGGAAATATACACGCAAAGATTTCCAAATGGAAAAACATTATTATGCGCCAGAAGTCCTCACATAACCATGGGGAACATTTTTGTGGCAACTAACAAATATGTTCCCGAACTTGAAAAGTATTTTAACCTTGGCACTGCAAATAATATTGTTTGTGTAAATGCCATTCAAAGTAATTTGCAGCAGCGATTAAATGGATGCGATTATGATTCTGATTCCATGCTGATAACAGATAATGGAATCCTTTGCAAAGCTGCCAGTGACAATTTCGAAAGATTTATGGTTCCGGTTTGTGATATAAAATCTGGAAGCAGGATTCAATACTCGACATCTCCTGATCAAATTTCAAAACTTGATGTTTTAATATCTGAAAATAGAATTGGCGAGATAGTAAATCTTTCCCAATTTCTCAACAGCTTGTTTTGGGATATGTACCATAATGGTGCCTCAAAGGAAGAACTTGACGATATCTATCTGGATATATGTAAGCTTGCTGTTCTATCGGGGATGGAAATAGATAAGGCAAAAAGATTATACAATGTATCTGCAGATTCAGTCATTTCCAAACTCAGGGTACGTAAAGATGAATACAAGCTCACACATGATCAAAAAATCCCGGAGTTTTTTGCTTTTATGACAAAAGGAGAAATGGACAAAACCTCTCCTGACCTTAAGTTAAAAACTGCAATGTCATTCATTTATGATGTGGTAAAAGAAGATAGTCGCAAAGCTCCAAATAAAAAGATAATTCCATATACTGATTTGTTTAATATTGAGTGCAATGTATGTGATTCGACAGGTAAATATTCAAAGAGACTTTCAAGAATTCTAGAATATGTTAAAGATTCTCAAGAAGAAATAAAAGAACTAAATTACATATTTAAGAATAAGGATCGCTCTGAGAGAATTATTGCAAAAGAAAAAGCGGACATTATTTTTGTTTCTTGTAAGGATATAATAGAAAAAAACGCTGACGATATCATTATTTATTTGTTGTTAAAAAAGCTAGATAAAAGAGATGTTTCGT
This sequence comes from Clostridiales bacterium, assembly GCA_024693345.1. Taxonomy (GTDB): domain Bacteria; phylum Bacillota; class Clostridia; order Oscillospirales; family CAG-272; genus CAG-841. The sequence continues at coordinate 7,721 of JAILLB010000029.1, forward strand.
CGTATCGTTCACTGCTGTTTGCAACAATGTGTTATGCAAACAATGGGTATTTAATGAGCAAACTTTCAAAGCCAAAAAAAGAAATGTTTGATTTAATATCAATTGAACCAATTTGGAAGAATTTCAAACCAGACGATGTAATCATATTGTTTGATTATCACTTTGTAAAAGGGCGCAAGTAATCTCTTTGTAACATTCAATAGCGATAACACTGCTTAATATGTAATCAATAATAGGAATAGACTTTATTCAAAAAACGAATTATGGTCTAGAAGATGGTTAACCACCATTTTCTGGACCATTTTTATTTTTGCAAAAAAACACAAAAAAATATCGTATTTAGGAAGATTTAAATAATGTAATACTGCAAAAAAGCGTTGTGCTGCCATGATTTCTATTTATATGGTGTTGTGGTGTTTTAATGGTTCAAATGGTAGCTCGTTTTTATAACGGGCACTCAGATGAATAACTATTCGACAAAAAAAGACAATCAATACATGAATAATGTAACAATACCTTTTATAATATGGCCACAAAAATGGATGATTGCCAGGAAATGGAGGGAAAAGAAAACTAAATCAATCAGAAAAAGGAAGGAACACAGGTATTATCACAAGACAACAATAGGAGTTTTAAAGAATTCACCACAAAACAGAAATGAAAGAAAGACGAGGAGTGTAATATGGAATTAACTGAAGAAAGAATATACGAGATACTAGGAAAGGTATTTGATAAAGTATTTAAATCAACAAAATGCAAAGATGCATTAATTATGTGCGAAAATCTCTACGATGAGGGACCCGAATACTATTATGACATACTGGTGCAATTTCCGGGACCAACATTTATGGATGGTTATTACAAGCATGCACCTATCCACTTGGAAGCGGAATTAAGCGAAGGGGAAGGAGCTCTGTATATCGATACAGGCAAATCCAGTTATGACTGTGCTGATTTGGACAAGGCAATGGAAATAGCCAAGAAATTCAACAGATTAAAGTATTCTTCAAGAATGTGGAAATGCACTTGTAAACCGACATATTGTTTGACGTTTTCATCCGGTTTTGAATTCAACAGCGAGGATGAATTGGAAGAAAGAATTGAAGAAAGACTTAGATTGTTCATTGATGACGAGTTTACCAGCAAAATCAAACCGATCTTGGATTTGTTTGAATAAACCGCATCAGCGGCTTGGAACTCTTTATGACACAGAATTGAAGTAAACAAAACAGAAATGATTCAAAAAAGCCACAACGTTACACAAATAATGTAACATTGTGGTCTATAATGCCGGTGTAAACAAACTTAAAGACCATAAAGGAGGGTATCACATGAGCGTAGTAGTAGCAATCAAAGAAAGAGGAAATGTATATATTGGGTGCGATTCTCAGGTAACAAAAGGAGGATCAAGAAGTACACTTCACAACAAAAACAATTACAAGATCTGGAAAGTTGACGGATGCAATCACTGCATTATGGGTTCGGTAGGAAATGTTCGTGACGCCAATATTGTTCGTCTCATGGATGATTTGGTTTCTGATTACAATGTTTACAAAAATCAAGTTGATTATCGATTTGTGGTCAGAAAAGTTGTTCCGGATATTTTGAGCGAATTGAAAATGGCCGGGTATATCAAAAGCTCCGGTGACTATTTTGAGAATATGGAATCCTCATTCCTATTTGCATTCAGAAATCAGTTATATGAAATAAACAATGATGGAGCTGTTCTTGAAATTGATGATTATGTAGCAATAGGTTCAGGTAAATTTGAAGCAATTGGGAGTCTTCTTTCAACAGAAGGACAGCCAACACAGGAGAGGATTATTAAGGCAATAAAAGCAAGTGCCACAAGTGATATTTATGTCGATTATCCAATCATCATATCCAATACTAAAACAACAGAATTTGATGTCATAGATGAAAAAGATGAAATTAAATACATAAGTAGTAATAAACAAAAGAAAAAAGTCAGGCCAAAAGATTTTAACTATGATGATGTAGAGGCGGATCTGGATCTTGATGAGTATCCCCCGGTTGATGTAGGGGATTGGGACAATATTTAAAACAGATGATGTTAAATAATCAAAATTCAAAATGAAATATAAAACATTTACAAACAAATATATATTTATCAAGCGGAGGAATTACACATGAAATTTTTAGGTTATCTTTTTTTAGTATTGGTTTTGATTGCTACCGGTATAGTAATTGTTAAAACGGGATTGTGGGAACTATTTGTCAATTGGCTGCAGGGTATTGTTCTGATAAGATAAGGAGGGCCTCAACAGTGAAGTTCTATAAAGATGATAGTTTCGAGTTTGACAATCAGACTATAACAATTGAAGACAAACTCGGCGAAGGCGGACAGGGTTCTGTTTACCTGATAAGCGACGGAACATCGAAATATGCTTTAAAAGTATATAAAGAAAATCCGGGTGACGATTTCAAGTACAATTTGAAAAACAACATAGCTAAGGGCAGTCCTTCAAAATCGTTTTTGTGGCCACAAAAGTATATAGAGTTCGAAGACGGTACATGTGGTTATTTAATGGCTCTGCGTCCGAGTAACTACAGTTCATTTATCAGTTATCTGACCGGTAAAACTGTGGTTAAATCACAAAGAGTGCTTATTAACTGGTGCATAAGGCTGGTAAACAGTTTCAAACAATTGCATGAAAGAGGTTTCTCTTATCAGGATTTAAATGACGGATCATTTTTCCTTGATCCTGAAACCGGTGATCTTTTGATTTGTGACAATGACAATATTTCAGCAGATAAAACAAATCTTGGAATACTTGGCAAAATGAGATATATGGCACCGGAAATCGTAAGAGGAGATGAGGACAGCATAACAAAAAGCAGGCAGCTGCCCGATGTTCACTCTGACAGATTTTCACTGGCGGTAATCCTGTTTTTGGCATTGTGTATGGGCAATCCGTTTGAAGGCGAATGTTTGAAAAAGTACACAATCATAGATGAAAAGGTTGAATACGAAATGTTTGGATCAAATCCGGTTTATATATACAACCAATTCAACGCATCAAACAGACCAATCAGAGGATATCACTCAGCGGTGTTGAACAGATATCCACAGTTGCCGACGTATATCAAAGAGGCATTTCATAAAACCTTTGTCGATGGACTATCTGACAGAGAAAACGGAAGAGTAACAGAAATAGAATGGATAAAACTGTTGTGCAAGTACAGAGACGAACTGATGACTTGTGATTGTGGTCATGAGTACATTTTCGGGTTTGGCGAGAAAAAACAAAACACAAAGTGTCCATACTGCAAGAAAATCACTAGGAGATTCAGTTATCTCCAAATCGGAAGGAACAGGATTATATTGGAACCGAATAAATACATTTATAAAAGTCATCTGGACAAGTATTCGGGTGAGTATATGGTTCCGGTTGCAAAAGTTATTCAGAACAAAAACAAACCCAATATTTGGGGAATCCAGTTGAAATTGGATAATGATGTTCTAATAAAAGACTCGTTAAATAATGAAAAGAGTATAGATAAAGATGGTGTTATCCCAATTGTAAATAACTTAAAGATAAAGTTCAAAGAGGACACATTGGGACAAATATTCGTAATTGATGTGGATAATTCAATCTGATTATTCAAGAAACAACAAATGAATTTTAAAAGGAGAATTGTACTATGGAAGAAAGACAATTGGGAGATGGAATAAAAAGACAGCAGTTAAACCTTATATTCGTGATTGACAGAAGCGGAAGCATGTCCGGAGAGAAGATCGGCGCAGTTAATAACGCAATAAGAGATGTAATGTCAATTATGCCTGAAATACAGGAAGACACAGCAGATGCAGATATCATGGTAAGCGCGATGACATTTTCAGACGACGTCAAATGGGTTTATCCGGAACCGAAATCAATAAGTGATTTTAAATGGAATGATGTAGGAGTCGATGCCGGAACGGATTACTCGAAAGCATACGATGAACTTGCAAAGTTTTTGTGCAAAAAGGAATCAGGGGGCAAGATGCCTGACATAGGAGGGGTAGCTCCAATAATTATCTTTATGAGTGACGGAATGCCTACAAGTCCGGATTGGGAACAGCACCTTGATGCTCTGAGAAAAAAAGGTTGGTTCAAAGTAGCACTTAAGTATGCCCTTGCAATTCAGATTGATTCAAATGAGGCAATGGATGTCCTTAATAAATTCACTGGAAACTCTGAAACTGTGCTTAAGGTATATACTGCAGAGGCACTGAGAAAGGTTATAAGAGTTATTGCAATAACTGCTTCAAAAGTTAAGAGTTCAAGCAGCATGATGAATTCTGCAACGGGTGACGTTAAAACAAGAGAAGAGGAAGCAATACAGGAGATAGCAACACAGCTGGAAGAAGTGAGAGACATAGAGTGGTAAAGCATTGGATTGGAGAAATAGTTTTATGGAAGATCGTATTGCAAAGCAAAAACTGAATATTATTCTTTTAGTGGATGCATCGAAATCCATGGGAGGAAAAAGAATATCTCAGGTCAATCAGGCGATTGAAGATATTCAACAATACTTGATCAATCTGCAATCGGAATCATCAAATGTTGATTTCTACATGACTGTTATACCATTCAGCGACAATGCAAGTTTCTACAACAACATAGAGTGTTCCAATGTTCAAGAATTCGAATACAATGGGATTAAGACGGGAGGATGGAGTAACCTTCATTGTGCCTACGAAAAGTTAGGGGAAATACTCAAGAAAGAATCAAAGGGTGGCATAATGCCTGATTTTGGTGGAGTTGCGCCGATCATTTTACTGTTGACCGATGGACATCCAACCGGAAAACAGTACAAGCAGGAATTAAAAAGAATTGAGAATTCACCATGGTATAAAGTCGCCTTGAGATACGGAATTGCCATTGACTTGGACGATCAGTTGACTATCAGCGTTTTGCACGATTTCGTTGGAGCTAACGGAGATGTAATCTCTAGTGTGGATTCTTCTGTATTGAAGAACATCATAAAACTCATAGTAATAACCGCATCAAAAGTCAAAAGTACTTCGTCTAATGTGAGTTACGACATGAGCAGAACAAACAACAGTTTGATTCAGCAAACTATTGCAGAAGCGTTGACAGATATTGACAGTTTGGAGTGGTAAATTATGAATTATGTTTTTAATAAGTCGGCAATGGGGTATTTGCACAAAGAAAGCAAAACCCCCTGTCAGGATTATTCGGCAAGTTATAAAGACAGTGAAAGAACGATTATAACCTGCTGTGATGGTCATGGCGGAAAAATACATATAAGGAGCCATGTGGGTTCACACATGGCTTCGAACGCAATCATTAATGTTTTCAGATCGTTATCATATAGCGAACTGAAGAGCAATAACGAAGAAGAAATCATCAAGAAAATCAAACTGAATCTTTTGTGTGATTGGAACAGGCAGGTTGAAGAACAAATAGGCAGAAAACCGATTTCTAAAAGTGAATGCAGAGAACTGACCATTAACAAAATAGATGCACTGAAAGATAATCCATCAAGGGCGTTCGGAACAACCATGACCGGTGCGATGGTTATGAGAAACAAATTGGTAGTGGTTGGAATAGGGGACACCGAAGTAATCGGAGTTAGAAAGGGAAAAAGAATAAGGTTCTTGGAAGATGAAAACGATCCCGCCGCAAATGTAACTTATTCCATGTGTCAGGAAGAGGCGTTCAAGTATCTTCGAGTAAAGATATTGGATTGGCGGGATTATGACGGAGTATTCTTATGTACAGATGGATTATCCGGTCCATATCAATCATATGAAAACTTTGATAAATCGTTCATTAAGCCTGTTATTCTGAAAACATTGAAAACAGATAGTTTATCTCATGTAAGTGATTACGTTGATGAAGTTGCAAATAAAATCGGAATTGGTGATGATGTCAGTCTGTCATTCATACTAAAGGATGGAACAGTTAAAAGACACTATAAGTAAAGGACAAATCATATGGAATATAGGGATGCGGTACAAAAGGTTATTAATACTTATGGCAAAGATATAATTGATAATCATTTTTGCTTCTATAATATTGTTTCAGATTATGTTGGTTCATCCATATATTCAAAGAGTCTTGCTAGTCTTTCTTTCAAGATTAACAAGACTCTTGATTTGCGCTCCATTGTCTTGAACAATTCTGTTGGCGAGGCAAATGATTACTTGTCAAAATGCTATCGTGAAAAAGATTACGGGTGTACATTTGAAGAATTCAAAAAAGCAATCGTGCCGTTGGTTGTAGCATTAAGTCCCAATGAGGGTTTAATTATAGAATCGAGCAAAGAAATAGACCCAAATGACAGCAAATCTGTAACCATTCACAGAAGTAAAAGACGTAATATAGACATCAAAGAAACAGATAATGCATCTAAGGAAGCAATAAAGCAAGATTTGAGATTCAACAAAATTATGGTAACAGCTAATTGTCAGAAACTGACCATAATTACAAGCAAAAGCAAGACCTTTGATATTTCAAAAGAAAACACTGATGGAAACTTAAATGGCGTTGATTATCAAATAGGCAAACACAACACTCTGAATGTTAACATAAGCGATTTAGAGGGAAGTTACATACTGAGTATTCCTGATAAACAATACATTTCATTTGACATTAATCAAACGCAAGGTGACTTGTTTATAAGCGGCAATAATTTGGATGAGTTAAAGTGCAAGAAAATTAAAATCAATTCTGAGAGTGGAGAAGTTGCACTTAATGTGAAAACAGATTCTTGTAAAATATCCGGAAACAATGGGGATGTTAAAGTTAATGGCTCATATGGAGATTTGGAAATAAAGAAGTACAGGGCTAATGTATACGGAAATATACGGTTTGCTTCCAATGAGCCATCGTACAATTTCACCTGTAATGTAACTTATGGTTCAATCTATGTCTACATTAAAGATTTTCCATCCAGAATCGGACGAGTCTTGTTTATCAAAAGAAAGTCTTATTTCGGCGGCAAAATGATATCCAACAAATACTTGAGTTGTTATGTGTGGACAATTGAAGGCGAAATAGAATTAATGAAATAATTATAGGAAGGGGAATTAAAAAGAATGTTTTTTTTCAGATTGTTTTTTGATATAATATTTTTTAGAAAAAGGATTCTTAACAAGCATCAGCCGTGAACGCCAATGCTTTATGCTATGACCAACCAATAACCACCCAAAGTAATAATCTGCAGTCATACTCTCGGAAAACTGGTTAACTAATATTACTGTAGGATTAGAACAAAATGAACTACGAAACTTTCAGTTGATTTGAATGGGTTAACTGCTATTTTTTTCAAATGGCGGAAAACACAAACCGTGGCATACCATTATTTTAAAAACCATAGTGGCTCAGATTTCTCCCCAGCTTTGCCCTATTCTTAACTATGATAAAACCATAACTATTTTATGACAAAGGAGAGGTATATTTTATTCCTTTGCTGGGGATGGTTTAATTATACCTGAATAAACATGTTTAAGTACATTGTCGGACTAGTCATTTGCTTATTAATCATTGTTTTCTGCGTATTCTGTATAATAAGTTATAACAATGGTGAATACAACATCATCCCAAAAGGCGAGCCTGCAACAGAAGAAGATATAGAGGCATTTAATAATACAATGACAAAAACCCTAGATTTAGACAATTATTCGTCGAATATTTCAGTGTCATTTAAGGTTTTTTCATGGGTAACTGCAGAAATTAAACTAGAAAGTACATTAAACACAATTGAAGAACAAACTAATGGTAGTACGATGCTTTCTGTAATGGACGATTCTTGTTCGTGCACATATGAGTATCCAGTGTATAATAAGTATGATGTACCTTATGCCCAATTGATGTTAGAAAACGGCAAGTACATATACATACCAAAAGATTTTGCTTCTCTTGGAAACGGTGTTATAGTTGATATTCCAGACAGTGCATTGACCAGATTACAAATTCTGAATTCTGATAGGACATCATTTGTCACAGAAATTACGAATGATGAGATTACTGCGATGTATGGTGATATTCTTGATTTTTTTGTTAACTACGCAAGTGATTTTGATATAGAACTAGGAACGCTCTCATTTGATGCAGCTTATATACAAGTCGAAAGTAACGGAGATTACTTTAATGGCTATATAGTTTTCATGAAAGGAACCTCTCAAAAAGGTAGAATCGAGGTTGCCGTAAGTATTAATATCACACCAAACGAATAAAGGATCAATTATGAAACAAGGTTATTACATTTGCAAGTCTCTCATTTCAATAATTCTAGTACTGTCGATGTTGTTCTCCTTATTTGCAGTTCTTATTTCTTGTAATATTAACGATGCAGGAACTGATAATGAGATTCCACCAGAAAACGGAAAATTAGTTATAGACGGCATAGAAATTAAAGAGGCTTTTGTAGAGATAAGTTATAATGATGTAGTGTTAAATGCCGTAGATGTCAAAGAAATCAACGTTGAAGAAATCAAGGTCAATCCGGCAATTATCGAAGAAATATCGTTAATTGAAACCCAAGTTACAACTATCAATGATGAGTTTGTATACATTGCATATCAAAACTTTGTTGATTATTATGGTGAAGATGTTGATTGGGAAAAATTATTGGTGGATATTGCAATTGGTGCAACCGTTGTTATTGTAATGGTCACCCTTTCAACAGTCGGAGGACCAGTAGGAACATTCTTTGGAGCGGTTATTGCCTCAGAGTTTGCTGCATCCGCTATTGTAATCGGAGCTGCAATTGACGCAGCAGTTGCGGGCTATATGGCATATAAAGAGGGCGGAGATGCATCATATATCCTTGGGCATATGCTTAACGGAGTAGCAGACGGTTTCAAGTGGTCAGCAATTTTGGCACCAATATCATATGGCGGTGGACAGTTGGTTGAAAAAGGCTACAAAGCCATTAAAGGAGCCATTAATGGTTGGCGCGCAACAAGAAGGGCAGCAAAAATTGCGGCACTTAATGCTGTTCCAACTAGCCAAGTATCCGAAGTACTTTATAATATGCCAGATATCATCAAATATTCTGCTGGTTTGCTTGACGATGCTTCAGATATGGCAGTTAAAAATGCTTACAAAGCCGCTTCCAAAGATATTTCACAAGAAATAACAGAAGATGTTTTTCTCAAAGCATTTAGAAATAAAGATTCATTAGTGCAGATAATCAAAAAACTGAACCCATACGATGTTGCTGAGAAAGTAGTGAAAGCACAGCAGGAAGCATTTCTAAAAAAAGCTACAACAAACTTAACCGATGAAGCTGTTGAAAGCCTCATAAATAAGCTAAAAAATCAAACAATCAAAAGAATTGATGATATTGCTGATGATGCTGTTAAACAGCTAATTAGGAATTCTCCAAAAGATTTTGTTGATTGTTTTGGGAGTCGTATGTCAAAAGAGCTTTTGGATGATGTTATAAAGGAAACTGTTGGTGGCGAAGCTATCTTAAAATCAATCGCAGAATCAATCACAAAAAAAACAGGATACACTGATTTAGTAGAGAAAATAGGGAAAGATGCAATTGATCAAATTCTATCAAGCGAAAATTCGCAATACGTTCTTGCAGCTAAATATGGTTCAAAAAATCTCACAAATCTCTTTAATGGCAAAAGACTGTTTGATGCTTTGCTCAAAGATAACAAAATAGACCACAAAGAAATTAAAGCGGTTATAGATGGGTTATTGTCAGGAACTATAAAGAATACGTCAGATGTTGCCTTATTAAAAGTGGATGGTAAAATTGTTAGCTCACAGATTATTAACAATATGATTTCTGGGCGTGATGTGATTTCTCAGACACTCAAAAATCTTAAGCTTGGCAAGGCAAATGCTGGCCTGCTTAATGATTTGGCAATTGCCGGATTTAAGTGTGGATTGGATGAATCGGCCAAGAATGTTTTAACTGATGATGTATTGGGGAAAATTGTCAAAAATGCATATAAAAAATCTCAGTTGTCTGATGATGTATATGAACAACTGGTGAAAAATGCGCAGAAATTTGTTGAATCCATAAAACTTCAATCTGCAGTAAACAAGTCACTTGTGAATGATGTTATCGTGGATGCTTTAAGAGCAAGCGATATTCCGGAATCGGCCATTACTCGGATACTAAAAGGAGCTTCCATTAACACATGGGGACTCGCCGATATAAAAGTTGACTCCATTGCAAGTTTAATAGCTAGTTATTATCAGGCAATAGATTCGAGTATCTACTATAATTTTGTTGAAGAATTTGCTACAGTTAGGGGTAATGTAATCAAAGAGTTTATTAAACAATATGAAAAAGCTGGAAACACCATTAGGAACAAAGCGGCATATGCTGGCAAAATAATGGAGCCTGCTGGCGAATTGGCAAATATTGTCAAGGAAAAGTATGGTGATATTCTAATGACAGAGATAGGTTCTCCTGTTTTTGATAAGTATGCTGTTGCTAGAATTGTAAGCGATGGATTAACTGGAGCTAATGGCGGCATGGATGATATCGCCTTGGCAAATTTGATACATCACGGAACCAAAGATACTCCAATAGGGTACACATGGCATCATCTGGAAGATGGTAAAACCATGATTCTTATTCCAAGTGATTTGCACGAAGCCTATCGGCACACAGGAGGAGCCGACTTCTTACGTGAAGGTTTAAAAGAATGGTTGGAAGGAACTGTGAACTGATATGGAACATATTGCGATAAATAGTTTTGATGAGTTACAATCGATACAGTCGGGCAAATTGTATAAATTGGAATGCGATATAGATTGTCATAACAACAAACTATCAAAACTATGTTCGGATTTTTCGGGATTAATTGATGGAAACGGATTTATCATTAAAAATCTTATTATCTACGAAAGCGAACTATTTACAGATGGTCAGCCTATATCCATGTTTTACACTATGAAAAGATCGGTGGTAAAAAATCTTAGAATTGAAAATTTGAAAATAGAGATTCCCAAGTCAGTTTATGTCCCCGACGTTGCCGCTCTATGCACAAAAGCATCTGATACGTTATTTGAAAATGTTTACGTTGAAGCTGAGGCAATTGGTGTCGAAAAACTTCCTTTGGTTTACGATTCCAATAATTGTGAATACGTAAATGTTGAAGTGTCAAAAAATATGATTTTTATAAAATATAATTAAATTTATGGGAGTTCAAAATGAAAACAACAATCAAAAAAATAATTTCTGTAATCCTTGTCGTAGCAATGATGTGCATTGTTTTTGTCAGCTGTAATATCACTTTGACGCCATCTGTATCAATTGGTCTCAAGAAGGATGGAAATGCAGGCGAGTATAATGAATCTATCCAAGATTTGGAAATTGGCAAGCAGTTCCATGGTGCTATAAGAATTACAATGGCTACCGATAAAGAAAAAGTCGAAGATTATCAAGTGGTAATTGAGTTACCGAAAACAAAAGATGTCATAGCTACTCGAGAGGGTGGATTGAGACCTGACAATCAAGTTGAAGATGCGAGCAAAACCACTTTAACATTTACCATTCAGGGATACAAGGGAGCAACTCCTCAAACCATACATTTTACAGGTACACCGTTTGCTGAAGGCGAAGCTATTATCGTTGTGAGGATTTACAATAAAGAAGGCCTTCTTGTTAATAGTGGATATGATAAAACGGTATACTTCAAATATGATTTGGGTTAAAAAATAGTTATGAACTATAGAAACAAAAATTTTAAAATATCTTTGTGTGACGCGGTCATATTGCTTTTTTTGGCAATTTCATTTGTGCTTGGCGGATTTTTTTTCAACTTGTACGAAGATACGTCATCAAAGTACAACTTTGCAAAGACATCAGTTGATTTCATTATTCCGTCCCCAAGTCAGGAACAAGTGGAAACTATGTCGACACTGGATCATATTGATTCAATCGTTCCCTACGGTTTCGTTTCTAAAACCATTAATAAAGATGGCAAATCACTAAAAACAAACATTTATATACTCGACAATGCTAATAGCATATCGCAAACTGTTTTCTCCGATGCTCTATTGATTTCTCGAATTAAAAAAATGCCAGATAACGCTATTTTTTTATCATCAAAAGTTGCTGATGCATTAAAAACCCATGTCGGTGATAGTGTTGAGGTTTCTGTGTTCAACAATGCGATTGATTTTACTGTTGCCGCCATATACCAAGATGATCAGCGCAACGTAGGTGGCACTGTTATTGTAACGCTATCCGGGGATTTAGAAAATGATCTACCTGAAAACTATACTTATAGTGGTGCATATATTTCGAGTAATAATACTGACGCAACTAAGAAGTATTTGAGTTCTTACAAGCCTCTTGGTGATTTGCGTTCAAGAGATGATTTTGACTCAGACGAAGCATACGAAATATATTTGGGTTCTCGCGAAAATACTGATTACACACAATCAATATTCTATCGCGAAGCTTACCTTTCAGAGATATCAACCAGGAATGATGCAAGACTTTTCAGAGAACTAATAACGACCATTATTGTAGATGTGGTTGGTTTACTGCTTTTGTTTATTTGGGTAGTAGTACGCACATCGAAATATTGTACAAACGAGGTGCGAAAAGACATTCGCAACAATTATACGATAAAACAAGAACAAAATATGTTTAATACATACTTTGTAGCAGTTGCTGCGATTTCTGTTATAGCCATGGTGGGATTTGTTTTAATAACCAAATTAATATGGAACATTTCCCTATTTTCTGTATATAATATTGCAACTGCAATTGTCTGCATCGTTTTAATTGTTATTTCATGGGTTATTCAAACGAATAAACTTAATAATTTGTTTGCAAAAAAAGATGAACAAATATCAGAAAAAAATATATAAAACACACATTACTCATAATAGCTACCCAGCATTTTTATACTGGGTAGTTTTTGCGGTTTTAATTTTTGCTGTTATTCTTTTGTGTGGAAACTTTTTGAAAACGGAACAAGGGGCTCTTGATGCCAAAAAAACAATGGGGTATTCTTATGTCATAGAATCATCAGAATTCAATTCAAAATACTTTTCACACTACAAACTTGGCCAGTTGGTGCCTATTAAAAATGGTGACAATGTGATGCATTCAAATTTTTATGTTCAAATGGATTCGCAAAGTGTCATTGGTATTTATAAAAAAAACATAGGAACTGGAGAAATTGTAATATCAAAGAAGATTGCAAATAAACTCAACATAAATATAGAAGACTCAATACAAGTACTCCTTCCTTTACATGACGATCCGACAACATACACAGTTGTTGATATCTTGCCATATGTTGATGATTATTATGACTTTGGGGATGACTTAGATTTTTCTGTTGCATTAGTAGGATATGATGCGTTGCTTGAATCACACACAAATGGTGATTACATTGGTTTTTTTACAGATGCGGATGTGGATGCGTTTATGACGAAAGAGCTACCATATACAAAGATGTATTATGTTGAAGCCGAACTGGAGCAATCAAACTTTAAAATAGTTATAACCAACATAGTTTTTTTTGTTATTATTGCTGCAGCATTTGCACTATACTCATCATTGATAAGCATAAGTCTAAAAAAAGAATGGAAGAAATACTTTGTTGAGGGAATCGGAGTGACTTTTTTAAGAAAACTTGTTTTGCTTGATAAGTTGATATTTGTATCCACGCTAGGTATTTTTATATCTGTTTCGGCTTTGATTGGCTATATTCTTAGCATTGTTACATTATTCTTTGCATTAGTTGTTTTGTTGTTGTGTACAACAATTGCCATTATTAATCTATCTTGGAGAGATAAATATGGAAAAGCTACTTGAATTTAAAAATGTTCGAATAACCCTCAAGAATCGAGTTCTTTTTGAAAACATCTCATTCATTTTTCATGAGGGCGAACGGTTAATGTTATCTGGCGAAAATGGTTCTGGAAAGTCCCTTTTGTTAGAATTGATTGCGCTCGGGATGTCTAAAGATCTTTGTGAGAGATATTCTGGATTGGAAGTTACTGGTGAAATTTTAGATGCAAACGGGAATGACCTTTTAGATCCCGAAACAGGACGAAAGGTTGCATACGTTGCTCAAAGCGAAGAAACATATAAAAACTCAACATTGGTAAAACAAGCTGAAATAGCGGCAAATGGTGTCGGGATCGACCTTGATGAAGATAAACTTGATTATTTACTGGACAGATTCGGGTTGTCTGAAAAGAAAAATCAAAAGCTTAAAAACAACCTTAGCTTTGGACAGGGAAAGCTTGTACACATCATTACGCGATTACTAAAACTTCCAGCAACCAATTTATTGGTTTTGGATGAACCTTTAAATCATCTATCATTTAAGAATTCTAAAGTTCTAAATGATATTATGCTTGAGGAAATCAAAAACAATCCAAAACTTTCTATTATTATGGTTTCTCATTGCAACGCTATTAGCTTTGTGAATCAAAAGATGGTATACGACTATGACACAAACCGCATGGTAAAAAAGCAATACCATTCGTATGATTGTTTTGAGTAAAATCGAGAAATGGTGATTTAATGAAAAAACTAGTGTATGGACACACGCTTTAAATATCATTGGTTTATACGCAATAACGCTAATTATATAACTATTTAAGTGTTGTGGTAGAGAGATTATGAGAATATCTGGTGGACAAACTTGACATGTATTATATGCCGGATATCGATCATTAGTAGTTATTTTTTAATATGTAACGCATTATATAAGTTATTTAATGAATTAACTTGCTGGCGTTGGCATTCGTTAAAATATACTTTTTTGAACTTAAAGGACAACAATTATGAACGATGAGGAATTATTCAAAATACTTGAAGAAATATGTAAGGCAATAAACAAAGAACTATCCAATAATTCCGATTCAATTGTTCTTGATAAGAAGTTGTTTAATTGTAAAAAGAAGAATGAGGAGATAGAAGAATACTCAACCAAAAAAGAAGCAATAGGAATAATAAAAAAAGTTGAGGTACTTTTTGTGGCGGATAATCCTGGAGAGAACGAAAATATTTTTATGGAATTCCTATATGCTCCTAATCCCAAAGAAGACCCAAATTATTATTTAAGGGCTGGTTACAAGTTTCACAACAGTATCAAAAAGGTTCCTTTTCTAAAAGATGAAGAAAAAATTATCGTATTTAATAAATGCTTGATATCAACTAAAAAGACTAACGGTTTAACCAGTGATCAAGTTAATAAAACAAAACCATTTGTGGAAAAGTTTATTAAATCATTGATGGACTATAACAAAGAATTAATAATTGTTTTTTTGGGCATATCCTCGAGAAAAAAGTATCATGTTCTTAATCCAGTGTTTGAATTATTTAAATGCAACAAAAACGTATACATGTTGCCCCATCCGGTCAGGAATATGTTCCCAACCTCAATATATGGTAAAAATATCGATATAAAACCGGATAGTATAACCAACGTTGATGAATTTATTGATTATCTAACAACTGTACGTAATCTTTTATTCAATGACGAACATAACAAGGACAACAAATGTGTAGATGATAATGATAATGACAATGGAAATGATGATGGTGGTGATGATGGTCCATCCCCGTGTTTGGTTGATGCGTGAAAATCAAAAGTAATATATCTCATACTTAAATTAACAATCAAATAATTATTCGCAATGTATGGTAAAACTCATTGGAGGATTAAATGAGCGAGTTGTATGATGGAAAAGCATTCATGTGCATAAAACTATTAAAAGTATTAAACTCGGGACGGCTATATTCCGTATCGGAGTTGGCAGATTTGATTGAAACAAAACCTAGGAATATCATTGAATACAAGAAAGAACTTGAACTGATGAATTATGATATTCAGACAGTTCCCGGAAGACATGGCGGATATAGGATGAACACAAAAGCCAACATTCCATCTGTCAAATTACTTCCAAATGAAAAGAGTGCATTATTTGAAGCGTACAATTATGTATACTCCAAAAAAGATTTCATGAGGAAAAAAGAACTGGCTTCTGCTTTCGGCAGCTTAATGTCGCAGGTAGATGTTGAGGATAAATCAAATAAATTACTGGTTGTTGACAAATATCAATTATCAATGGCAGAAGAGGATATTCAGAAGAGATATAACTTCATTGAAGATGCCATTAATATCAAAAGAACAATACAAATGGAATATTCTTCTCTTAAACATGGAAAAACAACGCACATTGTTGATCCATATAAATTGTTTATTTACAACAATTCATGGTTTTTCCTCGCGTGGGATCATGAACATTGCGAGGTCAGGTACTATAAACTAAACAGAATGGAATCGTATGAACTCACCAAAAAATCATTTACGGTATACAGAGACTTCAAGGCTGAGAATTATTTCGATAAACAAGGCCTGACACAAAATGGAGAATACCAGCATGTTGTAATGATTGTCAAAGGAACAAGAGCTTCATTGATGAAAGAAAGAGTATATGGCAAAAATCAAACAATGGAGGACTTGGGTGACGGATCATACAAAGTGTCATTAGATATGCAGAATGACAAAACTATTGTTTCTTTTGTTTTGGGATGCGGAACTGAAGCAACTGTACTGGAACCTCAATGGCTGATTGATGAAGTTAAAAGTGCCATAAGCGAAATGGGAAAGAAATACGTCAAACAAAAGTGAGATTATATTACGCAACCAAGTTTTATTGAATAATAAGTTCTGGAGCAAATTATGGCAAAAATGATACCTGCAGCACTCTCACCAAGTGTCAAGAGTCCGGCGGAAAGAAAAATATATGAATGGTTTAAAAATGACCCGGTAACAAAGGATTGGGTCGTTTTTCACTCGCTTGGAATAGAGAATCACCAAACTGTAATTTTTGGTGAAGTGGATTTTTTGGTCTGTGCATCCGGATTAGGTGTATTTGCACTGGAAGTCAAGGGCGGAAGAATCAGCAGAAAAGACGGAGTTTGGGTATACACAGATAAGTACGGCATTGAACACGAAAAGGTGCGCGGTCCGTTTGAACAAGCATCAGAGGGAATGTACAGCGTTAAGCAGGAACTTAACAAGAGAAGCAACAAGCACAATGTTCAAAACGCATTGTGCGGTTATGGTGTAATGTTTCCAGATATAGAGTACATAAATTCAGATATAGATGTTTCTCAAAAGGAAATCTTTGACAAAAGGGATGGACAATATGTCGGGAGATACATAAAAAGATTGTCTGAATATAACAAAGACAAATTTAAAAACAAAAAAGTATTTGTCGTTTATCCATCTGAAACAGACATAGAAGAAATAGTCAATGTACTAAGAAAAGACTTTGATAAAGCTCTGCCCATTACAACCAAAATTGAATATGCAGAAAACTCATTGTTCACATTAACCGATGAACAGTATAAATGTATTGATGGTTTATCTGCCAATAAGCGATGTCTAATAAGCGGAGCAGCAGGAACCGGAAAAACCGTTTTGGCAATCAAAAATGCAAAAGAAAGTATTGCAAACGGAAAAGAACTTGGATTCTTTTGTTACAATTCACTTCTGTCTAGAGAACTTCAAACACATTTTGAAAATAGCGATGTTAAACCCAAATTTGTGGGTTCATTGCCGAGTTATTTGAATCAGATTGTTCAAAAACACAACCTTGTAGATTTTTCAAAAATTGAAGATTATGGCAAATATTATAAAGAAGACTTGCCACTGCTGGCGATTGATGCAATTCAACTGGAAGGTATCAAATTTGACAAGATAATTATTGATGAAGCTCAGGATCTGATGACAGAAGAATACTTGTTGGTTTTGGATGCGATGCTGAAAAACGGGCTTAAAAACGGAGAGTGGTTCTTCTTCGGGGATTTTGATTATCAAACGATCAACAATCGTGGGATTGATACAGATAAAGCAGTTGATTTGCTAGATAGTTATGCACATTTTGCTTTGTTCAATCTTACAATCAACTGCAGAAACACGCCCAATATACAAAAAGAGATGAACAAGATGTTCCATACAAATACAGATACTCTTGCAAAAGACAAGAATATGCCTGAAGTGGAACATATTGTATTCAACTCTCCTGAGGAAGAGGCTCAATTATTGTCATCAAAGATTTCTGAACTGTTGAAAAACGGAATCAAACCAAAAGAGATAACCATTCTTTCTCCCTTCAAGTTCGATAAATCAATTGCTTCAAAAATAACATCACACAAGATAGACATGTGCGATGTTGGAAGTGAGAATATAACATATTCGACAATCCAAGGATTTAAAGGGTTAGAGAACACAGTTATTATTCTGACAGATATTCAGACTTACAACAAACCTGATTTAATGTATGTCGGCATGAGCAGAGCAAGATCAATGTTAATAGTGTTTGAAACTGAGCATGCCAAAACCTATTTAGAAAAATATATTTAATATACGAAAAAGACGATCTCACTGAAAACCAGTTTGATCGTCTTTGTTTGTCACGGAAACAGTGTACAACCTATTTCTCTGAAATATTCAATTTTCTTTTCGAGCATCTCTCTTGTCACCTTCATTTTTTCAGCCAGACAATCAATGCACAAAAAGTTTTTT
>JAILLB010000050.1 GCA_024693345.1 Clostridiales bacterium
ATGTTGGCGGAGTCGGTGGTTTTATTAATTTCCTTGAAACACTGAATGCTCAGGAAAACGGATTAATTGATGAAAAAGAAGATTTTGATTATTACAACTGGGCTCATTCCAATTTCGGTTGGGTAAAGAAGGTTCCATCCGGCAAAGTATTCTGACTATTGTGTCAACAAAATACTGATAAATTTAATTTATTTACCAAAAAGTCAATGAAATGTTGACAAATGTAATCAAATATGCTATATTATCAAAGAAGAATAAGAGGAGGACAATGATATGTATACTAATAATTTTGTACAGGTTGGTGCTAATATTCAGAATTGTTTGCTTGTGAAACACATGTCACAACAGCAATTGGCGGATGTTTTGGGTGTATCTAAGCAGGTTATGAGCAAAATTGTGAACGGGAGCAAAGCAATCAATGTAAACGAATTGACAAGAATCTCTAATGCTTTGGGCGTGACTGCTGATGAACTGCTAAGCATGCCTGTGGAATCGAATCAATCTGATAGCGTTAGTTTTATGGGAAACATAAATGATGAAGAAACAAGAAAAAATGTTGATTTGCTGCAGGCTGCCATAGACGAGATAATCATGCTTGAGGATCTTCTAAATGACTAAAGAATTAACAGAAACAGAGATTGAAGAGATCAGAAATCAAGCTAATGAAAAACTTGGAGCCTGCCGCAAGACAAATGATATTATAGGGACACAGATCTTTTCAATTATTGGTCGTTACGCGAGAGTTATATACTATCCGCTCGGTAAAAATGCACCATGGGGATTTACAAGAATAAAAGGAACGACGCAAGATAATAATGATAAAAAACCTTTTGTTGTGATAAACACATCTATTCCTGTATCATCTCAAGTATTTGCTGCAGCACATGAGCTATATCATATTTGGTACGAGAATAATCCGGATGTACTTCCGAAAGATCTTTTGGATGAAACCGAAAAAGAAATAAGTGAGAAAAAAGCAAATAGATTTGCGGCAGAATTCCTGATGGATAAAACGTTGCTATTCCAAGAGATTGAAATATACAAAATGGCAAAATTTACTATAAAGGAAATTCTTCAGTTATCGGAATTATTCACTGTTCCATATAAAGCCATGGTAAAGAGATTATATGAGACGGAATATATCAAAAAAAGCGTAAAAGAAGAGATGCTTGCTGAGACAGAAAAATCAATAAAAAGGTACAGAAAAAAATATGGAATAATCGATGCGGAGGCAGACGAACGTGTCATTGTTGACAATCTTGTTGAGTTGTCATTAAATGCATATGAAAAAAAGTATATTTCTTTTGAAAAGCTGGAATACCTGTTACAACTGTGCCATCTTGAACCAAAAGAATTTGGGTTCGTAAATAAGAGCTCAAATGAATTTCCAAGTGATGAGCTTATTAAAGAAATCCTGGAGGACGATGAATGATTGACTCCATGATACTTGATGCTGATATGTGTATAAAACTTGGTGGAAGTGAAGAATACAGATTTTTGTACGAACTGATTCCACTTATTGCCAAAAAAACATATATGCACACTCATGCATTTGGCGAAGTATAGATGCCGAGCTCTGCAGTGAATCAGTTAAAAGATTTGGTGTCAGAGAACAAAATTCAACTGGTCAACGAGAATGATTTAAATGCGATGGAACGAGCTGTTTTTGATGCTTCATATAGTATTTTGGCACAGGTGATGATTGACCCGCATCGTCAAATGGATATTCCGGTGCGGCAGAGCCGCCAGTCCGGAGGTATTTGAGCCACCTGTCCGGTCGTGGTGAGCCACCATTCCGGAGCAAGTTGAGCCAATTGACAAATTTTAAAAATGTGCTATCATAGACCTGCTTTTACTCATGTGTAAGATAGGGCAACGCTGGAGAGCGACCTGAGCGGCATATGAGGTTTAGCGGGAGAGTGGTGCCATTTGGTATCACTTTTTCTTTTGCTTTTGTGCGGGAACATGACCATCGACATCACTCTCCTGGAAAACCAATGCGTTAAACTCCAGGGGTGCGGGGGCAGCGCCACTGGTGCGTAGCCTTATTCGCGAAGCGACTTATCCAGGCCATAAACCTCACGCATGGAGATGTCTTTAGATGGATCCAAACTCACAATATTGATGCTGTAAGCATCATGTACAATTCGATCAAGAATTGCATCTGCAAGAGGACTTGCATCTCCTCCAAGTTGCTCATACCAACCTTGTTGAACAAATTGAGAGCAAAAGATTGTAGAAGATTTTTTTCTTCTCCGTTGCAAAAGTTCGAATATATCCTTTTGCTCGGTCTCGGTTGCCTTCAATAGCAACCACTCATCAATTATGAGCAGTGTTGGACTGGCATATTTGTTTAGAACTTTCCTGTAGTTTCCTTCATTCCTTGCAACATCTAAATCAACAAGCAAATCTGGTAGCCTAATGTACTTTGTTTTGTAAAAATGTTTGCATGCTTCCATACCGAAAGCGCATGCCAGATAAGTTTTGCCACACCCGGTGGCTCCAGTAATAAAGATGTTGCGGTATTCGGAAATGTACTCACACTTTGCTAGCCTATCAATTAGATCTCTATTCAGTTTTCTGCCAGATTGGTAATCAATGGCTGCAATATGAGCTTCGGGTTGGTCAAGTTCAGCGCATTTAATCAATCGTTTCAAACGGTTGTTTTTGCGACTTGAGTATTCTGTATCAACCAACATGCCAAAACGTTCCTCAAAAGATAGTTTTTTGACAGAAGGATCATTCTCCTGAATGCGAAATGCATCCGCCATTGCTGTGAGACGCATCTCAATGAGTTTATCAATTGTTACTTCTTTCGTCATATGGATCACCTCTTGTAATAATCGGCGCCTCTGGTGATGCCGTATGCATTTGCTGTATGAGCAACTTCATCTGTTGCTTCCTTTGTGCCAGCTACAAGAATGTTCTTAATCACTTTGTAACTTGGTGTTTTGGTGTATTCCAAAGCCTTTGAACAAGCTGATTCGAGTCTCGTTTTGCTGTATTTATCTGCCATCTTTAGCAGTCCCATACAACTCCTGTATGACTGCTGTTCAATCTTTGCAGAAGTCAGCATTGAATCAACCACTGCGTATGTTGAAGTGCCTATCCCTTTTGCCCATGCTCTAAAGCGGTTTCCATTCCATTCAAGATACTTTCGATGATCTTCAGGCATGTGTTCAGTCACAGTGGAATATTGTCCAAGGCGACCATACAATCTCCTGTGAGATGCAATTCTATCTTGCCCAAGGAAAACTTCTACCATACTATCTGTTGTACGTAGATTAACTTTCTGCCCAATATAGTTATACGGAACTGAATAGTACATCCCATCAAAAAACACGTGGTAATTGTATTGTACAGTTGCAACCTTCCATTCAGAAAGCTCGTATGGTGCAGCTGGCAAAGGAATTAAATTGGGTTCCTCATCTTCAACGAAAAGTTGTTTACGGCTACCTTCTTTCTTCTGAAATTTCTCGGAATTGTAATGCTCTAATTTCTTACGGATTGCCTTGTTTAATTCTTCAAAAGAGAAAAATTGCTCATGTCTGAGTGCAGCAACAATCCAAGTTGAAGCATGTCCGACGTTTCCTTCAGCATTTGGTTTATCTTTGGGCTTTCTAACCCTGGCGGGCATTATGGCTGTTCCGTAATGTTCAGCCAATTCATGGTATGTCTTGTTAAGTTCTTGTGTATACCATTCTTTCGTGTGGTTTACGGCTGTTTTAGTATTATCCGGGACAAGCATCTTTGTTACTCCACCGAAATAATTGAACATATGGATGTGTGCTTTTATCCATGCTGGAGTCTGTTCATTTGGAAAAGCTTCAACATAAGTGTACTGGCTGTAAGAAAGTACACCAACAAAAATCTTGGCCTCAATTAGTTCACCGGTATTTGGATCAATGATGTGTGCTGGGTCACCTGCCCAGTCAACTTCAATTTCTTCTCCCGGTTTGCGGTTGATGTGCATAGTTGCACGGTGTTTCTCTTCGTCCTTCTGAATGTAGTAACAGAACTGAGAGTACATCAATGGCTTTTGTCCGGATAGTTTGCATTCCTCCAAATATTCAGTCCACAAGAGCTTTTTGTTATTAGCGGTATTTTTACTCCGTTCGTTACGGATGTAGTTGAAATCCGGCATTCTTCTTTCAGAGCGATTCTCGGATTTTTCATTCCCGAACAGAGCTCCTTCTAAACTCTTGTCTGTTGTTCCATCTGGTAATGGCCACTTTATGCCGAGTTCTTTGGCTCGGTCCAATGTTTTTGCAACAGTGTTTCTGGAACAAGGAACACTCAATGCAATGTTTCGCCTACTGAAGCCAATGCTATCGAGCCTCAGTATTTCGCAGTATCTTACGGTCATCTGCTAGACCTCCTTAAATTGTATTTGCGCTTTGTTGCGCATAACACAATTATACGGATTTTTTTAAAAAAAGTGGCTCAATATGTTCCGGAACGGTGGCTCACTTCTTTCCGGAATGGTGGCTCACGGTTTTCCGGACTCATGGCTCATCGGAAGGCGGAATATTCA
>JAILLB010000045.1 GCA_024693345.1 Clostridiales bacterium
CGTGTTCTGAAACACCTTAATTGTACAAATTTGCGGTATTTTGTTGCGCATATTTGCGGTGTTTTGTTTTACAAATTTGCGGTATTTTTGGGGTCACTCTGTAATGCCTGTCAAGAAAAACTCCTGTGTTTACAAGAAAAAGCCAGCATACTTGAAAATAACCTATTTCAAAATATGCTAGTTTTTGCTGTGATTTTTAGTTTTAATTACTCTAGTCAGAAATATCATCATCGAGAACCGGCAGCACTTCACAATCAGGGTATTTTTCCTTAACCTTTCCTGCTATTTCACCAAGTTCCTTAATTCTGTCCTTACTCTCGAATCCTATAACTACATCAAAGCGTATGTGTTTCTTTTCCTTGTTATAATAGAAACCGTGAACTTCCTTTACATTCGGATAAGACAAAGCGGTCTGGTAAACGAATTTCTTCATTTCCCTGCTCAATTCGTCCCTTTCACTTGCACAGTAGATTCCGACTGCCGTTATAATGACACCGAATTCTGAATAGATTTCGTACTGAATCTCTTTCTGCAGCTGGTCTATTTCCTGAACCGTCATATCTGCATTGACTTCAACGTGAACAGATCCGAGTGTCTTTTCCGGTCCGTAGTTGTTTAAAACCAGGTCATATGTTCCGTTGACGCCTTCTATTGAGTTTATTTTCTTCTTTATCTTCGTCGTCAGTTCCTTGTCTGCTCTCTCACCTAAGATCTGTGACAGCGTGTTCTTTAAGATTACAAAACCGCTTCTTATGATGTAAATTGAGATAGCTGCACCGAGATATGCTTCCAGGCCTACTTTGAAGAATACGAAGATGAGGGCGGCAACAAGAGTAGTTGTAGAGATTATTGCATCCATCAAAGCATCAGTTCCGCTCGCTATGAGGGAATCCGAATTTACTGCTTTACCTGTCTTCTTTACATACAAGCCGAGAAAGATTTTTACTACAACCGCCACTCCGATTATAATCAAAGACCAGGTGGAGTAATCCGGCTGCACCGGGGTTATTATCTTCTTAATAGATTCAACAAGCGATGTAATACCTGCGTACAGCACGATGATTGAAATGAGCGTCGCTGTGAGATATTCAATTCTTCCGTGTCCGAAAGGATGTTTTTTATCCGGTTTTTTGTTTGCAAGTTTTGTTCCCGCTATAGTTATTACACTTGAAAGCGCATCGCTTAAGTTGTTGACCGCGTCAAGTGTAACGGATATTGAATTGGATATGAGACCTACTGCAGCTTTGAACCCTGCGAGCAGTATGTTGGCTGCTATTCCCAGTATACTCGTCCTGACTATTGTTTTCTGTCTGGAAGCACTCTTGCTCTCATTTGTTTCCACAATATTTTCCGACATCAGCTGTTTTTCCTCCTGTCCTGTTAGTATTGTCACTGTTCCATGGCTCTTTCATCTTTTGCTTCTTCCAGCGTCATTTCTGACGGGATTGAGCCGAAAAGAGACGTGGCTATATCCACCTTTGCTTGAAAAGGGTTGGATAGTTTAGATATTATTTTTCCATTTCTGGTAATGAATATATCTTCCGTCATGGATAATGACAGATATTTCTCCAAATCTGTTTTTAATTCTACATTAGTAATCGTCATTGTAAAATCCACCCCTTTCGAATTGTATTGTCTTCACCCCTATTATATCCCGTTTTATCTTTCTTGCAACACATATACGCATTATCTTTTCCCGGGATTTCATGCATTTTCATTCTTTTTCTCGATTTATATACAAAACAATAAAAATTTATGCTAAAATATATCATTGGAATGAAGCGCGACGGGAGGTGGTCCTCATGTATTCAATCAAAGACATATACAAAATAGGAAAAGGACCATCGAGTTCCCATACAATGGGTCCTCTCAAAGCGGCCAGGAAATTCTATTCTGAACACAGCGACTGTGATGCATACAAGGTCATACTGTATGGCTCCCTAGCCAAGACGGGAAAAGGACACCACACGGACTTAGCCGTAAAAGAAGGACTCTGCAATATTCATACTGAAATTGTTTACGACACGGTGGCAAAAGATCTGCCCCACGAAAACACAATGGACTTTTTCGGATATAAAGATGGAGTCGAAACCTGTACCATGAGAGCAATGTCCATCGGAGGCGGAGACATTGAAATAATAGGGATGGAAGCAGACGAGATGCTCGAAGTGTACAGACACAGACACTTTTCTGAGATAGCTGAATACTGCAAATCCAAGAACATCAGAATAAGCGACTACGTATATGAGTTCGACAATCCCGACATAAAAGAATACTTAAGAAAAGTATGGCACGTGATGCTCGACTGTATCAAGTCGGGGCTCTCAACAAGAGGCATTCTAGAAGGCGGCATAGGTGTTGAGAGAAGAGCTCAGGCACTGTACAACTCAAAGCACATAGACGAGTCACCTTCAATAGCTGAAAACAGGCTCGTGTGTGCATATGCTTTTGCCGTAGGCGAAGAAAATGCAGACTTCGGAACAGTTGTGACTGCCCCCACATGCGGATCGTGCAGCGTACTGCCTGCAGTTTTGAAATACATGTCGGAAAAAAGAAACATCGGCGAAGACAAGATTATAGACGCGCTGGCTGTTGCTGGGATTATAGGGAACATAGTAAAGACCAA
This sequence comes from Clostridiales bacterium, assembly GCA_024693345.1. Classification (GTDB taxonomy): domain Bacteria; phylum Bacillota; class Clostridia; order Oscillospirales; family CAG-272; genus CAG-841. The sequence goes on from JAILLB010000045.1 coordinate 2,627, forward strand.
CGCCTCTATCAGCGGAGCCGAGTGCGGATGTCAGGCTGAGATGGGAACCGCTTCTTCAATGGCGGCTGCTGCATTGTGTGAACTATTAGACATGGGAATAGACCAGATTGAATATGCAGCTGAAGTGTCAATGGAGCACCAATTGGGGCTCACATGCGACCCCATAAAAGGGCTAGTACAGATTCCGTGCATTGAGAGAGGCGCCGTATCGGCAATGAAGGCCATAAACGCCATGACCCTTGCCAACTTTCTGACAGATTCAGGAAAGTTGTCTTTTGATCAGGTTGTGGATACAATGTATAAGACCGGAAAAGACATGAATTCAAGATACAGAGAGACTTCCGAAGGGGGTCTTGCCGACCTGTTCACGTTCAGGAACAGGATTACTAATTAGCAAAAAAATAAAAATTTCAAATAGAAAAAAGTTTAAGGAGAAAGAAAAATGGGACTTATTAAGGTACTTGGCGGAGCAATTTCATCGAGTCTGGCTGATCAGTGGAAGGAGTACTTTTACTGCGATTCAATCGATTTATCCACACTCGTTGTAAAAGGTCA
>JAILLB010000110.1 GCA_024693345.1 Clostridiales bacterium
AGGTGATAATATCAAGATACCTTACCTCAACGGTGGACTTTTCGACAGAGACGACATTGATAAAAAAGATGTCGACTTTCCTTATGCCTACTTTTTTGAACTGATGGAGTTCTTTGGTATGTACAACTTCACCATCGACGAAAATGACCCCGACGATGCCGAGATTGGCGTTGACCCAGAGATGCTTGGACATATCTTTGAGAATCTCTTAGAGGATAATAAGGATAAAGGTGCTTTTTACACTCCCAAGGAGATTGTGCAATATATGAGTCAGGAAAGTATAGCACAATACTTGAAAACATATACAGATGAATCCTTGCATTCTGCTGTGGATGAATTGGTGAAGAAACGGAGAGTGGATGATGCTCTTCAAGATAAGGAAACCGCACTGAAAGTACACCAACTCTTGTGCAATGTAAAGGTTTGTGATCCTGCTATAGGCTCCGGAGCTTTCCCTATGGGTATACTGAATGTGCTTTATCACTCACGCTTGTTGCTCTATGGATTCACGAACCCCACTCAGCCTTTTTCCCCTGCTGCCGTGAAACGTGAAATCATCCAAAATAATATCTATGGCGTGGATATTGAAAAAGGCGCCATTGATATTGCCCGTCTGAGATTCTGGCTCAGCATTGTTGTGGACAGCGAGAAACCAGAACCCCTGCCAAACTTCGACTACAAGTTTATGCAAGGAGACTCTTTGAGGGAAAGTTTTGGAGGATTCGATCTAAGTCGAATTTCGAGTCGCCTGCGAGGTGGGCAATCAAAATCGATGCAACTTGTCATGGGGTTAGATAGCAATTTAAGCAAACAAAATCTGTTACGTTTGCTACGCGAGTATTTCTCTGTAACTAATCATACGCAGAAAAACAGCATGCGTTGCGCTATTAACGAAGAGGTTAAAACATTGCTACGAAATAGTTTTGGAGGAACAACCTCATCATTGGAGAAATTGGCTCAAATAGATTGTTCTTCAAACCAGGACTTTTTCCTTTGGCACACTTGGTTTAAGGACGTATTCGACAAAGGAGGCTTTGATATTGTAATAGCGAATCCACCATACTTAAAAGAAGGTAGAATCTCAAAGTCATTATTCGAAAAATACAAAGATTCTCCATACTATATGGGGAAAATGGATTTGTGGTATATGTTTGCGTGTAAGAGTCTTGACCTATTAAATGACAAAGGTGTGCTGTGCTACATTGCCACAAATAACTGGGTGACAAGTTTCGGCGCTAGAATATTAAGGAACAAAGTCATAAAAGAAACTCGAATATGCACACTGATTGACTTTGGCGCATTAATGGTTTTTGAGAGTGCAAGCATTCAAACAATGGTGATGTTGTTTCAAAAAGACAACCACTCAGATGATTACCAATTTGATTTACGTAAAATAAAGTCCGGTAAATCTTCGGAGAGAGATGCCATAGGTGTTTTCTCCGAAAACTCGCCAATTGTAGAATACCTCAAACCTAGAATAAAAAGGAATTCATTTTTTGATAGTACATTTACTTTTAATCAGTTCGATTCAATCATTGAGTTGATTCAAACAAACAATAAAATTTACTTGACAGATTCCGAAATAGCGCAAGGAATCGTTTTTCCGCAAGATACATTAAATAAGAAAAATACAGCCATTCTCGGAAATGGATTTAGTGAAGGACAAGGAATCTTTGTTTTGTCTGACAATGAATTAAAATCCCTGTCACTAAATAAAAATGAAAGTCAACTGATAAAGCCGTATTATACCACATCTCAAATTAATAGATATGTTACCTCTTCAAATAATTTCCTGTGGGCAATTTATACAGATTCAAGTTTTAAGGATGAACATAGTTTAGATAAATATCCAAATATAAAAAAACACCTTGACGCATTTTTGCCAATCTTCACATCCGATAATAAACCATATGGATTACATAGAGCAAGAAAAGAAAAGTTCTTTATAAATGAAAAGATAATTGCCTTGCGCAAGTGCGTGGATCATCCAATATTTGCATATTGTGATTTTGAATGCTATCTTTCGCAAACATTTAACATGATTCAGACAACAAGATTAAATCAAAAATATCTCACAGGTTTACTAAATTCAAAACTTATAGAATTTTGGTTGAAAAATCAAGGTAAAATGCAGGGTGATAATTTCCAGTTGGATAAAGAACCATTACAACAAATTCCTATTGCTGTACCATCCAAAGAAACACAACAATTAATTGCTAACATTGTTGACTATATTATCTATATCAAGTCTGAATCAAAGCCCATTTCTAATCTGGTATCAAATCTTTTTATATCTGAATTATTTGAAAAAATTATTGACTGCTGTGTGTTTGAAATTTATTTCCCAAAACACGTTGTTGAAAAGGAACTTAATCTTATTGAATATGCAAAAACAATAATCCTTCCAATTGCAGATTTATCGTCGGATGAGGAAAAGACCACTAAAGTATGGAATGTTTTTTCAACTATTAAAAAGACCGACAATGAAATAAGGAATAGAATGGAGTTGTTTTCTCTTCGCAGCCCGGAGATTCTAAAAACAATTATAGAGAGTTAGTTATGCCCGCAATAAATAAGATTCATATTGAAGGATTCAAAGCTTTCCCCAAAGAATTTGAACTTGAATTAGGTGGTAAAAACCTGCTTTTGTATGGTGAGAACGGAAGTGGTAAATCGTCTATCTATTATGCATTACATTGTCTCTTTCAATCTCCCTTAAAACGTGATGCAGGAAAGAAGTATTTTGATATAACCAATAGTCAAAACCTAAAAAACATCAACAACATTGATGTTGATTCAAAAATATGGTTAGATTTTGATGGTAGGCATCCGTTTATATATTTACTTGACAAAAACGGATATAACACAACATTGTTAGGAGGAGGTCACCCATTACCCGCAGATATTAATGGTTGCTTTGTTAATCACCAATTCATCTCTCATTTCTTCAATTTCAGAAATTCTCAAAACATCAATCTTTTCCCAGTTTTCATCAAAGACATTCTTCCATTTTGCAAAGATGAGCCGAGTGGCTTTCATATTGAACAAATATATGACGACATAACAGATTCAATAATTAAACGAGGAAGGCATATCGACCCGCAATATTTAGCCAATATTGAATATTTCAATAAGGCTGTCCAAAGGGTGGTTGAAAACATTAACATGTATGTATCAGATATTTTCAACCAACATTTTAAAGGTGACACTGACCCTGAACTTCAAATCAGGCTTCGATACGATTCAAATTTGGACAAACCGGAAAGTGACTCCAATGAATATTGGCTGAAATACGATTACATCATTGAAAGAGTAAAAGAAAATGACTCTGTAGTAGAAAGGAAATCATCATATAAAAAACTCAATACTCCATTCATTGGACTTGAAATTTCTGAAATAATTGAAGGAAGAGTAAGACCAATTGCAAAGCCACAAACCTTCTTTAATGAAGCCAGGCTAACTGCAATTGCTTTGTCGATTAGATTCTCGTTACTCAATTTGGACAAACCCGCAGACGGTCGCTTTTTAGCACTGGATGACATGCTCATTAGTCTTGACATGAGCAATCGAATGAGGGTTGTCGATTTTCTGCTTGATGTTGTTGCCAATAAATATAGAATTTATCTATTTACTCACGATAAACTATTCTATTCTACATTCAAGAAAAGAATTAATATAAACAAAGACCAGGGCGATTGGGTCATGGGCGGGTTGTATATGCATGACATAGACGAAAACGATGGCTTTAAACCATGCATACCACATCCTTTATTTATAGAAGACAAAGAAAAACCCTTAGAAATATGGGAATACTATGCAAAACACGACTATCCTGCTTGCGGACAGAAACTAAGGAAGTGGTGTGAGGAGTTGCTGGATAGACTCTATCCGGATTCTTTAAAGAAACGAGTTAATCCAACAACTGGCAATACAGAAGAAATAACTCTTAACGATAAAATTATCAACTTATATGGTTATTGCGATAAAGAATCGTTAGACTTCTCCGAATTCAGGGATTTAAAAATATACAAAGATAATATTCTCAACGCAGTATCTCATTACGATATTGAAACGCCTATTTACAAAGAGGAAATTTTGAAAATAATGAAAGTCCTCAGAAAATTGCAAACCATCTTTGATGACAGAAAAGAGATTAAGTTACACCATGACATCGGGATAAGGCTAACCACTCCTGATGGAGTTCCCATCACCGTATGTATAAAAATTAAAACAGTAAAGATACCAATATTGTTTATTGATGGAGACTATAAAGTTTCTTATTATGTGGATTGTTTTGTAAAGAAGATAATTAAGGACGGACTAGACATTATATTGTCAACTGAAGAACACTTTGATTCAATCTATTTAGCCTATAATGCATACAGAGAGAAATATGGTATTACCGGTACAGATAATTTGTTGGACGTTATTTATGATCGTGATATAGTGCTACGTGACAAAGTATTACCTGCTCTCTAATAAACAATACTAGATTTGGCAACTTCAAATAATATGGGGAACGATCCAATAATAATCACCACCCAATACGAGGCAGAAAAGTTTGATTCTTTTATTGCTTTGCCTGACAACCATAGAATCCTATTGAAATTGATAAGCAAGTCTATCACCTCTACGGCCTCACCTACGAAAGTCCTAATAGTCTACCCCAACACCCACATCACAAAAGAAGAATACGAAGAATAGATACAAATGGATAATACTACGCTTTCATATCTGGTAAATTTACATGAAGCCTCAAAACAGGGCCGTCTTGTTGTTTTTGTTGGTGCAGGTGTTTCTGCTAATTCTGGAGTGCCCACATGGGGAGAATTGATCAGTGCTCTCAAGAAAGAATTACCAGATAATCTCAAGCCGGTGACTGACGATTTGAAGATAGCACAAATATATAAAGACACAAGAGGATATAAAGATTATCTTCAGAAAGTCAAAACAATACTAAAAGACGGGAGAGTAGCATCCAACAATCTACATGAAGCAATCTTGCAGTTGAATCCGGCTCACATAATCACAACCAATTATGATGACCTATTGGAGCAGGCAATACGTTCAGAGTACAAACAGTATGATGTCGTTTCTCAAGACGAAGACCTGCCTTATTACCGTTATCCTCAGAAATTAGTGAAGATGCATGGTGATTTTAAGATAGGTAATATTGTTTTGTCAGAGGAGGATTACTACAATTATTCTAGAAACTTCCCTTTGATTAAAGCTTTCGTTTCTTCGCTATTTGCCACCAATATTGTTCTATTTGTTGGGTTTTCGTTTGATGACCTTAACTTGAAAATCATACTGAATGATTTGAAAAACATCCTCGACAAGAATATGCAGCGAGTGTACCTACTTACATCCAATGGCAATCTAGACTATGAGACAAGACTATACTATGAGCAAAAGGGTGTCAATGTGGTTAATATTCCCAATTCGGAAGAATACGAATCGAAATACCGTATTGAAATAGACATAAATAAGGCTAATGGTTTCGCGAATCCTAAAGGGAGCCTTCTATATAGACAATTGCAGATAATAAACCAAATTGACACTGAAAAATCTGAGGATATCGTTTCAGTGTTGTACAACTCTCTTTATTCCATTCAATCAGAACTGACAACCTTGGGTGATGGCATTAAGTACCTGATTCCTTCTTCTAAACGCCGTTACTGGAATCTTTACTCTCACGGACTTCAGATGGAATCTCCCGCCATCAAGTCGTTGATTGAACAACTAAAGACACAGAATGGACGGAAAGATTTCGTAAAAATTCATCCCAAGTCAGAGCGAGACTTCTTGAAAGGGCAAGCGATAATGCTAAATGTCTGTCAAATAGATGAATTAAAAATACTATCTGATTATGACCTTAAGCATAGCGAAGACAAAATTGAAAAATACAAGACAGTTGACGACTTTTACGACTTGGATTTTAATGCAATCACAGATCAAATAAAGAAATATAGTAATGCAGATTTATTCTATGATAAACGAGATTTGATTTTGCCCTATCTTTTATGTCGGATTGGTCGTTTTTATGATGCTTATAAAATATACAAAAAACTCCTAGATGCTTTTTGGCAGAAAGAGTTGTATGTTCTGTATTTTATCGCTCTCTACAACCTTTATAATATCAGATACAAAGTACAATGGGAAACGATGCAACGTGCAGATATTGACTCCGATGCAATCGTTGAAGAACTGGATGGTATTAATCTGGAGGCCACGCTGGTTCGTCTACCGATACCTGATGTTGTAAAGAAAACGATGGCAGACCTTTACTATAATAGAATATTCAGTGAAAATGCCAAAGAAGCGGAGGTTCTATCAGAAAAACTACATAAACAGAGGAAACAATCGGAAAGAGGTGGGGCGTCACAAAATAGTAATATTTATGCCTTAAAAACAAAATTCTGGAGAGTCTTTACTTTTTGCCTAAGAAATTGTATTGAGTATAACAATTCCTATTTTGGACTTCACGCTATCGTTACCATTTCTGGCATTCTTAATAGCCATGCCACCAAAGACACTAAGGTCGCCGGCTTCTTTGAGTCAACACGTATTGATGCACTAGACAAAGATGATATTTTCGTATTAATTTCATTTATTGGAACAAAAGAATTAAAAGAGATATTCTCGCAATATGAAATCGATGACATAAAATTAAGAGATGATGCAGTGGACTATCTATCAAGAATTGTCAACAACTTCCATTCATCATCGTTTGATACTTCATTGTTTGGCGAAAGGCATCAAAAAAAGTTTCCGTTTTCTGTTTCTTATATTAGTTACATATTCAGCAATTTGTTATTACTTGCTAGTAAATGTTCCGCCCCAATTCCAGAAACCACCCTTGAAAAAATATATGAATTAGTACATTGCCATAAATCATGTTTAAGTTATCCCGAACAAATTGATGTTATCAGAAGGTGTGTATATAAGAACCCCCCTTCACGAGAATTTGCAATTACTCTTTTGCACGATTGCATAGAACTTGGATATGCTTATCGAGTGGATCTTATACAAACCCTATCATCTCAATTGGCAAAAAGCAACTATCATTATGAAAAACAGATAAACTTTGATTACTTGACAAGAATCAATGGGGAATTGGGGATGGCCATGTATAAAGTATTGCAGGAAGATGTACAAAAACATTTTTTAGAGTATATGTTTAAAAACTGCAATAACTTGTTGGGCTATATCAAACTTATAGATTTAAGTCAAACGGTCCCTTCTGAACAAAATAAACTTAAGGAATTACTTGACAACTATAAAACCTCAAAAAGTGCCGAGTCGGATGGGGATTATTTAGGTATTTTCTGGTATCTGGTTGAATTGAGAAAAAGTAATATTTTCGAAGATTTGCACGAAATGATAGACTCTTTTGGCGCTAATCACGATATTTATCGTTTTCTGATAGATCCACTTAATTACAACAAACTCGATGGGATTGAGCCCCAATGGGTTATTCTCTGTCCGAATGAAGTTATCAGAGAATTATTGAAAGAAGAATCGCTAAAGCAAAAAGTCAAAGACTATATTAGAACAGACGCTACCGGGAAGTTGAATTTCGAAAAAATATACCAATTGTTATAGTCAAAAATACAAGACAATTGGATACGGATAACTCTCCCAACAGTTCGTTAACAGAACCAGAAAGGAACATTATATGTCAAAACAAATAAACATAGAGGAAATCAAAGAAAAGTGTAGAGGGAAACGATTGTATGTTGAAACCCGTCTAGAAAATTGGGACGATATCTTCAAACTTTATAATAGGTTTTTGATGGCATTTGTGTTCAGGGGACATGGTTGTGCCGACTGGGCAATGTCTTCATCTTTGGAGAGAATGGCAAAACGTTTTCATCCCAGACATTTTGTATATGCTGTTAATGATTATGAGGAAGATAATTTAAAGGAGTTTAAATGGAAATATCCTGGTTATGAAAAAACCAATATTCCCGCAGAAAATGAAGTGATTGAGTGGCTCTCTATCATGCAGCACTATGGGGCTCCGACGAGATTGGTTGATTTTTCTTATTCATTATATGTAGCATTATTTATGTCAATGGATTCCTTGGTGGAGGACGAGGATAGCGCTATATGGGGTCTTAACCAACTGATATGCCGAGAAATTTTCTTTCAGGATAAGGAAGAATTAGAGAAGACGTGCAAGGATAAGGATGAAATGGACTTCTGTATCTACAAAGAGGCCAACTCTGTTTTGTTAAATATCACGAATGGTTCAGATAAAGAATATAACAAGGGTATTTATTTAGTAAAGCCACGTATGGTTAACAAACGGCTTGTCCGTCAACAAGGATTGTTTGCCATACAATCTGACCCTAATTCGACTTTTGAGGACAACATTTTCTCCATTGCTAACAACAACGAAGCGGTATTTTTACCCTTTCGCGAGATGATAAACAATAGTTGCTCATATAACTGGGCAAGACCAAGTGACATTGCTTTGATTAAGATTGTCATTCCAAAGGAATATCGGTGGGATATTTTCATGTCATTGGAGCAAATGAATATTACTTCAGAAACGATGTATCCAGGATTGGAAGGCTTGGCAAGGTCTATGAACAGACAACGGTATCAGATTTGACTGAAAAAAAAGAAAAGTATGGTATGAAAAATGGCGTAAAAGTATGGGAAAAATGTAACATTTTCGATTATTTCATACTATACTATTGAAGGTTGAGAGCATTTATGGTTCAAGGTTCAAGAATAAACGAAGAATAATGACGTTATAAGAATAATCAGATATGACCAAGAAACAAACGATACAGTTGTTCGAGGAGAAGAAGGTCCGCACGGTATGGGACGATGAACAGGAGAAGTGGTTCTTCTGCGTGGTGGATGTGGTCGAGGTTTTGACTGAAAGCAAAGATCCCAAAGGATACATCAAAAAAATGAAGCAACGCGACCCGGAGCTCTCCAAAGGGTTGGGACAAATTGTCACCCCCCTTTCTGTCCAGACGGCAGGCGGCCCTCAACAGGTGACAGGGGACAGGCACCTGTCCCACTCCTGCCCTGAGGGATAAAGCAGATATCGGCGACAACTGAACTATAGGTTTTTCATACTACAAAATGTGAAGCGTGGCGACCACGAGTTGGCTGCCCCTTTTTTTTCACCTCACATAATCAACCCCGACCGATCCTCCACCAGTTTCCGCTTGAGGGCGATGCGCTTGGGTTCGCCAGTCATTGTAATAACCATTTCCATACTGGTACCACATCTATGGTGATGCCGTCCTCGGTAATCTGTCGCTCGGTGTCCCAGGTGACAATCATTCCCCGATATTGCTTATAAGCTTTCAAGAACTTCGCCATACCGCCCACCTCACGCT
>JAILLB010000118.1 GCA_024693345.1 Clostridiales bacterium
AAATGCTCCGAAATACCGTGAAGACAACCCCGAAAAGTATGACTGTCCGTACGTGCCTCCGAAGACCCCGAAAGATGCTAAAGAGCTTCTTGATGTATTTGAAGGAAGAGTTACACTTGATGAATTCATTCAGCAGCTCAGCAATGAACAGCTCGTTCAGCTCCTCAGCGGTCAGAGAAGATTCGGAGTCAGTCCGACAGGTGGAATGGGAGATGTCGGTGAATACTTCATTCCGAAAGTTCAGACAGCAGACGGACCTCAGGGCGTAAGAGTCTTTGGAAACTGCGGAGTAAAAACAACGGCATTCCCGATAGCAACACTTCTTGCCTGCACATGGAATACCGATGTGGTTGAAGAAATAGGCAGAACCGTAGCGCTTGAAATGATTGAAAACAATATTCAGATCTGGCTTGCACCCGCACTCAACACCCACAGAACACCTCTGTGCGGAAGAAACTTCGAATACTATTCCGAAGACCCTCTCATCTCGGGTAAAATGGCAGCGGCAATGGTAAGAGGCACACAGTCAAGAAACATGGCCGCAACACCGAAACACTTTGCTTTGAACAACAAGGAAACAAACAGGACAGGTTCAGACTCAAGAGTATCCGAAAGAGCTCTGAGAGAAATATATCTCAAGGGTTTTGAAATCTGTGTAAAAGAGTCAAGTCCGAAGCTTATAATGACTTCATATAACCTTGTAAACGGAATCCACTCATCTGAAAATGCAGGACTTATTATGGGCATTCTCAGAGGCGAATGGGGATACAAGGGCGCAATAACCACAGACTGGCATACAAGATGTGAACACATGTGGGAAATCAAGGCAGGCAACGACATCAAGATGCCGTACGGCCAGCCTGAAGCAGTATTGAAAGAACTGGACTACGGAAGAATTTCAAGAAATGAAATTGCTGCATGCGCCAAAAGAGTGTTGCAGATGATTCTTTCAGTAGATTGATTGGTTTTCACCACCAACATAAGGAGGTATACCTTGAAAAAGATATTATCTTTGTTAATTGCACTATCCGCTGTGATTTCGGTTTTGATGTTTGCATCATCCTGCAATGGTAATACTGAAAAGACAACCACAAAGGAAGAAACAACTGCAATCGTAACAGATGACATCACAACAGTCACAGAAACAGAACAGACAACTGAAGAACAGACGACGGAAGAAGTTTCAACTGAACTGACCGGAAGAGAGAAAATGCCAGGTTATGAAGACATTGATTTCGGAGGACTTGTGTTCCTTTTCAATGCAACCGTTTCAGATCCGGCAGTTAACTGGCATGACGACTACACATTCTGGGTTGAATCCATAAAGAATGAATCCATAAATGATGCAGTATTTGACAGAAACAACGTCATGCACGAACTATACAACTGCACGATAGAAGTTGACGCATCGGGCGGTTCTGCGTATGATGCGGACATCGCATCAGGTGCGGGAAGATACATAGGGACATCACACTGCTACAAGGCTCTGGATATTGCCAGCAGTTCTTACTACAATGTTTTGAAACTCGGCATAGATTTCAACCAGGAATGGTGGGATCAGGACTTTTTCAGAGATCTGAGCTGTGACGGCAAACTGTTTTCAATGTGCGGTTCCTTCTCTCTTGTCGCATACAGAGCGGTATGGATTTGTTACTACAACAAAAATGTATATGACTCGAAATTTGAAGGAATAGATATCTACCAGATGGTCAGAGATAAACAGTGGACGTTTGATACCATGATAGATTTCATTGACAAAGTGAAATATGACGCAAACGGAGATTCAGAATATACATTTTCAGAAGGAGCTGACGCAGATATCCTAGGATATATGTCTACAGCACACAACTACAGAAGCTTGTACTTTGCAGGCGGATGCAGATATGTGACAAAATCGAGTGACGATTACAGCGGCTATTTCATTTCTTCACTGAACGACCCGAAAGGCCAGGATACAATTCAGGCAGCTATAACGCTCACTCAGAATGACGGATATCTTGAAACGGGTTATTCCAACTGCGATGCAGGCATGGCCAACGGTACTACTCTGTTTGTATCAAACGTACTGGGACAGCTTATTGACGTCAAAGATGCAGAAGGATTGAGACTTGGAGTGCTCCCGATGCCTATGGCAAAAGCGGGACAGGACGGATATCACCACATGCCTGACAACCACGCAACATTCATAAGCATTCCGACTTCATATAAGGACATATCCGTTGCAGCTGAATTCCTGACCCTGTTTGCTTATCACTCATATAAACTGGTGTACCCCGCATTCCTTAATACATATAAATACATATATGCACATGACGAAGAATCGGGCGAAATGGTGGACATCATTCTGAATTCGGTTTGTTATGATCCCGGTTATCTTGCAAACTTCTCAGTTGGATTCAATGGTTATGTCACAACAATGATTCAGTCTAATAAGCCCAATCAGTTCACACAGGCAGCAACCAAATACACAAAAGATACCAATGCGAAAATAGATGAATACAGATCCAAGATTGCAGGTATTGATGACAATTATTGATTTTTTCCAAACAAAAACTGGAGCCCGTCGAGGCTCCAGTTTTTTTGCATTCTTGCCAGTTTGTATTAATAGCTGTCGTCTATTGCATCTACCTTGTCCGTATAGTCCTTAAGGCTTCCTTCAAGTGTTGATGAATATCTGTTTGCAGCTGCAACAACCTGATTTTTCTTTGTCGACATTATTGTCGCGATGTATCCGAGGAAATCTCTGCATCCCTGAAGTTCTGTGATGTTTGAGAAGTCGAATGATACTGAATTAAGAATCAGATCGACAATTTCAGCAGATTCTTCATCGGATGTGTATGAATACTTGTAAGTATTGAGATAAGCAGGATATACGAGTTTGGTTGAATGGTATGCAAACAATGTGTAGAACTGTGAAATAACATCAAGGTTCTTATATGATGTAGGAACGACAAGAATTGAAATGCCGCGAGGCTGAGAATAGCAGTAATATCTGCTCTGTCCTTCTTCATAAAGAGGCATCGGAAGAACTCCGACTCTCAAGTCTTCTGAAGTTGACATTCTTCTCAAAACATCGAGAACTTCTCCGCCGAACAGTGTTGTCTTGTTCTTCAAAGCTACGGGAACGTTTGAGTAACCGGTCTGAATATATGCCTCGCTGTTGACCAGAGTTATCATCTTGTTGACAACGTCAGTATTTCTGTCATCAACCATTGATACGACATAATTGCTTGTCTTGTAGTCTGAGCTGCTCTTTGATGTTGTATTCAGTCCGGCAGAATAGTACCAGCCCTGAATTGTCTGTTCAGATGTAACCATGCCTACTATATCTGCATCTGCTCCGTCAGAGAAAGTGTATGCAGAGTCACCGTTGACGTCATTTTTAATCTGGTCCATCATGTTGAGCATGACATCCCATGTCCACTTCTTCTCTCTTACCAGCTGATAAATATCTGTTCCTGCAAACTTGGATTCATATACATCTTTATTGAAGTAGATGATCCATGTTGCATTCATCATATGCCATGACCAGTCACCTGCCATGGTGAACAGTTTTCCGTTGTAACTGAAGCAGTCGATATAATCGTGGTTCCACCACTCCTCATCGAAATTGAAATCAAGCTTCAGCAGGTTGTAGAAGTTACTGCTTGCATGATTCTTTCTGTTGACGAGCATTGTTCCTCCGATATATTTGCCCCCCCCGGAAGCTACATCAGCAGAAAAACCGTTTGCCCAGCCGCCCGCATCTACTTCAATAGTGCAGTTGTAGAGAGAGTGCATTACTTCGTTTCTGTCAAATACCGCATCATTTACAGCGTTGTTTGTGATTGATTCAACCCACCATTCACTTGCATCGTCCCAGTCATCATCACCGGCACCGTTGTCGTTCGATGCAATAAGGAAGGTCAGGCCGCCGAAGTCAACATCTTCATGTCCGGGCATTTTCTCTCTTCCGGTCAGTTCTGTTGAGACTTCTTCTGTAGTCTGTTCTTCTGTGGTCAGTACTGTTTCTTTGGCGGTGGTTTCTGTAGATGAAGCAGTTGTGGTTGTTTCAACTGTTTCATCTTTTTTCGTTGTTTCATTATCCGTACTCGTGTTGCATGAAACCGCAAACAGGACAACCGAAACAGCCATCACCATAGTCAGAAGAACAGCAATCATTCTTTTGCTCATTTTCATGACACTTAGGCTCGGACACCCGTGACTTCAGTCGTGGGAGGAGAGCCTTGCCTCCTTTTTAATACAGTGGCGTGTTTTAATGCTATAAGCCGGTACACGCCAGACCGTAATGTGCCCTTCCCCAATGTTGGTGAAACTTACTCGTTCGACGCACCGTCCCTACCCATCAGGACTTTTAACGACGAACCACAGTGCTGCAGATTAGGACAAACGTCCGCAGGTGTGATGATTAAACCAACGTAGCCTTTGTCTCAAGACTTAGGGTAGTCAACAA
>JAILLB010000040.1 GCA_024693345.1 Clostridiales bacterium
ACTGGTAATTAATGGGCCGAACATCAATATGCTCGGAGTGAGAGAGCCCGACATATACGGAATAGAAACTTATAGCACTCTGACGGAAAGAATAAAAAAATATTGCGAGAAAATTGGCGTTGAAGTTGAGATTTATCAGTCAAATCACGAAGGAGATTTGGTAGATAAGATTCAGGCCGCATTTCCCGGTGTTGACGGAATAGTCATCAATCCGGGAGCATATACTCATACCAGTATAGCGATTCTGGATGCATTGAAATCAGTTTGCATTCCCGCAGTTGAAGTACATATTTCCAACGTGGATGCAAGAGAAGAATTCAGACGATTCAGTTATGTCGGCCTTTACTGTTTCAAAACAATAAAAGGTCACGGAACAGATGGTTATTTAGAAGCAATAGATGAATTGGTAAAATACGACGGAGAGATTAAATGCTGACCAAAATATTTGCTGGAAAAGCAAAGGGTGAATTCATAGCACCGCCATCAAAGAGTATGGCTCACAGATATCTTATCTGTTCTGCACTGGCTGACGGGAAAGGCACAATTGAAAATGTTTCGCATTCCAATGACATTCTTGCCACAATCGACTGCCTTAAATCTATTGGGGTGGATGTGTCAGTAAGAAGACGAAAAGCAAGTATAGACAACAGGGGAAATTTCAACACCCAATGCACACTCCAGTGCAGGGAGAGCGGTAGTACTCTCAGATTTTTCATTCCGATTTGTCTGGCGCTTGGAATCGAAGCGACATTCAAGGGAAGCGAAAGACTTTTTGCGCGTCCTCTTGATGTATACGAGAAGATATGCAGAGAAAACGGAATTGTTTTTGAAAAAAGCGGACAAGAACTGCATGTTTGCGGCAAACTCAAACCTGGGAAATATGTGATATCAAGTGAAGTTAGTTCACAGTTTGCAAGCGGGTTGCTCTTCTCTCTGCCTCTTCTCAAAGAAGACAGTGAAATAGTTTTTGACGGCAGAGTTAACAGCAGGTCATATATCGACATGACAATAAGTGCTTTGAAAGATTTTGGCATCAATGCGAACTGGACTTCGGAAAGCAGTATTGCAGTAAGTGGAAACCAAAAGTACCAGCAGAGACAGTGCAGAATTGAAGGAGACTACTCAAATGCAGCTTTCTTTGAAGCAATGAATTACCTCGGTTCTGAAATCACAATTACTGGCCTTAGGGAAGACAGCATTCAAGGAGATAGAGTTGCATTCGACTTCTTCAAAAAAATGAATGAAGGGTATTGTGAACTTGATATTTCAGACTGTCCGGATCTTGCTCCGGTTCTCATGGCACTCGGCGGAGCCCTTAATGGGGTTAAACTGACTGGGACCTCTCGTCTCAAAGTTAAAGAGAGTAACAGGGGAGAAGTGATGAAACAGGAATTGGAAAAGTTTGGCATAACGTGCGATGTTCGGGATGATACAATAACTGTTAACAAATCCCAGTTGAAAACACCGAAAAAGGCAATAGATTCACACAACGATCACAGGATAGCAATGGCAACGGCAACACTTATGACTGTGACCGGAGGGGAAATTGAAGGATCTCAGGCGGTAGATAAGAGTTTTCCTGGATTTTTCGAAGAAATGGAAAAACTCGGAATAGGAGTGCAGAACTTTTGAAACTCACAAAAGACAAGAAAATACTTATAGTCGGTCTGGGTGTAATCGGAGCTGCTTATGCTGATGCACTTACGGAACAGGGCTATTGTGTATATGCTATAACGCGAAGCAAGGAAACCCTTGACATAGCAAAGGAAAAGGGAATCATTTTTAAAGGGATAAATAAACCGGAAAAAGAATTTGTTGAACAGGCTGATCTCGTTGTATTTGCTCTTTATCCACATGTGTTTGAAGAGTGGATTGACAGCTATCAGTGGATGCTGAAAAGCGGTGCTGTCATTACGGATGTTACCGGTGTAAAAACATGCATTGTATATAAGATTCAGGAAAAACTGAGGGATGATGTCGAGTTCATACCTGCCCATCCAATGGCGGGACGTGAGAGCAAAGGTATTCAGTTTGCAGACAAAAATGTTTTCAAAAAGGCAAACTATATAATCACTCCTACCGAAAAGAACACAGAAGACGCCATAGAGCTTTGTGAAGACCTTGGAAAAGTACTTGGATTTGAAAAGATATCAAGGCTGACTCCCGAAAAGCACGATTATATGATAGCGTTCCTTTCTCAGCTCACTCACGTTATTGCAGTATCCCTAATGACTGCAAGCAATGATGATTCATTGTACAATTATTCAGGTGACTCGTTCAAAGATCTTACACGTATTGCAAACATTAACGACGAGATGTGGAGCGAACTGTTTGCACTCAACAGAGAGGCTCTTCTTAAAGAAATAGATAAGTTTGAAACGCAAATGAGCAAAATGCGAGATCTCATTGATGCGTCAGACAAAGACGGCATGCGTGAGATGATGAAAAAATCCACTGAAAACAAGCTTGCATTCGACGCTAAATTTCAAAAAAACAAGTAAAGGAAGACATTTTTATGAACATGGAGTTTATCAGGAAACTGCCGATTCCGAAAGAAATTAAGGAGCAGTATCCTCTCCCGGAAGAATTTTTAAAGGTCAAAGAAGAGAGAGATGCCGAGATTAAAAGCATTCTCGAGGGAAAGAGCAACAAGATGATTCTTGTTATCGGTCCTTGTTCCGCAGATTCAGTTGAACCGGTTCTCGACTATATACACAGACTCGCAAGGGTCAATGAACAGGTCAAAGACAAACTTGTCATTATTCCGAGAATATATACTGGAAAGCCCAGAACGACAGGAACAGGATACAAAGGTCTCCTTCATCAGCCTGATCCTTCGGGAAAACCAAATGCTTTGAAAGGTCTCATTGCAATGAGACAACTCCATATGCAGGCGTTGACCGAAACAGGTCTCTCTTGCGCTGACGAAATGCTTTATCCTGAAAACCACAGATATTTGTCAGACCTACTCTCATATGTTGCGGTTGGTGCCAGGTCAGTAGAAGATCAGCACCACAGACTGACATCAAGCGGATTGGATATTCCAGTCGGAATGAAAAATCCGACGAGCGGTGACTTGTCTGTAATGCTCAACTCAATTGTTGCTGCTCAGAGTCCTCAGGAATTTATCTACAGAGGATGGGAAGTAAGGTCTCACGGCAATCCTTATGCACACTGCATATTGAGAGGATATGTCAACAAGCATGGTGAATCTCATCCAAACTATCACTACGAAGATTTGATTCTTCTGAATGAGATGTACTCGAAGAGAGAATTGTCAAACCCTGCCGTGATTGTAGATACCAATCACTCAAACTCAGGTAAAAAATATGAGGAACAGATAAGAATAACAAAGGAAGTACTACACAGCTGCCAATTGTCATCCGACATAAGAAAACTCGTTAAAGGATTCATGATAGAGAGCTATATTGAAGACGGATGTCAGAAGATAGGCGAAGGTGTGTACGGAAAATCAATTACTGACCCATGCCTTGGATGGGAAAAGAGTGAAAAACTGATTTATGACATCGCAGAATCAATCTGAGCCAGAAAAACAAACAGGTTTTCTGGTATCCGTAATTCTTGTATTTCTGTGCAGTTCGATATGGGGCTGTGCTCCAATCTTCTGGAAACAGCTGACAACAAGAATTCTGGATCCGTGGTACACGTGTTGTACAAGAGTTGTCTTCTCATGCGTGTGGAGTTTTCTGATTGTACTGGCTACGAGAAAATTCGATGAAGTGAAGAAACTGCTAAAATCAAAACGCGACATATTCATAATTGCACTTGGCGGAGTTGCGACAGCCGCCAACTGGGCGCTTTACATATTGTCAGTGTCGACTGACAGAATAAAAGATGCAAGTCTTGCATACTTTATTGGCCCGATATTCTTTGTTGTGACAGGCTTGTTTTTCTTCAAGGAAAAGCCTACCATAGCACAATGGATATCTGTCGGTATAGCTGCAATCGGTGTATTGGTTGCAGTTATAGCCGGAGGAGATTTTCCGATACTGGCCATTTTAATTGCAATCGCATATATCATTTACAGTTCAGTCATGAAACTTGTCAACGTCAGTCCGGCAGTACTTGTGTTTTTGGAAACGCTGACGGTTTTGCCATTCACATTGGGTTACATGATATATGACGAAGTGACCGGAAAGGGAGCTTTCGCAAATCTGGAGGGAATACAGTTTATTCTGCTTCCGTGTGCAGGTCTCATCACCTTGATTCCGCTTTTATTCCTTGCAAAGGGTATAAAGGGTATTCACTATTCACTTTCGGGTATGATTGGCTATGTCAACCCGACACTTCAGATGATAGTTGCAGTTTTCATCTACAACGAGATAATAGAAACAACAGACCTCATAACATATATATTCGTATGGGTGGCAGTTGTATTATTTGTTGTTGATTCTTTCATTCAGAATCACAAACATCAAAAGCAGCTGCAGTCACAACAAATTTCAAATCAGCAAGAGATGTTAGGAGAAGAAAAATGAACATTAAAAGAAACGTATTGCTTAACCCCGGTCCGTCAACAACAACAGATACAGTCAAGATGGCTCAGATAGTGCCGGATATATGTCCGCGAGAAAAAGAATTTGCGGGACTGATGAAGGGATTGAGAACAGATATTACAAAGATTGTCCATGGCGACTTGAACAAATATACAACAGTTCTTTTCTGCGGATCAGGAACAATCAATATTGACGTATGTCTGAACTCGCTTCTCCCTGAAGGAAAAAAGGTATTGGTTGTAAACAATGGTGCTTATTCGACAAGAGCAGTTCAGATCTGCGAGTATTACGGATTGCCTCATATTGACTTAAAATTTCCCGTCAACGAACAGCCTGATTTGGAAGCTGTTGAAGAGACTCTGAAAAACAATCCGGATATATATCTTGTTCATACAACACACAACGAAACTGGAACCGGACTGCTTAACCCGATTAAGGAAATAGGTGCACTGGCTCATCAGTATGGTGCAATTTTCTCAGTCGATACCACATCATCATTTGCTATGATTCCGATTGATATTGATGAGTACAATATAGATTTCTGCATGGCAAGTGCTCAAAAGGGACTGATGGCCATGACGGGACTCTCTTTCATTGTCGGAAACATAAGTGAAATAGAGAAGAGCAGAGACTATCCGAAGCGCAGTTATTACTGCAACCTCTTCCGTCAGTATGATTATTTTGAAAAGACCGGAGAGATGAACTTCACACCTCCTGTTCAGACAGTCTATGCAACAATTCAGGCTCTCAAAGAGTATTACGCAGAGGGCGAAGAAGCAAAGTGGGCAAGACACACACGAGTTTTCAATGCTTTACATGCAGGACTCGACAAACTTGGATTTAAAGATTTTATTCCGAGAGAAATACAATCCGGTCTGGTCGTTGCTGCACTCTACCCGGATGATCCGAACTGGGACTTTTTCAAAGTTCACGACTATTGTTATGAAAGAGGATTTACAATTTATCCCGGAAAAGTGGAAAAGAAGGGTATGTTCAGATTGTGTG
The DNA here is from genome assembly GCA_024693345.1 of Clostridiales bacterium. GTDB lineage: Bacteria > Bacillota > Clostridia > Oscillospirales > CAG-272 > CAG-841. The sequence continues at coordinate 5,523 of JAILLB010000040.1, forward strand.
CTCTTGGCGCAATAGATGTTCCTGACATTGAGAACTTCTTCAAAGTTTTTGAAGAAGCCCTGAAAGTCAACAATATTCAGATTCCAGTTATATACAACAAATGAGGTTTTGAGATGAGTCAAGTATTTACCAAAGGTATCGAACAATTAGAACCACTGTTGAAAAAACTAAATGTAAAAAAGTTTTTGCTGGTATGTGATTCTTCGTTTCCATATCTGAACATCAAAGACTGTATCGAGTCAATCACAATCGATCATGTGGTATTCAACCAGTTTTCTTCAAATCCGCTCCACGACGATGCGGATAAAGGCATAGCGCTGTTTATTGACGAAAAATGCGACTGCATAATTGCGGTCGGCGGCGGAAGCTCGCTGGATGTGGCCAAGTGTATTAAACTGGATTCCGGATCAGTTGTTCCTCTCGTTGCAATACCAACTACGGCAGGTACCGGAAGTGAATCCACGAGGCACATTGTCGTATATAGAGACGGTAAAAAAGAATCCCTTGGCAATGAATCCGTGATTCCGAATTATGTTGTATTCGAGCCTAAGGTTCTGAAGACTTTACCGGTGTACCAGAAAAAATGTACAATGCTCGATGCACTGTGTCAGGGAATTGAATCATACTGGTCAATAAATGCAAATTCGGAGACAAGAAAACTTTCCCGAAAAGCAATTGAACTTATTGTTGCCAATATGGATAAATATATTGGGGAAAACGACGAGAAAGCAGCTGAAAAAGTAATGGAGGGTGCAAATTTCTCCGGTCAGGCAATAAATCTTACTCAAACTACTGCAGCTCACGCTATGAGCTATAAGATCACGTCGCTGTATAAACTCCCTCATGGTCATGCTGTCGCTGTTTGTCTCCCGGAGGTCTGGGAAACAATGCTTAAGTGTAACCCATCTGAGGAACTGATGAAGATTTTCACTGAAATATCTCTTGAGCTTGGATATGAATCTCCAAGCAAGGCAATATCCGGATTCAGATCAATGATGACCAGATTCGGAATGAATAATCCAACATCTTTCGGAAACAGGGAAGATGAAATCAAAGAACTGACCACATCAGTTAATCCAGTAAGGTTAAAAAACAACCCAATTCAATTCAGTGAAGAGCAAATTGCCGGAATGTACGAAAGAATAGTTGGTTAATCGCAAGGGCACCGAATTGGTGCCCTGTTTTATATGCCTTGAAGCCGCGCGGAAAAGCATCAATACTTGAAAAATATTTTATACTTGGATATAATTACCGTGAATAAGTATGTATTAGGAGCAGAAAATGGCAGACTTTATGGGAAGTTCCGTTGTCGGATATGAAGAAAAACTAGGCGTAATTATTGACGAACAGAAGCTCGAAGTAGTATGGGGGCCCGAAAATGTTCGCGATTATCACGTGAAGAGTTCTGATGTTAACAGACCGGGTCTTGCCCTAAATGGGTTTTATGATTGTTTTGATGCAAACAGAATTCAACTTCTCGGAAACGCAGAATTTGCTTATCTCAATTCCTGTACTTCTGCTGAAAGACAGGAAAAGTTCAATGCACTTTGCGCTCAGGGAATACCCGCTGTAATCATTACAAGAGGATTACCCGCATTTGAAGAGCTCTTAAGAGCAGCAAAAGAATATGCTACTCCTATTTTGAGGACCCAGGAACACACTGCAAGATTCCAAGCCGGTTTGATTGCAAACCTAAACGTTAAGCTTGCTCCGAGAATTACAAGACACGGTGTGCTTGTTGACGTTTATGGCGTTGGAATACTTATCATGGGCGAATCCGGAATAGGCAAGAGCGAAACTGCAATTGAACTTGTCAAAAGAGGTCACAGACTTATAGCCGATGACGCAGTTGAAATCAAGAGAGTTTCTGAAAAGACTCTTGTTGGATCTGCTCCGGACATCATAAAGCACTATATTGAACTAAGAGGTATCGGAATAGTGGATATCCAGAGATTGTTCGGTGTTGGTGCGGTAGAAGATACTGAAAAAATCGACCTTGTCATAAAACTTGAACCATGGGACAAGGAGAGATCATATGACAGACTCGGAGATGAAGATGAGAGAACGGACATTCTGGGAATCGAAGTTCCTACAATAACTATTCCTATCAGACCGGGTAGAAACTTGGCAATTATTCTGGAAATTGCAGCCATGGAGAGCAGACAAAAAGCCAATGGTTACAATACAATTGATGAGTTCAACAAGAGATTGGAAGAGCACATAAAGGCAGAACAGGAAAACGACTAATGGATGAAAATACAGAAAAGAAGAGCGGCACTAATCTTGCCCCGATACTCTCGGCAATAACAGCATTTTTGTGCTCGCTTTTGGCATCATATCTATTTTCGACTGTTTGGATTATTGCGGGAATCATTCCTTTGATGATAGCAGTATCGGAATACTCGAAATTGATAATAACCAGACAGTACGCACTGAGCATAATAGTTGGGCCTGTTGCGATTATCTGCATGGCAGTCATTCAGATATTCGCTAAAGCAGGTGCCTACCCAGTTGTTATGGCAGGGTCATTTATAGTAGCAGCTGCATTTTTGGCCGTTGCCGCAGAACATAACTTCGGCAGATTAACGACAAATATTGTGATTGCAGTTATTTACGGGGCATTCTTCTTAATTGCCGGATTGATTGTTTATACCGGATTGGGGTACGAATTGACGATTGAATCGTTCAAAGAGTTTTTTAGTAACATATCGAATCAGGTTCAAACAACAATAAAAGATGTAGCAACAAACTTCATCAAGAACAGTATTTATGCTACGTCAATCGATGCAGACCAGTATGGACAGGAACTTGCAGAATCTCTTATTTTCTCAATAAAGGCAACATTCGCTGTCGTATTTGTGGCAATACTGGAATTCATGGGCCACTGCACAACAGGCATTTACATATTTACGGCTAAGAGAACCGGATATGAGATTATAGTTCCGCTGGGCGGATGGATGATTGACATGTCACACATATCGGCAATTGTATACTTTATTGCCGAAGCATCGTTTGCAGTCTTTTACATGTTGGAGATATTCGGTGTTGCAGTTGATGTTCCATACATTGTGATGATGAATTTTGTAATCATCCTAATGCCAAACATGATATTCGTTGCATTTCAGAGAATGTTCAGAAAAAGACCGGAACAGACGAGACAGAGAAGATTCCCATTTATATTTTTCTTCGTCCTCTTGTTTTTCGCACCATTTTTCCTGCTGCTGTCTTTGGCAACTGTCGGAGCAATGCAGATATATGGTGAGTACAGAGCAAAAAAACTGGAAGAATTGAAAAACAATGACGATGATCACTTTGATGATTTTAACAATGATGATAACAACGGAAACGATGATTTTCAGTAACAAAACTAAAGGAGTTTGAAGCCTTAATCAGGTTTCAGAAATTTAAAACAAATGAAAGATACTAACAGAAAACAGATGAAGATGACGCGTCATCAAATAGATGCACTAATCGTCGAAATCGTGTCAGCGGTACTACTTGTGGCTGATTTAGCATTTGTCTATTTCAAGTTTTACCCGCTCTACGCGATTTTGGCATCTGTTGCCATTTATCTTATTGTTCTTGTGATTATCCTAATAAAAAACACGGCTTTCAGAAAAACCATGAGAGGGGTTGCAGAACAGAGAAACTCAGCTTTTGAAAATCTGACTCTAGAATGTGTCAGACAGCTTTACATGCCTGTCATAATCTGTTCGGAAGACGGAAAGGTTATATGGCATAATGAAGTTATGTCAAGACTCAGAAAGGGATTGACACCGGCATACGGACAATTCCTCGATACTTTCTGTGATGCAACTCTGGATAAGATAATTATCGGAGAGACATCAACTGATGAAGAACCCAAAAATGAAGATGGTGTAGTAGTTCACTTCACAGACGCAACACATGCGGAATATCATCTCGGAAAAACATTTAAGGCAAAAGGTTATTCAGTGAGAACAGAAGATGAAGAATTGTTCATGGTTGTTTTCAGAGAGATAACCGATATTGTTGAACTGAACAAAGAACTTGTTGACAGGGATGTTGTTGTCGCATATGTTGTGATAGATAACGTTGAAGAGATTCAAAAACTCGAACAAACAGTGGATAGCACGGCAACTGTTGAAATAAACAGCATACTTAGAAGAGTTTTTGAAGATGAACTTCACGGAGTTATCAAAGAAAACGGCAAATACAGATATATTTGTGTGTTTGACAGGGAGAATCTTGGCATCCTGATAAACAATAAGTTTGCTTTTCTTGATGATGTCAAATCGGCTTCAAAGGACTCAGACAGCATTCCTCTAACAATCTCAGTTGGTGTCGGTGCAAATGAAGGAACACTTTTTGAAAAAGAATCATTTGCTCAATCAGCTCTCGAACTCGCTCTTCAGAGAGGCGGAGATCAGGCCGTAGTAAAGAAGAATGAAGAACTGGCATACTTTGGAGGAAGAGCAAAGACGGCTCCAAAGGGAAGCACGGTTAGATCAAGAGTAATTGCAACAGAATTTGCTCAGATGATTAAAAAGAGTTCAAATGTTCTCGTAATGGGACACAAAAACGCCGATTACGATGCACTTGGCTCTTGTCTGGCAGTTTCAAGAATTGCTAAATATCTTGGTGTAAAAGTTAATATTATATCCGATGTAAATGATGAAAACCTTGCGCCCGCGTTTGCAAAACTCACAGATTCTGAATATGACAATTTGTTCGTTGATGCTGTTGAAGCACAGGATCTTCTGAAAAGTGATACTTTGACAGTTGTGGTTGACGTTAACAACATTCCTATCTGTGAAGCACCGGATGTCGTAGCAAATTCCAGCAACATCGTAATAATCGACCACCACAGAAAAGTTGCTGAATACGATTTCAAACCCAATATTCAGTACATAGAACCGACTGCTTCATCCGCAACTGAACTTCTCTCTGAGTTTTTGCAGCAGTTGTTGCCCCCGAACGCACTTCCCAAGGTCGAAGCAGATATCATCCTTTCGGGTATTGTCCTTGATACGAAACGTTTCTCACACAATACTGGTATAAGAACATTTAACTCTGCATTGTATCTGAGAAGCCAGGGAGCGGATCCTGGTGAAGTTAACGAGATGTTCAAGACTGACATTAAGGATTTGATCAGAGAGGCTAAATACGAAAACAGCGTTGTTATTTACAAGTCAGTTACTGCAATTGCTCTCAACGACAACGAAGATAACTCGCCTCTTGCAAGAATAAGTGCTGCCAAAGCAGCAGACAGGCTTTTGACAGTCAACGGAGTACAAGCTTCGTTTGCACTCTGTAAAACAAATGATACTGTGTTTATAAGTGCAAGATCTCAGGGTAATATCAATGTACAGCTCATTCTCGAAAAGATGGGTGGCGGAGGGCATTACGATGCCGCAGGTGCCCAGGTCACTGCAACTTCGACAAACTCAGTTTTAAAACAGCTTAAGGATGCAATAGACGAATACCTCGAAGAGAACAAATAACAATAAAGGCAAAGAACCGAAATGGCTCTTTGCCTTTCAAATTAATGGACTGAAATAATCGATTCTGAAACAAATGCTTTTCCTGGGTCGATTTTTATTATTCCTTTTTTCTTTTCAAGTTCTCTTATTGAGAATCTTTCCATAGAACCAGACCATGGCTCAATGCAAACATATGGGGCTCCGGATATAGACCAAATCCAAACAACTGTGTTCTTGCCGAATTCGTGCTTCAAAAAAACTCTTCCGGTTTTATCTTTGAGTAAAACCTGTGTTGACTTCGGATTTTCAACTGCTATTGTTTTGTCTTCGTCGAAAGTGTGGTTGTCTATTTCCAGAATTCTGTTTTCTTTGAAGGAATAATTCTTGTCAGTCACAGGTGTTTCACCTCTGTAGAAGATAACGCTTTTCTCATCTTTGTTGAACTCGACTTCAGTTCCCATCTCAACATTAAACGCAGGGTGGAAGCCAACTGAAGTGAACATTGGACTATCACCTTTGTTTTCGACGTTGAATCTCACGTTCAGTGAATCGTCCGAGATTGAAAACAGAATTGAAAAAGAATAAATGAAAGGATACATCGATTTAGTTTCTTCATCCTGAATCAAAGTCAATTCAACAGAAGAATCATCAAGTCTTTTACTCTTGAAAGATTTTGTGCTTGCAAATCCATGCTTTGGCATCATGTACTCTTTGCCATTATACGAATATTTGTCTTCAAATACTCGTCCAACTGCGGGAAAGAGTATGGGTGCATGTCCTTCCCAGTAGGCTGGGTCGCCCTGCCAAATATATTCCTTGCCTTTCTCCAAATTTTTCAGAGAATTTAGTTCTGCGCCGAATTCATTGATAGTCGCAGACAGTCTGCCATTTGTTATGTTAATCACGGATCAGTCCTCAACGAGATTGGTTTCTTTTACTGTCTTTGATGCGGGATCGAGTTTTAGTGTCTTTACTTCGCATGGTCCGAGAACATAAGTTCCGGTAATTCCGATAGTTGGCAGTTCAAGTGTAATCTCTTTGTTTTTGAATGTAGAGTTGAACAGACGGATTATGAAGAACTCGCCTCTTTCTGCCTTCTTGAATACTGGCATCGTGACTGACTCACCATGAAGAATAGCAAAGGGCTTAATTGTGTTTTCTTTATCTTTCTCACAGCCAATCGGGAAGAATGACATCGCACAAGGTGCTTCGGCAAATACGGCAGAACTTCTTTCAATGTTGTCTTCGATAAACTCTCTGTCACCCGCTTTGAGAATGAACTCAAATGTGTGTTCACCCTGGTCAATCAAATCGGAGTATCTATCCTGTTCCATTATGTATGGCTTTCTGATAGAGAAGTCGCTCTTTCCTGCTGAATAACCTGGTGCTCTGAGCATTGTGATTCTTATTTCCCCATCAAGAAAATCCGAACCATATGTTCCATTATTGATTACGGCAAATGCATTTGTTCTGTCAGCTGCCATAACCCACTTCTGAGAAACCATTTCCTCTCCGTTTGTGAGCAGAGATTCAGTTGAATAAGCGGTTTGTCCAAGATATTCTCCATCTATGGTGGTTGGAACTGAGAGCTTCAGCATCTTCATCTTTTCGTTCCAGAATACCTTTTCCTGAATCTTGATTTCGGAACTGAACTTGTCAAGATAGTATCTTCTTACAATAACGCTTCTGTTGTACTTGAAAATTGCTTCTATGATTGTTCTGACGTCGCCATCTTCAATGATTCTTACGGGTGCCAGTTCTTCTGCCTGCTGAATTCCGCAGAAATCAGCTGCTTCTTTAGCTGACATTATTTCAAACTGTCCGACAATATCTCTAAAGGCTCTCTCTTTGAACGCCCATGAGTTTTCATCATCATGAACAACAAGAGGAGTAAGGGCTGATCTTGAAATATATTCTTTTCCGTCAACCACAAAACTTGTGAGAAGGCCTGTTTTATAGCTTATGGTTGCCTTGATTTTTCCGTTGTCAAAAACAAATTCCTCTTTTTGTTCCGGTTTTCTTTCTGCCGGAGACGGGATGAGTTTAATTGTTACATCATAACGCTGCATAGAAGAAGCGGGAAGAGTAGCTTTGAAAACACTCTTTACACGCCAGTCCACATTGAAGTTTGACACTTCGTGTTCTCTCTGAGATACAACGTGCTCACCATTGTGAGTGATAACAGGCATTGCGTAAAGGTCTCTGTTTTTGTTCTGATCGGGAAGCTGGTATTCGACTTCGATTGTTTCTGTAACCGGATAAGGATGCGGGTTGTACACGAATACGGGAATTGTTCCGTCTTCTGCTTTTTTCTGGTCAGAGCAGAGTGAGAGGAACGCATGAATTCTTGTGTCTTTTAATTCTTTAAGACCGTGTCCTGCAACTGCTGTTGCATATTCTTCGACAGGCTTAATTGCTGATCCCGGAAGAATGTCATGGAACTCATCAAGCAAGAGGTCTTTTGTGACTGTTTTCATCGTGTCTGCAGGGTACTTCATTAATCCTGCAAAACTTGCATGGGCTGACATTTTCTCGGTTTTAAACAAATCATTTTCGAGTTGTCTGTGGAGCATTTTGATTCTGCTCTGTGTTGTATAACAACCGGTGTATCTCGGATTGAGAATTCCTCTGTATTCCGGAATATTTGTCTCTTTTTCAAGTAACTCTGCAAAGTATGATTCCGGGTCCGAATGAATTATGTTGTACTGGTTATTGGTCTCATTTAACTCTTTGATTTTCTGATAGTCAACTCTTGACGGGCCGCCGCCGTGGTTTCCGATTCCCCATAGTACAATTCCAACCTTGGCATTTGGATTTTTATCCATCCAGCCTTTGATTTTCTGATCAGCTTCACCTCTGTGTGATTCGTATGAGTTATATGCTCTGTGGCAGAGGATTTTTGAACCGTCGGGTCCAACCCAGTAAAAGTCTTCAGCAGGGAGTTCCAGCATGTCTGGTTCAGGTCTGCAGAAAGTATATGACTTGAATCCGGATTTTGTTAGAATCTGGACAAGACCTCTTGAGTGTCCGAAGGAGTCAAAGTTCATTGCATCAGTCGAAACTACGCCGAATTTTTCTTTGAAGTAATATCTTCCTTCGAGAATCTGACGAACAAAGCTTTCTCCTGACGGAAGGTTTGCATCCGGCTGGAGATACCATCCTCCCATAATGTGCCACTTTTTCTCTTTGACGAGTTTCTGAATTCTGGCAAAGAGAACAGGGTCATATTCTTCTACCCACTGATACAGAATGGCCTCGTTGTGACAAAAAACAAATCCGTCATAATTGTCACAGAAATCTGCGGCAACACGGTAAGTTGAAAGAGTCTCGGCGACACCTTCCTCAATGTTCCACAGCCATACTACGTCAATGTGTGCGTTACAAACCAAATGCAAATTTTTCATGATAAAATCCCCCTGTAAAAATACAATGAAATTATACCATCCGAAAAGACTCCAGTAAACACTGTGATTGAAATATACAAAAAATAGTAGTATACTTATCGGGCACGACGCGCTCTCGCGTCAAACATTATGTATTTGTGGATTATTCCACTGAGGAGTTATGAAAGAATTTCTAGGAATCGGGGGATATACAAGAATCCCTGAAGGAGCCTACAGCTGGCAGCATTTAACATTCGTTTTTGTTTTGATGGGATTGATGATATTCCTTGCTGTATTTTTAGGACTGAGATATAGAAACAAAGACGATAAAACAAAAAACAAAGTAATAATAGCAGCAGCAATACTGATTGATGCAATCGAAATATTCAAGTTGGTTGTTTTCTGCGTCAGAGGAAATGGCATTGCCGAACTTAGAACAAATCTGCCGCTTTTCCTGTGCAGTATTCAATTGATTGCAATCCCGCTTGCCGCATTTACAAAAGGAAGAGTCAAAGAGGCTTCAACTGATTTTGTTTTCATTTTCGGCATTCTCAGCGGAATGATGGGAATAATTGGAGCTGCTCAGAACTTCAATGCATATCCTGTTCTGGGAATTGATAACATGGCTTCCGGACTAACTCACTCGATTGCGGGTTTTGCATCGCTTTATATAGGTGTGTCTGGAAGTGCGAGCATGAAGAAGAAAAACATCCCGTTTACATACGGAATTTTTGTTTTCTTTATGGGACTGGCGTTTCTTGCCAATACGCTTCTTGATTACAACTACATGTTCCTTAGAACTCCGGATGGAACTCCGTATCAGATATTCTATAACCTGGTAGGCGGAAATCCGGTTATTTATCCGATGATAGTAATCGGTTTGTTCCTCGCATATATTGCGGTATTTTATCTTGTGTTCCTTGCAATCAAAAAGAAAAGATTGCAGAAAGAAGCAATTAGCGGTTGAAAAATAAAAAGTTTTTGTTAGAATATATGCACTAATCAAAAGAGGGAGGGTTATATGGCTTGGCTTATTACGGATAAATCAGACGTTAAAATATTTATCCTTTATTTACTTACGCGCATTGATCGTCCCGTTGATTTTGTGACGCTCAATGATATAGCAGTCCAGGATGGTTATGTCAGTCATTTTGATTTCATGATCGGTTTCGATGAATTGAAAGAGACAAAAGCCATTGAATCAAAAAAGGCTGACAACGGAGAAGAGATGTGGGTAATCACATCTGCAGGAATGACTGCGGCTCAGACACTCAAATCAAGCATTATGCCTGATATAATGGAGAAGGCCGCAAGATCTGCACTTGCTCTCATTTCATTCAAGCACAGAGACACAAAAATACACAGTTCAATAAAGAGAGTCAAAGCAGGTGAATATGTCCTCAACATGGTTGCCAGAGACGGCGACGATGAGTTTATGAACATTTCTCTGTCATTTGACTCTGAACACACGGCTGAGATTATGAAAAACAATTTCGACAGATCTCCGGAGCTCGTGTACAGAGGACTTCTCGGGGTACTGTCAGGAGACATAAACTATCTGGCGGATGCCTGGAGTTTCAAACCGGAGGAGGATGGCAATGGCTGAAGAAAAGAAAAAACGCCATAACCTGTATGACTTCGTTACCGGTGGAAAAAACAACAGAGCTGACGTTGATTTGAGAAGCCAGATTAAAGGCTTCAACACAAAAAACATGTTCAGACTGTACTTCAGAAGGTTCAGACAAATCACGATACTGAATATCATGATTATAATGTCCAATTTCCCTCTGATATTCCTTATTCTTGCAATAAGCGGACTTGTAAGTCATCAGACTGTTGCACCTGTTAACCCGATTTATTCGGTTGTTTACGGAATAACCACTATTTCCGGACCAACACCCGCGACTGCTGCCATGAATGGTCTGTTTATGGAAAACTCTGTAATGTATTATCCGAGTGTATGGACATACATCTGCTACGGGTTAAGTTTTCTTGAAGTATTCACAATTGGACTCGGAAACGTAGGAATTATGTATGTTATGAGAAATCTGGTCAGAGGCGAACCATTGTTTTTGCCGAGTGATTTCTTTGATTCAATCAAAACCAATTTCAAACTTGGCTTGATAACAGGTGTAATAGATAGTGTTTTGCTTGTGCTCTGCGGATTCTCAATATATTCATACTGGGTCAACTACGGTAACTATTATATACTGTTCTTTGCGTCAGTTTTGATGTTAATACTTTACCTAATACTTAGAAATCTGTTGTATTTGATGATTGTAACATTCGATCAAAAGTATAGGTATCTGATAAAAAATGCACTCATATTCACTATTCTGGGATTCGGAAGAAATTTCCTTGCACTGCTTGGCGGAGCATTAATCTGTGTACTTTTCTACTCATTGTCTGTCACGGTGTTTATCCCGATAGGTGTAATTGCTTTCATTCTTTTCATTCCTGCGACCATAATGTACTTTATGACATACGTCGGATACTGGAAAATCAACGATATTATGATTGAGCCATATTATCAGAAACACCCGAACGAAAGACCAAAGGTAGAACCCGTTGATGACTATGTTGGCGAAACCGATGATCCGGGAGAAGAACCATTAGAGTGAATTATAAAAGGGAGATTTTAAAAAAGTCTTCCTTTTTTTCAACAAAAGTCAATTTTTAAACGTCTTAGTTAACAGAAGGGTGGTTGTGTATGCAAAACAATGAGTTTGAATCAAAATTTGCTCTTATGTTGACCGGTGACGAAGAAGCATTCACGTATGTGTACAATGAAACGAAAAAACCTGTATATACAATAATCAACAGAATCGTTAACAACAGATGCGAATCTGAAGATATTATGCAGGATTTATTTCTGCGACTCATTACAAAAACGGATTTGGATATAATCAAGAATCCGAGAGCATACATTTTCATGATGGCCAGAAACATGGCAATCGACAGCCTCAGAAAGGATCATCCCGATTATCTCGATGAAGATGTAACTGACAGAGAGAATTCATCTTTTGATGAACACATTTGCCTGACATCTTCCATCGAAGACGCTATTCTGCAACTTGACATAAAGGAGAGGGAAGTTATCTCCCTTCATATTAATGCAGGCATGAAGTTCAGGGAAATATCCGAATATCTGGGTGAACCGCCCGGGACATTGCGGAGCAGATATAGCTTGGCAATAAAAAAGCTCAGAAGCATAATGAAAGAAGGGTGATTATGAAAAAGATTTTGATGTTTTCCTATATAATAATTCTTGCTGTTGTTTTGTGCATGAGTGCCTCAGCCGGATTTTTAGACGAATTGTTTCCAAATGGCGAATATCCCGATGATGTCGGTGCATATTTTTACGGCATGACAGGATATAACGCCGAAACACCGGAAATAAAACCGCATCAGTTTTATGTGGTTTATATGGTTGAAGGAACAGGCAATGACAGGCTAGAAGAAATTAGAAGCTTTCTTGGTGAAGGTGAAACAATAGAGTTCAGGTATTGCAAAAGATCATATAACTTTTATTCAGATTTGGCTCAAAAAATTGGTTCCGAATTCAAACCAAGTGTAGGAGAAATTAAGAGTATTGGAGTTGGCATATCCAGCGATAATACATTCTTAGTAATTTATGTAACTGAAAATCCCGAAAAGATTCAGTCGGAAATTGATGCTGCCTATCCCAAATACAATGGCGAAATCCAAGTGAATTATTACGATGTAACAACAGGAATAGACGAGGTTGCAAATGAATTGTATTCTAATCCGGTTGTTTCAAGACCTGATAATTCAAATGGTTTGATTTGGCTTGTTGCAGTGGCATCTGTTGTTCTCATCGGTGCCGGTCTGGTTACATTTGTTCTCCTGAACAGAAGAAAGAGAGTTCTTGTCACGAGCAATGGTGACGAGATAACTGAAGGAAGTCTGTCAGCGAAAACTGTTGAAGATGCTGTCGCGGTCGGTCAGGAACCATCAGATAGAGTTTATGATGGAATAAAGAAAAGAATGAAATAGAACAAAGCACAAAAAGAGTCCTGAGGTTGTTGTCCCCAGGACTTTTTCTTTGAGCTGTTTTATATTTTCCCGTTAATGTCGTTCAGAACATTTGCATTTCTTGTAACACTGACGCTTCCAAACAAACCATTCAACAAGTCATTATATTTCCCGTTGTATATTTCTTCGTAAATATCTCCTTTGTATGCCGGGAGTCCTTCACCTTCAAAGTATACTATGTGATAACCATACGTTGAGGACAACAAATCTATGTCGCCTGTCCTTCTCTTGGGCTTAAATGTCCAATCATTAAATGACTCTACGAACGTGTTTTCCTTTACATTGCTGTATAGTCCGCCTTGAAATACTGAGCCTGAATCAGATGAATAAGCGCATGCAAGGTCTTTAAAAAATTCCAAGGTTTTGTTTGCTTTTAGTTTTTCATAAATAGTGTTTGCAAGTTGTTCGGCTTTTTCTTGTGAACCGTATTCATTTGAATCAAATAATATGTGTCTTACGCTCTTTGTGTTTGCTTCGTCAGGTGTAGGTTCTGCTGTTATGAAATAAACCGTCATCGAGTCAGTTTTGCTATCTCCGGTTGCTTTTGTCACAAAGGATTTGCAATCGTTAACATTTGATGAGAACAGCCATTCAACCACTTCTTCAGATAATTCGTTATTTGTTTTTGTCACTTTGTCAGTGCTGTTGTCTATAACTGCGTCGACATCCAATGAACCATCAAGCGTATAGTATTTTCTGAGGAGTTCAACAAATTCATCTTTTGTTGTGGCTTGTGTCAATGCATCAACTCTTGTATCAATTTTGTTCTTGTTTTCGTCCGTGTATGCATATATGACAGACATATATTCTATGTAGTCATATTCGTCTTTGTTGTTTGAATAATACTCGTCAATTTCTTCGTCAGTAACAACTATGCCTTCAGATACTTCTGTGATGTATTTGTTTGCCAACACTTTGAGTTTGAGACAATTTTCAACATCAGAAACGTTCACTCCGTTACCTATTACGGACAAATCTGTCTCTTTTGCTCTGATTGAAACAGCATTTAGGTCTTCATCACTCAAAGTAATATTATTTGCATATGCCAGTTCACAAGCTTTCAAAACATTGGTTGCTGATGATTCTGCATCAGCTGTAAAGAAATCAAACCATGTGCAGTTTCCTGTTCCCATGTCTGTTGTTGCATAGATGCATGCTTGTTCTTTCAGGTCTTTGTTCACATCTAAGAACGATGATAGGGAAGAAGCATAATACTCTTTGAATGAATTGTACGAGTCATGTATGAAATATGACATCATAGCTCCGTCAATCTTATAATGTTCGGTTTCAATGAATGTCTGGCTTCGGATTTTTGCTCCGGAGTTGTTTATTATTGTGATTACAATGAAAACGAGTGCAACTGCAACGCAAATCGCAATGAAAACGATAAGTGAAATCTTAAGAGCCTTTTTAGTGTTTTCTTTTTTCTGGATGGCCTGCTGTCTTTCTTTTTCTTTTCTTTTCTTTTTGGCAGTAATGGCCTGTTTATCTTTTTTTGCCATGTAATATCTCCTAAAAAACAATTCCCAGACTAAATCTGGGAATAAATGTTTTTACTCTGCTTTTTCTTCGCCAGTTTCTTCGGAAGCTTCTTCTTTGTGACAGCAGCATCCTTCTTCTTTTTTCTCTTCCTGCTCTGAACTTTCTTCGGTTTTTTCGGAATCATGACAGCAGCAATGATCTTCGCCTTTGTGGCAGCAGCACTCTTCACTCTTTGTGAATGTCTTTTTTACAAAATCCACACCACTCTGAACTGCGCCGTTGACATTTTCCTTAATTACTGAAAAATCACTCTGAGAAGGAAGTCCTGCAAAGTTTGCATCGAATTTCTTGTTGACCGTTCCGTCTTCATTAGTTGTTTTCTTGATAGTATATTTGAAGAGGAGTGAACGATACTCTGTTTCACCGTTTGTTTCGTCTGTTTTTGATTTGAACGGAGTCAATACCAAAGCAGCTGTTGCAGCTGCAGCAATCCATAGTCCTTTCATGATAATACCTCCTAATAAATTCTGCGTAAATATTATATCAAAATACAATAAAAAATCAAGTAGAATCGAATATCCAAAGTGGTTGTAATCAAATGAGCGGTGTGCTAAGATAGAAACAGAGAGAAGGTGATTGACTTGATTATATCCGGAGTACAGAAGCTTACATTGCTGGATTTTCCTGGAAGAACTGCATGTACAGTGTTCTTTGCAGGGTGCAATTTCAGGTGTCCCTTCTGCCATAACGCCATTTTGGTCGAAAGACCACAGGAAGCGGGATCGGTTCTTGAAGAAGATTTCTTTGACTTTCTGAAAAAGAGAAAGGGTCTTTTGGACGGAGTTGCCATAACAGGTGGAGAACCGACACTGAATAAAGATCTTCCGGAATTCATGGCAAAGATAAAAGAACTTGGATATGCAGTTAAACTCGATTCCAACGGAACTAATCCGGAAATGCTGGAAAAGATCATATCAGATGGATGTGTTGACTATATAGCCATGGACATAAAGAACTGTAAAGAAAAGTATTCACAGACTGCTGGGGTAGACAATCGGTTCATGGAACGAATTGAAAGGTCAGTTGACCTTCTGATGCAAAACAAAGTGGATTTTGAATTCAGAACGACAGTTGTCAAGCAGTTTCACACAGTTGAAGATATGATAAAGCTCAGCGAATGGATTAAGGGAGACGAAAAATATTTCATTCAGGCATTTAAAAACTCAGGTGATCTTATAGACGAGAACATGGAGAGCATTGATTATGATGACTATGCAAGATTCCTTGAAGCCATTAAACCTCAACTGCCAAATTCCTCAATAAGAGGGCTCTAGAACACACAATATGTAGGGGCATTGCCAAACGAAGCAATGCCTGTTTTTTTGCTCAAAAATGGTAAAAAATATAGCAGTGATAAAGCAAAAACGGCAACTGTTATACGAAAGTATAACATCTACATGTTGTGCAAAAATGCGAAAATGTCGCATAAAAAACACAATATGTTGTGTTTTAGGCCTTGACAGTGATAGACATATGTGTTATAGTGTTAGTCGTTAAGATTTTTTGGAGAATTGGAAGGATATTTTTATGTTTAGAGTAGTAAAAAGAGACGGAAAAGTTGCTGAATTTGATCTGTCGAAAATCAATGAAGCCATAAAGAAGGCATTTGATGCGACAAAGACCAATTACACTGATCAAATTATCGACTTTATATCTCTCAAAGTAACAGCAGACTTCAACAAAAAGATTAAGGATGACAAGGTATCCGTTGAAGACATCCAGGACAGCGTTGAAAAGGTTTTGGGTGAAGCAGGATACGGAGATGTCGCAAAGGCATACATCCTTTACAGAAAGAACAGAGAAAAAATCCGTAACATGAATGCTACCTACCTTGATTACAAGGCATTGGTTGACAGTTATGTTAAGGCAACAGACTGGCGTGTAAAAGAGAACTCGACAGTTACTTATTCAGTTGGCGGACTTATTCTCTCCAACTCAGGTGCCATCACAGCAAATTACTGGCTTTCAGAGATTTATGACCAGGAAATTGCAGATGCACACAGAAACGGAGACATGCACATTCACGACCTCAGCATGCTTACCGGTTATTGTGCGGGCTGGTCACTCAGACAGTTGATTAAAGAAGGTCTCGGTGGTGTTCCCGGAAAGATTTCAAGTTCACCTGCAAGCCACCTTGCAACTCTCTGCAACCAGATGGTTAACTTCCTCGGAATTATGCAGAATGAATGGGCAGGTGCTCAGGCATTCTCATCATTTGATACATATCTTGCACCATTTGTACGTGCAGACAACCTTGACTATTCTGCAGTAAAGAAATGCATCGAGTCATTTATATATGGTGTAAATACTCCGTCTAGATGGGGTACGCAGGCACCATTCTCAAATATCACTCTTGACTGGAAGGTTCCTGCAGACCTTGCAGACCAGCCTTGTATCGTTGGCGGAAAAGAGATGGACTACACATATGCTGACTGTAAGAAAGAAATGGATATGGTCAACAAGGCATTCATCGAAGTCATGATTGAAGGCGATGCAAACGGCAGAGGATTCCAGTATCCTATCCCGACATATTCAATCACAAGAGATTTTGACTGGTCAGAAACAGAGAACAACAAGCTCCTGTTTGAAATGGCAAGCAAATATGGCACTCCATATTTCTCCAACTATGTCAACTCTGACATGGAACCTAGCGATGTCCGGAGTATGTGCTGCCGACTCAGACTCGACTTGAGAGAACTCCGCAAGAAATCCGGTGGTTTCTTCGGAAGCGGTGAATCAACAGGTTCAGTAGGCGTTGTTACAATCAACATGCCGAGAATCGCATATCTCTCACAGAACGAAGAAGAATTTTACGAGAGACTCGACCATCTCATGGATATAGCTGCACGTTCACTTAAGACAAAACGTACAGTCATTACAAAGCTTCTCGATGAAGGTCTGTATCCTTACACAAAGAGATATCTCGGAACATTCAACAACCACTTCTCAACAATCGGCCTTGTAGGCATGAATGAAGCAGGACTCAATGCCCGTTGGATTAAGATGGATATGACACATCCTGAGACACAGCAGTTCACAATCAATGTCCTCAACCACATGCGTGAAAGACTTAAAGATTACCAGGAAAAATACGGTGACCTTTACAACCTCGAAGCAACACCTGCAGAAGCTACATCATACAGACTTGCAAAACATGATAAGGATAAATATCCAGACATCGTTACAGCAAGCATGAGCGAGACTCCGTACTATACAAACTCAAGCCACCTTCCGGTTGGATATACAGATGACATCTTTACAGCTCTTGACATCCAGGATGAACTACAGACTCTATACACATCAGGAACAGTATTCCATGCATTCCTCGGAGAAAAGCTTCCTGACTGGAAAGCAGCTGCAGATCTCGTCAGAAAAATATCTGAAAACTACAAACTTCCTTATTACACATTGTCACCTACATATTCAATCTGTATTGACCATGGTTATTTAACAGGTGAACAGTACACATGTCCGATATGCGGAAAGAAGACAGAAGTCAACAGCCGTATCACAGGTTACTATCGTCCTGTTCAGAACTGGAATGACGGTAAGGCTCAGGAATTCAAACAGCGCAAAGAATATGTAATTGCAACATCCAAGCTTCGTCATCAGGGTGTAATCCAGCATGCAAGTGACTGTCCGCCTGTAACAGAAGAGAAAATTGCTGAAGTATCCAGCGAACTCAAACTGTTCACAACAAAGACATGTCCGAACTGCAAGATTGCGAAACAGATGCTCGAAAAAGCAGGAATCTCATACGAGAATCTTTACGCTGACGAACACAAGGAAGAAGCGCTCAGTCTTGGAATCAATCAGGCACCGACTCTCGTAGTCGGCGGCAACAAGTACAAAGGCGTTCCGGAAATCAAGAAATATATCGAATCACTTTCATAATTATGCATGACATTATAGTAATAGGCTCAGGGCCCGCGGGATTAACCGCGGCTCTGTACGCCAGAAGAGCAGGAAAAAGCGTTCTCGTAATTGAGAAGGCAACTTTCGGCGGACAGGTCAACTATTCTCCTAAGATTGAAAACTATCCTGGTTCAAAACAGATCAGCGGTTCTGAATTTGCAGATAAGTTTGTTGATCAGGTTATGACTCATGGCGGAGAATTTGAATTTGGCGAAGTTATCGACGTTATCGATAACGGAAAGACCAAAACCGTAAAGACAGATTCAGATGAATTTGAAGGAAAAACAGTCATAATAGCAGCAGGTGTCAAACACAGACATCTGGGAGTTCCGGGAGAAGAGAAATTCTCCGGTGAAGGCGTCTCATATTGTGCAATCTGCGACGGAGACTTCTTTGCAGGAAGAGACGTTGTGGTTGTCGGTGGAGGCAACAGTGCATTCCAGGATGCAATTTTGCTATCGGAAAAATGCAAGTCAGTCACCATGGTTCAGGATTTGCCGTACTTTACAGGTGAAGCCTCTTCACTGGAAGTACTCAAATCAAGAAGCAACGTAAAATTCATGACTTCATCCGGAGTGTTGGAATTCAAAGGTGAAGACAAACTGGAATCGGTTGTTGTAAAACACAAGGACACAGATGCAGTTGAAGAGATAAAGACGGATGGTGCTTTCGTCGCAATCGGTCTTGTCCCAGATAACAAAGCATTTGCAAAAGTTGCCGAACTCGATGAGAGAGGATATATCTCTTCAGATGAAAAGTGTGTCACAAAGACACCCGGTGTTTATGTTGCCGGAGACTGCAGAACAAAGAGCATAAGACAGATTACAACTGCTGTTGCAGACGGATCTGTGGCGGCACTGGCTGCTGTAAACTACATAGACAAAAACTGCTGAAAATAAAAATTGCCATCGGCCTTTTTGAACCGATGGCAGTTTTTTGTTTTCTATTGACTTTTTTGGAAGTTTTTGCAGTTATCAATGTTATTTTTCAAAAGACCTATTACAGCATTAGTTCTCGGAATGTTCATAGTCTTTTTTGACAATCCGTACGTGTTGGTGGCAAATATTTCTATTGACTCAAGACGATCGAAATTGTATTTTGGCATGTTGTTAAGTAAATACAATCTGTCTTCGGATTTCTTCGCAAAAGGAGTTCCTCCCCATACTGTCTTTGGATTCAATATGTCTTTGAAAGGCATATAGTACCCGAGAGAGTTGCCGCACCCGAATAACGGGGCATGCTTTATAAATTTCAATGTGTTGGCATCTCTTAAAAGACCGAAATCCGTGTAACTCCTGTCGTCGTTGTTCATTATTCTGTCAATAACGAACATGTTGCTCAAAAACGTGAACGTATCTGTGACACCGAGTTTTTCACAGCACTTTATATAGTGAACAAGATCTGAATCGGATTTTTCCTTTTTGAACATTCTCGTTACCTGAAGAGCGGGAATGAACTCGGTATCCTGATTTGTAAAACAATAGCAGACGCTTAAAGGCAAGTCTTTTTCCATTATAACATCATACTGGACATGATCAATTCCGAGACGATTGCATATTTCAGAAAATAAAGAGTCATTTAAAGGTTGCTGCCTGTATGGAGGAGTGCCCATCTTGATGAGGCATATGTTTCCGTTATTGTATTTCCAGTACTTTTTCGTGTAGCCTGTTGTTGTGTTCTCTGGCGAACGCATGTTGAAACCATATGCTTCAACCTTCATTCCGTATAGGACATCGGCTATGTCCTGTGTAAATTCGTTTTGGAAAAAGTTTACATTTTTCCATGACAAGTCCACATCAGCCTTTCTCATCCAATAGCAATCCTGAAGGCTTAAAGCCATACCTTTAAGTTTCAGCTGTGAGAGATTTTTTAGACAAATGCAGCTAAGCATGTAGTCAATATTGGCTTTATCTTTCGGCAGCGAACGTTCTTCCCACCAGTTTAGAAAAGTCTTTTTTGTAAAGTTTCCTTGGGCATCATAAGAACCGGGAGGCAGTAGTTTTGAATCGACTACATTCGTAATCTTTTTTAATCCCGACCTTTTTTCATCAAAATCGAATTCTGCAACCGGATTGTCTTTATGCATCAATATGTATTTCATAGAGCCACCCTTTCAAAAAAATGGTGACAAATACTAATGCCACCATAATCTGTTTTTCAGTCCGTAAATCCCCAGATGGAGTTAATTTTGT
Organism: Clostridiales bacterium; assembly: GCA_024693345.1. Classification (GTDB taxonomy): domain Bacteria; phylum Bacillota; class Clostridia; order Oscillospirales; family CAG-272; genus CAG-841. The sequence goes on from JAILLB010000040.1 coordinate 26,073, forward strand.
GAACTAGGTTTTTTATGTTAGCAGAATGAGCCTGATATACTTCCAAAGCTCTTTCGCTGTCTTCGTTTGTTGTTGAAATATAGTTTCCGTTTTTATCGACCTTAATGTAGTAAACAATTGTTCTAACACTGCTGCCTTGAATAGATGTTGTAGTGATGTCCGCTGTATATTCAATCACTTTACCACCGGATACTTTGGCATTTACACCATCCGGATATAACGCCAATGCTTCTGATATAGATTCGCTTGGCATACTGATTACGAGATTTCCGGACCATGAAAGCCATGAGGGTCGTCCAATAAAATACTGGTATCTGGTTTTGTCAAATCCATATGATGATGAGGCTGTATCTGTCCAGTTCTCTGCGCCCCTTTCTTTGATTGCATCAACGTACTTATTGAATGTGAAATAGGATGTCAACATCCATACTAGTGTTAGTACCAGCAGAACGGCAATAATGGATAATCCGACAATGAGAACAATCTTTGCTGTGTTATTGGTTTTCTGTTGTGCTTTTGAAGCCATTTTTGTTTCCTCTGATCGTGAAATATTACCCAATAATAATACACTATTTCAGTGTCAAAAACAATAATTGAGGCTGAACTTTCCCTTTTTTACCAAAAAGGTGTACATACGCGCGTAAAAAATGATATAATTAACAAGACAATTAACTAAAAATCGAGGACGATTACCATGTATAAATTCGATGTTGAAGATGCAACCAGACAATGTGTTGAATGGATAAAAAACTGGTTTGACGAGAACGGAAAAGGATGCAATTCAGTATTGGGCATTTCAGGAGGAAAAGACAGTTCTGTAGTTGCTGCGCTATGCTGCAAGGCACTCGGAAAAGACAGAGTCATAGGTGTACTTATGCCTCAGGGTGTTCAGGAAGACATTGACTATGCATTCGGAATCTGTGATTTTTTGGGTATTAAACACTACGTCATAAACATAAAAGATGCTGTTGATGCAGTAAAACTTCAGGTTTTGCAATCACTTGAACTTACACAACAGGCTTCTCAAAATCTTCCTGCAAGAATAAGGATGTCATCTGTTTACGCAGTATCTCAGTGTGTAAACGGAAGAGTGGCAAATACCTGCAACCTCTCAGAAGACTGGGTTGGATATGCGACCAGGTATGGTGACGGAGCAGGAGACTTTTCTCCGATATCCCATTTTACAGTTACTGAAGTAAAGGCAATTGGAAGATATCTCGGACTTCCGGAAAAGTATATTGAGAAACCTCCGATAGATGGCCTGAGTGGAAAGACCGATGAAGACAATCTCGGCTTCACTTATGCAACTCTTGACAAATACATCAGAGAGGGAATTGAACCGGAACAGGAAACAAAAACAAGAATAGATACACTTCACAAAGCAAATCTTTTCAAAGTTAAGTATATGCCTTGCTTTGAATACAAGGCAGAGTAATGAGGGAAAACATATGGATAGTTCAAAATCCACACTCGAGAGACTTGGTAAAATAGGTATTGTACCGGTAGTGGTACTGGAAAACGCAGATGATGCAATACCACTGGCGAGAGCGCTGATGAAAGGCGGGCTGCCTTGCGCAGAAGTCACATTCAGAACTGATGCTGCTGAAGAATCTATAAGGAGAATAGCCAAAGAATTCCCCGAGATGCTTGTCGGAGCGGGGACGGTTCTAACCACGGATCAGGCTGACAGGGCAATCGCAGCAGGTGCCAAATTTGTAGTTGCTCCCGGATTGAATCCCAAAGTGGTTAAACATGTACTTTCAAAAAATATACCAATGTGCCCAGGCACATGCACACCGAGCGACATTGAAGCGGCACTTGATTTAGGACTGAATATTGTGAAGTTCTTCCCGGCAGAGCCTTCGGGAGGTCTTAAGATGATAAAAGCCCTGGGGTCGGCATACGTTAATGTAAAATTCATGCCTACAGGTGGCATCAATGCAGAGAACATCAGGGACTATCTTGCATACAACAAAATATTTGCGTGCGGTGGAAGCTGGATGGTAAAAGGTGAACTCATTAAAGCAGGCAAGTTTGATGAAATTGAAAGACTTGTCAGGGAAGCAGTTGAAATTGTTAAAGAAGTCAGAGGTTGATTATGAATCTGAAAATAAAAGACAGAAATGAATGCATGTATGATGCCGTTTCAATTGGTGAAATAATGCTTAGACTGGACCCCGGTGAGGGAAGAATAAGAACAGCAAGGGAATTCAAAGTGTGGGAAGGCGGAGGCGAATACAACGTGGTCCGCGGCCTCAGAAAATGTTTTGGTTTAAAGACTGGGGTAATAACTGCTTTTGCAGATAACGAAGTGGGAAAGCTTCTTGAAGATCTTATCCTTCAGGGTGGAGTAGATACTTCGCTGATTAAATGGGTGAAGACAGATGGAATAGGCAGAGTGTGCAGAAACGGTCTTAACTTCACTGAGAGAGGTTTTGGAATAAGGGGTGCCATCGGTTGCTCTGACAGGGCAAACACCGCAATTTCAAAAGCCATACCTGAAGATTTTGATTTTGAATACATTTTTGGAAAACTCGGTGTTAGATGGCTTCACACAGGTGGTATTTATGCTGCATTGTCAGAGCAGTCATCTAAGACTATCGTGGAAGCAATAAAGATTGCCAAAAAGTATGGAACAATTGTTTCTTATGACCTTAATTACAGGCCATCAATGTGGAGTGCAATAGGCGGAATTGATAAGGCTCGTGAAGTAAACAAAGAAATAGCCAAATATGTAGACGTAATGATTGGAAACGAAGAAGATTTCACTGCGTGTCTCGGATTTGAAATAGAGGGAAATGACAGTAACCTGAAGTCTCTTAATGTCGACGGATACAAAAAAATGATAAACGAAGCTGCAAAAACTTATCCGAATTTCAAAGTTGTTGCAACTACTCTTAGAACTGTTAAAACTGCAACAATCAATGATTGGAGTGCACTCTGCTGGGCAGACGGAGAGATATATAAGTCAAAGGACTACACAGGACTCGAAATACTCGACAGAGTTGGTGGCGGAGACTCTTTTGCATCGGGGCTCATATATGGTCTCATGAGTACATCAGATCCGAAAATTGCAGTTGAATACGGAGCAGCTCACGGGGCGCTTGCCATGACAACTCCCGGTGATACATCCATGGCCAGCAAAAAAGAGGTTGAAGCTGTTATGGAAGGTGCCGGAGCCAGGGTTAAAAGATGAGCAGAAAAAAGACGGTTGATTTATCCAAAAGGGTAACTGAACTTGACCTCATAAGAGGTATATGCATTCTGGGAATGGCGGTTGATCATGCATTTGCAATGACAATTTTTATGTTGCCATCAATATTCCAGAACAGCGAGGCGACATATAGCATCTACCAGTTTGGGCTGAAGTATTGGAACAGTACACCGAGGATGATTATTCATTTGGTCGGACTCAGTTTGTTCCTCCTGCTCACGGGCGTATGTTGTTCGTTCAGTCGCAGCAACATCAGAAGAGGAACAAAGCTTCTCATCGTGTCTGTCATTTTTACTATTGTCACAATCATATTCATGAATCTGATTGGAGAACAGGATGAAATCGTAACATTCGGTGTACTTCACTGTATAGCTGTTTGCCTCTTGATTGTCGGTGTTCTGGACAAGATTAACACAAATAAATGGGTATATCTCGCAATTGGTCTCGTTATGATAGTTGTGGGAATATTGTTTGTGTCGGTCATAAACGAAAATGGCGATTACTACGTCAAATATTCGTCGGAAAGCCTCTGGACCCTTGTTCCCAAAATCATATTGGGACTGTCATATGCGGGAGCAGACTGTATTCCATTGTTCCCATACGGCGGAGTTGTATTTGTCGGTGTTTTCCTTGGAAGACAATTCTACAGCGAGAGAAAACCGCTGGTGTTCAAAAATTATCACAACAACATTATCACGATACTTGGAAGACATACACTAGTTTTCTATTTGGTACACCTACTAATAATCGTTCCGATTTGGGTGGTTGTGTACCTGATTCTCGGTGCAAAGTTAACTATTTTTTGACATAAAAAAAGTCTGACCAAAGTCAGACAATTTATGGCGCGCCCGGGGGGATTCGAACCCACGACCTACCGGTTCGTAGCCGGGCACTCTATCCACTGAGCTACGGGCGCTTTTTTACAATGGGTTATTCTATCACATTACATTTTTAGTGTCAATAACAAAATATGTGAGCGGATGATACGAAAACCGACACTTGAATATATAGACTTCATTTGGTAAAATTATACAGTACGAAAACGATGTGAAAGAAGGGGTTTTATGTCAGATTTGGGCAAAAAAATTAAAATAGTCGGAACAATCCTGTGCGTTTTGTTTGCGGCCGCTTCAGTTGTTATGGCGGTCAGATCATTTGGACAGGCTGACATATTCGGCGGGGCTATCTGGCTTTTGTTTGCATGCATTTCCACCGCTTGTATTTACATCGTTTTTGCAGTATCCAACATGGCATCTGAGTATACGGAAAACCACAAGAAACTGCGTATGGTTGTAGAAAAAGCAGCCAGACTTGAAAAGAAGTTGAACAGTTTACAGAGTTCTGGTGTAGATAAGTATTCTCCAGTTAACGGAACTGTTACAATTGGTCCGGAACAACACTCAGGTGACACAATGGGAGTTACCACAGCAATGAGAAAAGCGTTGGGTAACGATTATACAAAGAAGTTCAATTCAACCGGAACCATAGAAGTAAAAGCCCAGAATGATCAGGTCGGTTCACTTTCAGGCGTTTTTTCAAACGAAGCGACAAGAACCAACACCATGATGAACAGCTCTGCAAGAAACCTTATAGAGGAAGCATTCAATACAACAAGCACTGACACTTATCATGTAAATGTCGGGACGAATTCTGCAACAAAGTATTTCTATCACAAGAACAGAACAATCGCAGCAGGTGGGCTGCATACACTTGCACTCACAAACAGCGGAAGCGTTCTTGCATTCGGTTTCGGCGAGTACGGACAGATTGAAGTGTCGGGATGGAGAGATCTTGTTCAGATAGCGGCAGGGGCGTATCACACGATAGGACTAAAATCAAACGGAACAGTTCTCGCAGCCGGATACAATGGTTACGGACAATGCAATGTTTCCGGATGGAAAAATATATGTTCTGTAGCAGCAGGCACTGGTCATACAGTTGGTCTGAAATCCGATGGAACGTGTGTGGCTACTGGTGACGGAACATATGGCCAGACAGATGTAGGTGACTGGACAGATATAATTGCAATATCTGCGGGCAATAATTATACAGCAGGACTTAAGGCTGACGGAACAGTTGTAGGCGTAGGAGCCAATACAGACGGAAACTGGGGAGCAGCAAAGTGGGGAAGCATTAACATGATTGCCTCGGGCGGAATCCACATTCTCGGACTCAAAGCTGATGGAACATGTGTTGCTGTGGGTAACAACTCAAACGGCCAGTGTGAAGTATCATCCTGGAAGAACGTAGTATCGATTGCCGCAGGCAACTATCACTCAGTTGGTCTTTTGTCTAACGGAAAGGTTGTATCAGTAGGATATAACGGATATAAGCAGTGTGAAGTATCTCAATGGACTGACGTAATTGCAATAGCTGCAGGTAGAAACCACACAATCGGTTTAACAAAATACGGTACGCTTGTGTCAACTGGTGACAATCAGTATGGACAATGCTCAGTCGCATCTGCGCAAAACCTGCGCATTTCCGAGTAATTAAAGATTATATGTTCCAAACCCGAAAATGAGTATTGATTTTTTGGTTTGGAACTATTATAATTCAATGGCATGCCGGTGTGTTGGAATGGCAGACGAGGAGGACTCAAAATCCTTTGGGCTCAAAACCCGTGCGGGTTCAAGTCCCGCCACCGGCACCACAATTTCCAATCTTGATACGAGAAAACTCAAGTATCAAGATTATTTTTTTATGGTGGCAAAAACGGTTGCGTTTTGTCACTTTACCTTCCCTGAACGAAGATATACAATATAGGCAAAGATATCTTTTGGAATATAATGAGAAAGGAGGCGAATACTTGGATATCGCAAGAGCAATTTACAATCTGAGAGTCAATAAGGAATGGTCGCAACAAGAACTTGCAGACAAACTTTTTGTATCGAGAGATCTTGTGTCAAAATGGGAAACAAGACAGAGACGTCCTGATTGGCAGACAATTGAAAAAATAGCTGAAATCTTTTGTGTTCAAACCTCAGTCATTGCTGATAAAAATGAATTGTTGTTTT
>JAILLB010000068.1 GCA_024693345.1 Clostridiales bacterium
CCTTGGACCAAACTCTACAGAACCTCATTTATTGCAGAAAACAATCTGAAATATGAGGAGATATCCACCACCAATGATATCACCTTCGCATCGGTCAGCGTGGCTGTGGCAAAGAGAATTTCATATCTGAAAGATTATCTAGTCCACTACAGGATCGGTCAGAGCGATACCATCTCTTCAAACAAGCCAAAGAAACTTGGAAATACCCTTATTGCAGTTAAGAGCGCCATAAACCAGGCGTCACAATTGCCGTATTATGAAGAAATACGTGACAGTGTTATGAGATTTACTGTCGAGAACATCTCATATGCCATGAAAAACAATATCCCTGATTTAAGAGATCCCGTAGCAGAACAATTCTACAGGGATGCTAAGGACCTGTTCTCCTCGCCTCTGTTCAAGGATTGTACAGCTGACAGACTGCATTCACCTACGCTGTTTGACTGGTATTTATTTGTCTGCACCTTTGATTACGAAGAGCTTATGAACCTGTTTGTTCTGAATTTCAAAAACACAGATATTCACAAAATGCTTCTGGAAAAGAACAGTTATTATAATGCAAACGATGAACTTGTGCAGAGAAAAAATCAGGATAGACAGATTATTGTATCACTCACTTCATTCCCGAAACGAATCGGTACTGTTCATCTCACTATAAAGACGCTTCTGAATCAGTCTCTTCGCCCTGACAAGCTCATTCTGTGGCTAGCCGAAAAAGAGTTTCCGAACAGGGAAGATGATCTTCCAACAGAACTGCTCAAATTAAAAAAACAAGGCCTTGAAATATGCTGGTGCGAGAACATAATGTCATACAAGAAGATTATTCCCGCCCTGAGAATGTATCCCGATGCACTCATAGTTACAGCAGATGACGACTTGTATTATCATCCGAAGTGGCTTGAGATACTGTACAGGTCATACCTGAACAATCCTCACTGCATCCCGTGCCACAGAGTTACGAAAATCCTGATGGCAGAAGACAACACTTTCTCAGCCATTGTCGGCGGAAAAGAATACTGGGATGGTCCGTCATACCTGAACAAACTGGGCAGCGGCTCAGGCACGTTGTTCTCACCGGGCTGTTTTCATCCCGATGTACTTGATGAAACAAAATTCAAAGAACTTGCTCCGACCAATGACGACATCTGGTTATGGCTGATGGCAGCTCTTGCAGGTTACAAGGTCATAGTCCCCGAAGATGCCATGATAGGCCTTCACTATATAGACGGAACCCAGGAATCTGCACTGTGGCAGATAAACAACAGGGGAGATGAATTGTTCTGGACTCAGTTCTACAACATTCTTAACGCTTATCCGGAATTGAAACAGCTTCTGTCTGATGAATATGTCAAGGTTTCATCTGCTGAAAAGGCTAAAAAGGAAATGATCGAAGCACAGAAGAGAACATTTTCTTACAGAGCCCGCAGAATCGTTACATGGATACCGAGAAAAGCAAAAGGCGGTATCCGCTGCATTCAGGAGAATGGTTGGCGCTATACATTCAATCGTGTTCTTATCCTTCTTCGTCTGAAGAAACCACCGAAAAAAGAAGCTGTACAAGTCTGGAATTCTTCGCAAAAAGACAACAAAGAACAAAACAAAGAAAAAGAGGAATGAAAAGATGTTAATTAACGGAACAAACGAAACCAATAATACAAAAACCACATATTGGGACAAAGAAAATCATCTGTTCGGTCCTCCTGCATACAGATGTCGTTTGTGCAGAGGCGTGTTTTCCAAACCGGAAAAAATATGTCCTAAGTGTCATGCCAGGGTCATAGCAAAAAAAGATGATCCTGTCTGGGTAGATGAGATATCTGTCATAGACAGCATCTTTGATGATTAAACAATAAGTTAAGTTTTTTTGTTAAAAGGAACAATAGTATGACCGATTTAGAAACAATGAAATATGCAAAACTATACTTGGAAAAACTGGCGAATGGTATTAATCCTTTGACAAACGAACCAGTACCAGAATCAGAATGTATTAATCAGGTTAGAATATCTCGATGTCTCTTCTATGTGTCGAAAATAATAGGCCGGGTTATTGAAAATGATGAAAAATCGGAATGTCCTCCCAAGACCCATAAAGAACCATTTTCAGTGACAAAAGAACAGTTGTCCAAATACGTGTTTGAAGAAACTCCAATTCCAGTAAGTGAAATTGCCCACAAGATTAATACGCTGATTAATTTGAAAAAGTATTCAAAACTCCAAAGCACCAGTATCAATTTGTTCCTGATAAATAAGGAGTTTTTGGTGGAAAAACTGTCTTCTAATGACAGAAAGTATAAGATTCCCACACCTCAAGGGTTATTGTTGGGAATAACAAGAGAGGAGAGAACAGGAGAACAGGAAACATATTACGTCAATGTGTATGACAAATTTGCGCAAAAATATATTCTTGATCATATCGAAGAAATAGCAGAACTTAATCCTCTCCAAAAAGAAACCGTCAAAAATAGAAGAGAATTACAGGGGAAACCATGGTCAGCAGATCATGAGGAAATTATGGTGGATTTGTTCAAGAAAGGTGTACCGGTATCAGAAATTGCAATAACTTTGAAACGGTCAAAAACAGGTATTCAAGCAAGACTCAAAAAACTTGGGTTAATAGAACATAGATATGATGCCAAATAAGGAGAAATCAGATGGCTCTCATTAAATGCCCAGATTGTGGCAATCAAATATCTGATAAGGCAGAAAGATGTCCGCATTGCGGACTTCCATCGTCATACTTTGTTTTGGGAAATATTGCAGAAAAAGATTTTGAATATAAGGATATAAGTAATGTTCTTATATCTTTTGAAAAGGATTATAGCACCATGTTTTTGGGCGATTCATATATTTCTCACAATGATGTGGAAAAGACTAAAAAGATATACTCAAAATACTATACTGCCCTAAAAGATACAAACAATTATGAGTATGTTTGCAATAACCATGGTTCATTGCACGTGGACACTGACTCTCTTAAAAGGTTCCTTTTGAGAATGAGGGATTTGGACGAGGCAGCCACAACGCACAACAATCTTTTTATAAGCAGAAAACTTGAAGAAGAATCCGAATACCTTGACACTATACTGAAGGACATTGATCCCAAAATCAAATTGGACGAAGATCAAAAAAGAGCAGTTTTGGTTGATGATGATTGTTGTTTGTTGGTTGCAGGTGCCGGTGCAGGTAAAACCACTACTATGGCTGCAAAAGTTAAGTATTTGGTTGATAAAAAACATATAAATCCTGAAGATATAATCGTTATTTCTTTTACCAACAAGGCAATTGGTGAACTAAAGGACAGAATTAACAAAAAACTCGGAATAAAGGCGAAAATATGCACATTTCATGCATTTGCCTTTGAAATCGTGAAACGTTTTTCTGATGAACCTCCTGAGATAAATTTCACATCATTTAAGATTGTATCAGAGATGCTCGAAAAAGAAATTTTCAATGACAAAGAATTGATGAGAAAACTAGTGCTATTTTTTGGGTACTATTTTGACTTGACCGAAGATGTATTCAAATTCGAAAACCTCAATCAATATCACTTGTACAAAGCGACACAAGATTTCGAAACATTGAAGAGTGGCTTGGGAGATTATATCAACATTGTTGAAAAACAGCGCTCTCAACATTCCAGGACGATAACGGGTGAATATTTGCGTTCTGTTCAAGAGGTTCAGATTGCCAATTTCCTCTATCTTAATGGATTGGATTATGAATATGAAAGAGTGTATCCGTATTCATCACTTTCAAGCAACAAAAAATACACTCCTGATTTCTACATATCTCAAGGTGAACATACCGCATGGCTCGAGCATTATGCCTTGTCAGAAAGCGGGAACAATAGCATGTTCACAAATGACCAGATAAGAAAGTACAAAAATGCTATACATGACAAAAGAGAATTGCACAAGTTGTATAAAACTAAATTGATAGAGACTTGGTCATTGTACAACGATCGTGATTCCTTAATTAACCACTTAAAGGACGAGCTTGAAAAAGAGGGATTTGTTTTAAAGCCAAGAAATCTTGAAGAGGTTTATAACAAGATTGTTCAAACAGGAAAAGATAAATACATATACAAACTAATCTTTTTCATGATGCACTTTATAGAGCAATACAAAACATCAGGATACGATGAGGGTGGCTTTAAAATACTTAGAGAAAAGACTGACAATCCTCGTTCATTGTTATTCTTGGATATTGCAGAAAAAATTTATCATTACTACCAGGCATCGTTAAAGCAAAGAAATGAAATTGACTTTGCAGACATGATAAATGATGCACATTACTATCTCAGCGAGTTTGAAAAACAGGGAAAAGCACTCTCTTACAAGTACATTATTATCGATGAATTTCAGGATATCGCAAGACAACGTTTTAATCTTACAAAACGCTTGTCAGAAATAACCAAAGCAAAGGTAGTGGCGGTTGGAGATGACTGGCAGTCAATCTTTGCATTTTCCGGGTCGGATATATCTCTGTTTACCAAATTCATTGATCTCATGGGTGCCGGAACTGAGATGAAAATCACCCACACATATAGAAATTCGCAGGAACTGATAGACATCGCAGGCAACTTTGTTCAAAAGAATTCAACTCAGATTAAGAAGCAATTGATTTCACCAAAACACTTGGATAATCCAATTATTGTTGAGTCGTTTGAGGATAGTTTCCAGCCCATGAAGTCATTGGCTGCATTGGTTGAGATCATTATTGGCAGGATAATTAAAGAGTTTGGTGCCAATTCATCAATTCTTTTGATTGGCAGATATAACTATGACATGTACAAACTCATCAATACAGGTCGTTTCAGTGAACTTCCTGATGGAAAAGTCAAGTGTGAGAAATATCCCAGTGCGAATTTGACTTTTATGACTGCACATAGTTCCAAGGGGTTGGGATATGACAATGTCATTCTCATAAATATGTTTGAAGGAAAATACGGATTTCCTTGTCAAATTGAAGATGATCCAATAATCAAATTGGTGACATATGAAGACATAAGTATGCCTTATGCTGAGGAGAGAAGATTGTTCTATGTTGCAATGACAAGAACAAAGAATAGAGTTTTTGTTGCAACTCCGAAAAACAAACCATCGAGGTTTTTGATAGAAATCATTAAGGATAACAATATTCCTCATCCTGATGACATCAATATGCAGGTTGTTGATACTCTAAGTTTGCGTTGTCCTGTTTGTGGATTTCCTTTGAAGTATGAGTACAACAAGAATTATGGATTGAATTTGTGGATTTGTTCAAATGAACCTGAAGTGTGCGATTTTATGACAAATGACAAGGTTCATAAACATGATATCTGTAAATGTCCAAAGTGTAAAGATGGATATATGATTGTAAAAATGAATCCAAAGAACGGAAATGTTTTTTACGGATGCACAAACTACAATAACGAGAAGGTAAAGTGTAAAAACATGGTGCCATTACCAAGTAACCCAGTGTGATACCATCCATGGAAAAGTTATGAAAATATACTGTTACGGCAATCCCGAAGCTGATGTAGTTCTTGTTCAACTTGTGGATGAATATGAGCTTGAAAACATAGAGCGCGAAAACAAAAATATAACAGAAGAATATAAGGGAGATTTCTGTCTTGCTGCAGTCAAAGTAAATGACTGGAACATGGATCTGTCTCCCTGGAAAGCGCCAGCGGTATTCGGCAGAGAAGGATTCGGAGGCGGGGCACAGAAAACCCTCGACGAGATCACAAAACTCTGTTCAGATAAGACAAAAACCTACATCATAGGCGGATATTCACTTGCCGGTCTTTTTGCGCTGTGGGCTGCATATAACACAGACATCTTTTCAGGTGTTGCAGCTGCATCTCCGTCGATGTGGTTTCCCGGATTTATAGACTACATGAAGGAAAAAGAAATCCTATCCGGAAAAATATATCTCAGCCTTGGCGACAGAGAAGAAAAAGCAAAGAATCCCGTCATGTCAACAGTCGGGAGCAGAATACGGGAAGCATATACCGTGCTTTCTGAAAAAGGAACAGACTGCATTTTGGAGTGGAACGAAGGAAATCACTTCCGTGATGCAGATATAAGGACTGCAAAGGCTTTTTCGTGGGTATTGAGGAGAATGAATAAATGAACGTATATGATTTTGACGGCACCATATTTCCGTCCAACTGTTCAGTCGGATTCTGCATCTGGTGCATGAACAGACATCCGAAAATGTGGTTTAAGTTTTTCCCGAAGGCCGCAATATTTGTTCTTAAATACAAAATGGGGAAAATATCTGAGAGTCAGATGCTCCGCAAGTTTTTCGGGTACCTGAAATACGTTGACGATTTCGATTTTCAGATTGAACGCTACTGGGACAAAAACGAGAAAAAAATCGCATCATGGTATCTGGCTCAGAAAAGTCCTGATGACCTCGTTATAAGCGCATCGCCTACATGCCTCATCGAACCTATAGCAAAGAGGCTCGGAGTCAGATATATGGCTTCGGACTTTGACCGGGAATACGGAGTATTTGTCAACAACATGATGTATGCAAAGGAAAAGGCTAAATATATTATAGACCACGGTTTTCCCGTCATAGACAATTTCTATTCAGATTCACTTTCGGACACACCAATCGCATTGTGTGCTGAAAAAGCATTCCTTGTTAAAAAGAAGGCGAGCAAAGTTGTCGATTGGCCTAATCTGGACAAGCAGACAATGGAGAAAGTGAAAAAGAAAATAGACACGGGATGGAACGTCCACCTGAAGGGAGACTGATTAATGAAGGCATATTTTGCAGGCGGCTGCTTCTGGTGCATCACCCCAATATTCAAGATTTACGGAGTAGATAAAGTAGTCAGCGGATATTCAGGCGGTGTCGAAAAAAATCCGTCATATGAAGCAGTTAAAAAGCAGAAAACGGGCCACAGAGAGACCATAATGCTGGATTATGACCCTATGGTAGTCAGCTACGACAAGCTCCTTGAGATCTTCATAGACAACGTTGATCCGTTTGACTCAGAAGGTCAGTTCATTGACAGGGGACATTCGTATACACTCGCAGTGTACTACAATTCAGAAGAAGAAAAGAAAGCAGCACTTGAACACATAGAGAAACTGAAATCTGAATCAGGAAAAGAAGTATACATATCAGTTGAGCCTTTCACGGGGTTTTACGAAGCTGAAGAATATCACCAGGATTATTACCTGAAAAATCCGGAAGAATTCGAAAAGGAAATGGAAGAATCCGGAAGGAAAAAACATAAGTAGAGTATTAAGAACACACAGGGCATCATCGGAGGGACAAAATGTTCAATAATCACGACACAACAAGAAACGCATTCATGCTGACAGGACTTCTGGCACACAAAGGTTACGACTGGTGGTGGCATTCATTTACTGCTCAGGACGAAGAAACAGGAGAAGACAAACCGTTCTTCATTGAGTTCTTTATATGCAACCCCGCACTTGCTGAGGATGAACCCGTATTAGGGCAGCTTCCCGAAAACAGAGAAAAAGGGAAGTATCCGTCATATCTCATGGTCAAAGCGGGCTGCTGGGGAGAAGGAAAAATGCAGCTTCACAGATTCTTCTCATTGAAAAATGTCAGGATTCATCCGAGTGCACCTTACGAAGTGGAAGCAGAAGACTGTTATGCAACGGAAAATTCGCTCAGAGGAAGTATACATATAACCGAAGAAGAAAAAGAAACACATCCCGAATGGATGTGTGACTCAGGAGACATTGAGTGGAATCTTGAAATAGACAAACAGATTGCTTTCAACGTTGGATACGGAGCTAGTAAACCTCTGAGAGGTGCCGAAGCATTTGCAATGTACTGGCACGCAGAGGGCATGAAGAGTGCATTCAAAGGTACAATTACCTGCAACGGAAGAAAATACATTGTAACACCGGAAAAGAGCTACGGTTATGCAGACAAGAACTGGGGAAGAGATTTCACCAGTCCCTGGGTATGGCTGTCTTCCAACTGCCTTGTAAGCAAAGTGACAGGAAAGAAACTCGAGAACAGCGTCTTTGATATAGGCGGAGGAAGGCCTAAAATATATTTTGTGCCTCTCGACCGCAGACTTCTCGGCGTGTTCTATTACGAAGGAAAAGAATACGATTTCAATTTCTCGCATGTATGGCTGAATGTGAAGACGGAATTCTCTTTTGAAGAAAAAGAAGATACAGTATCCTGGCGTGTAAGACAGGAGAACAAATATGCCGTCATGGAGACTGAAATCTCCTGCAACAAGAAAGATATGCTCTTGGTCAATTACGAGGCACCGGACGGAACAAAGAGACACAACAGATTGTGGAACGGCGGCAACGGATACGGAACAATTAAACTTTACGACAAACAGGGAAGCGAGACAGTACTTGTAGACGAAATAGAGGCGACTCACATAGGTTGCGAATACGGAGAATACGACGACTGATTTTTCCACTCGACAAAAATCAAAGACTTTGAAAAATATCGAATATGGAAATCCCGCCAAAGGTTCAGTTAAACCAGAGGCGGGATTGTCTTTTGTAATTGAGTTTAAATATTTCAGCAATACTCTATGCCAAGTTCTTTCAGAAGATCTGTCAGTGCTCTGTATGCGATTGTGAATAGTTCTTCACCTGAAAAGCCTCTCATGCTGCCTGCAAGAACCAGATGTGGCTCAAGAGTTGTAAACATTCCGTCGTGATAGCGCAGAAATTCGAGAACTTCTCTCACTTGACCGTCGCCTTTTCCTGCGGGTACGATCTCACCTCCGAAAATGGAGTCCTTGATATGTACATATTCGATATATTTGTGTATCTTTTTCAGAGCATCAAACGGATGTTCTCCTGCGATTACATAATTTGAAGAGTCGTGGACTGCACGGAAATTATTGTCGTTTATCGTTTCGAGTATGTCTTTGCATTCGTCACTCTGCTGACCGTAAATGTCTGCTTCATTTTCATGGCAGAGAATAATCCCTTCACGCTTTGCTATATCCAGAAGAACTTTAAGTCTCTCCATGACTTTTTCACGGCATTCTTTTAGAGTTTTGTCCTTGTGATAGAATGAGAAAATGCGTATGTAATTGGTTCCGAACAGATGCGCAAGTTCTATTGCCCGATTGAATTTTCCTATGTGTTCTTCAAAGTCGGAGTCTATATCCACTTTTCCTATAGGCGAACCGATTGATGAAACTGAGATGCCGTTTTCATCAAATACTTTCTTTACTTTAGCAAGTTCGTTATCATCGAGATCGATTGCGTTTTTATCCCATACGGAACGGAATTCGACGTATTTGATTCCGAGTGACTTCATCACTCTAACCTGTTCATTGATATCCGGAGATATTTCGTCTGCAAAACAACTAATTCTAAACATGGATTTTTCCTGCCTTTAAGACTATTGTCAGTAATGAGTAGAATATATCATATTTGGCACATATGTCAATACTTGTGTCAGTCCGACAAGTGCAAAAAATGATGGTTACTTTTGAAATCGTGTCGTTTTCGGGGCAAAATACTTTTAAAATTGTGTCGTTTTCGAGGCAAAATACTTTTCAAATCGTGTTAAAAATACTTGAAAATACTTTTTAAATCGTGTATAATGAGAGCGAAAAATACTAGACATGGAGAGACAAATCGATGTTTAAAAGAAAAATATATTCAAAACTGCTTGAATGGAAGAACAGCAAGACCAAAAATTCAGCACTTCTGATTGAAGGGGCAAGACGTGTAGGAAAATCGACTATCGTCGAAGAATTTGCAAAAAACGAGTACAAAGATTACATCCTGATCGATTTCATGTTCGAAACTGATGAAATGAAGAATCTTTTCAAAAATCTGAAAGATCTGGATCTGTTCTTTGCCAACTTTTTCCTGTTGGCAGGAAAAACACTGGAACCGGGTTCATTGATTATCTTTGACGAAATACAGTATTGTCCGTTGGCAAGACAGGGAATTAAGAAATTCGTCAAGGACGGAAGATATGACTATATTGAAACAGGATCTCTGTTGTCTATAAGGGATAACACAGACTATATTTCTATTCCGTCTGAAGAGAGAAGAATAGAAATGTACCCAATGGATTATGAAGAGTTTCTGTGGGCTTTTGGCGACAACTCGACAGCGTCCCTTTTGAGAAGTGCGTATAACGGTGATGTTAAGATAAATGAAAAAACTCATGAAACATTGCTTAAAAACTTCAGATTGTACATGGCTCTTGGCGGAATGCCTAAAGTTGTATCCATTTTCCAGGAAACACAATCTTATTTGGAAGCGGAGAAGGAGAAAGAGGACATTATAAAGCTTTACAAGGACGATTTGCTGAAACACGACAGAAAGTACAAAACGATTTGCAGAACACTTTACGACAATCTTCCATCCGAATTGATGAGAGACAATTCAAGATTTGTAATAAAGAATACAGACACTAACCGTTCAAAACAAATTGAAGAGAGCCTTATAGATATTGACGACTCAAAAATAGCAAAAGTGTGTTATCTGTGCACGGAACCTATGTATGGA
This sequence comes from Clostridiales bacterium, assembly GCA_024693345.1. Taxonomy (GTDB): domain Bacteria; phylum Bacillota; class Clostridia; order Oscillospirales; family CAG-272; genus CAG-841. The sequence continues at coordinate 10,488 of JAILLB010000068.1, forward strand.
CTGGAATTGTCGAAAAGTAAGGGATTTTTTAAGCTATATTCATGCGACAGCGGTCTTTTGCTTACTTCCATTTTCAAAGATAAAAACTCCGGAAAAGCTGATGTCTATAAGAAGGTTATATTCGGAAGGATAAATTCGAATTTCGGCAAAGTGTTCGAATCTATTGTTATGCAGTCATTGGTATCAAATGGAATGACTCCTTTTTATCACACATACACAATAGCAGAGGAAGACAAAACCAAGAGATACGAAATAGATTTCATGGTTGAGACAGAAGGTAAAGTGGCTGCAATAGAAGTCAAATCCGGATCAAACTTTACAACCTCTTCACTGGACAGAATGAAAGAAAAATACCCTCAGTTGAAATTCAGCAGATTCATTATATCAAACAAGCCTTTCAAGAGAGATAATGAAAAGGTATGGTTGCCCATATACATGACTTTTTGCCTCGCCCGTTAATGTGTGGCTGCCAAGTCGATTCGCTCCGAATTTAGTACAAAACCTATTGTGATTCGCTCCGATTTTAGTACAAATGTCGTCGAAATTCGCTCCGAATTTAGTACAAGCTATTGAAAAATGCAAAAAAAGGCTGAAAAGCGAGCGCCAATCAGCCAATGATGGTATAATGTAAATATGAACCAAAAAACAAAAACCATCAAAAAGGATTTTACACCAATACAGTTGAGAATTCCAGTAGAAATTGAAGGAAAACAATAGTTTTCCCAGCGGCGCACTCTCGTGAATTCATTCATGAGTTAGCCGCACCTTTATTTTTTCATTTTTTCAATCTTTTTAATCACCAACGTCGCATTTATGCGACGAATATTATATAATATATGTGTAAGGTAATAAACTTCCACGTGCTACGCTTGTCAACAAATGTTGCATAAGAATCATATGGAAGTATTTTTACAACTACTGGAAGGAGCGAGCGACATGAAGATAGTATCAACGTACAGCGTGAAAATCAAAGAGTATAATCACATCTTCAATGAAACAAC
>JAILLB010000053.1 GCA_024693345.1 Clostridiales bacterium
TGGTCGGAGTGACTGGATTCGAACCAGCGGCCTCAACATCCCAAATGTCGCGCGCTACCAACTGCGCTACACCCCGATAATATCAACGCCACATATTATATCACCAATTGTTTTTTTGTCAATCAATTTTTCTTTGGCAAATCACACCAACAATGCTCGTTTTAATTGATTTTATTTTTAATTCGGTTTATAATCATTTGTATAGTTTCGGAGGTAAATATGGCAAACAAGAAGAATAATCAATTAGGACTCATAATAAGATTCATCTTATGCCTGGCATTCGGTGTAGTAATGATTGTATTTCCAAGCAAAACAATTGATGCAATTTGTTACATAGCCGGAGCTGCTGCTATTACAATGGGAGTTATAGGAATTATAATGTTCTTCACCAAAAAGGAACAACTGTTACCTCTGATAACTCTAATCCTCGGAATATTCAGCATAGCATGCGGAATTATTTTGTGCATCCATCCGGAATTTGTAAAAAGAATCATCCCTTCTCTGATTGGCCTGTTCATTATAATCGACAGCATTGTACGCGGAATATCTGCACTGAGTATAAAAGGAAGAAGCCTTTACTGGGTTGGCGCATTTACACTCTCAATAATCGGTGTGGTATTCGGCATTCTTGTTATGGTCTTTGGAGATAAAGTCGCAGATGTCATGGCTGTATTAGCCGGAGTTGCTCTCATAATTGATTCAATAGAAAACTTTATTATTTATCTCGCATACAAAAAACACATCAATTCATCACCTGAAAAAGTAACAATAGAAGAACCTGAATACACAGTTAAAAGCAGTGAGGCTCAGGATAAAACCCAAGAATAATGGTACATGAATATGGCTGACAAAAAGAAATTCAAATTATTGATTGTATTAGCATTCACAATGGTAGTTACGATAGCATTGACTATTGTAAGATCCATATTAATGGTGAATGGCTTTGATTCACAAACAATGCAATACAGTATGGACATAGTATCAAGCGCACATGTAATCATCATAGCATGCATGGTTATTGCAGCATTGGTTATTCTGTCGTATTTCCTTTTTAAAAAATACGAAATAAAATCGTTCGGCATTGCAATTCCAATTAAGATTTCAGTTGCCATACTCTTTTTGGTTGTAAGTGTATTGAACGTCATTAGCATTCTCGGAAAAACTGCCGGTAATTATTCGGCATCGAGCACATATGCTGCTTACAGGCTCATAATGATAATCAGCACAGTTTTTGCTCTGACTTCCGGAATCTATCTTTTGTTCACTGTCACTGAGAAAAAGAAAAATCTGAACATTATTTCTTCAGTTCTTCCCCTCTGGGCTGCAATGAGCATTCTTGCATCATATTTTAACCCTGATTATACACTGACTGATACAAACAGGATGGTATACTGCCTCATGCTTATGAGCAGCGCTATAATGTTCGTCAAGGCCTCAAAATGTATGGTTTACGAAACAAACAATTATTTGTCGAGCATCCTTGCCTCCGTTTTATCCCTGGCATTTTCACTGCTGTTCATAATTCCAAACATTGTGTACATCATATCAACAGGAAAATCCATTACTTTGTTCGGAGTCGATAACCTGGTTGCAATAGCAATTATACTGTTCTCAATTGGAGTCATATTACAAAGCCTTAAAAAAGATACCGCCCTCGATTGAGGACGGCTTTTTTATGGGGTGGATACTCGGACTTGAACCGAGGGCCTTCAGGGCCACAACCTGACGCGCTAACCACCTGCGCTATATCCACCATACAGTGATGATATATTAACAAAAAACAGCTCCGTTTTCATCAGAACCGTTGTATTTTTTGGTGGGGGCAGAGGGGTTCGAACCCCCGACCTTCTGCACGTCAAGCAGACACTCTAGCCAGCTGAGCTATGCCTCCATCAAATTATGGCGTGCCTTGGGGGATTCGAACCCTCGACCTACTGCTTAGAAGGCAGTTGCTCTATCCTGCTGAGCTAAAGGCACAAAATGGAGCGGATGATGGGAATCGAACCCACGTGACCAGCTTGGAAGGCTGATGTTCTACCATTGAACCACACCCGCATCAATTGCTCTGTTTTTAGTCGCTAACATATACTAGCACAATGATTTTGGTTTGTCAATAAAAAAATAGTCATTTTTTGACATGCAATCAGTAGTCAAAAATATATTCAACAGTGTAAAAATCCGGAATCAAATCCGGATTTTTTCAATGGTAAACTATTTCGTATTTGTACACATTGTCTTCGCTGTCAATGTAAATTTCAAATGTGGAAGGATCCATGAAGTCATAATGGTATCCAACATTATATATCCATCTTTCGTTACCGGTATTAGACACATATGCGTGAGGTTTTGGATCAAATTCCTTTACAGGCATTTTTGAGTCCGGTTCACCAAGCAATTCTTCGACCTGCTTTCCTGATAATTCTTCCAAATTGTACTGTTCCAGAAATGATTCTGACAGCAATCCTCTGTAATCCGAATTATCTTTTGCCTCCGCCCATTTTTCACTGGTCCAGGTTTTGTACTCTTCATAACTGCCGTTTATACTTAATACTCCGACCGTTCCTGCAACAATGGATAAGACAAGAACAATAGCCACAGTCACGATGCATCTTGTTTTCTTCACTTCTGTCTTTATTGTTGATACCAGATAGAAAACAAACATTGATATTCCAAGCAATGTTATGATGACAAGGTCCCAGTATATAAAGATAAATGTCAAATCAAGTGTCAATGAGAATTTTGAGTAGTAGTAATGAAGCAAAAGCACGAATGTCATCAACAAAAATGCTACACAGCATATTGTCAAAAGGATATACCCTATCAAAGGCCTTTTGCTTTTCTTAGATTCGACTTCATTCACCATAATAAACAATTTCCTTAAAGAGAATCATATGATTTGTGAATGAATTCTGCTCTTTTTTCAATCCGTTTTTGTCCGAAACATACGGAACAACTTTGAGCGCAACTACCGTATTGTCGGAAAACAGATTTACCCCCGGGTTGTTCTTTGCAAAATTGGTTTTATTCAGATACAATGCACATTCATCATATGCAGAAGCAGGCAGTTTGTCTCCAAAGACTTCAGATAACTGAATAAATACACCTGTGTCCTTATAACTCAAGTATATCTCCTCGGGCATGATATAGATGTAATAGGGCAAAACAGCCATTGTGCCAAGGTATTGTTCTGCATTGGAATTTGTTCCGTTAGCATAATACTCTGCACTTGACGGGTCATATACAAGCTGCGAGAAGTTTATTGTGACTTTACCGTTTTTATCTGTATCTATCCCTATTTTTTTGAAAGAATTAACAATATCCGACTGCCTTGTGTCAGTTATGTTTTCATCACCGACATAAATAACGTAGTAATCGAAGTTCTCCTTCTGAAAGGTTTGGATAAGACACACAACCGCTATAACAACAAAGAAAGATATTATGATGGTTCTCCACTTGTAATGGTACCAGAAGTTTTCCAGCTTTTTCCAGAAACTGTCCATGTCTTTTCCTCCTTTCACATGAGTGTGGCTTAATTATAGAACATTATCGCAAAATCTTCAAGTTAATGTAACATATGAGTTTCCCCAATTTTAATTAGAGATAATTAATATAGTTTAAAATTACTGGAGAAATGCTACTAATTGTAGCAGAAATACACTTTTTTTGATCAAAATTGCCCATTTTCTCTGGCATATATGCTAAATTTCTATTCGTAGAAAAAATGTAAAGGCCACAAAGAAATGGGGATAAAAAAACAAGGAGAAAATAGAACATAGACCCAAATCTCAGCAGTTGGTTCTATTTTAATTTATTAAAATAGAAAATTTGCACAAATGCTTCTTTTTTAGGTTTAACACTTCTTTTATTTGCAAATCCGGAGCATTTCTTTTACGTAAAATGGGGAAACTCAAAAATGTAACAAACCTCTTGACACATGTGATATAATGTACTTAGCAACAAAATGAAGAAGGTGTTATACATGATTAAAGTTGATATTTTTTCAGGCTTTCTCGGAGCAGGAAAAACCACACTGATTAAAAAACTGGTTAAGGAATCGTTCCAGGGCCAGAAAATCGTTCTCATTGAGAACGAATTCGGTGAAATAGGAATAGACAGTTCCTTCCTTAAAGAAAGCGGAATACAGATAAACGAACTCAATGACGGATGCATTTGCTGCAGTCTCGTCGGAGATTTCAGAGAAGCATTGAAAAAAGTTGTAAAGCAGTACTCTCCTGACAGGATTATCATTGAACCATCGGGTGTTGGCAAGCTGAGCGATGTCACAAGGGCTGTTGAAGGCGTCGCCGAAGAAGTTGGACTTGAACTCAACAGTTTTGTAACCGTTGCAGATGTCAAAAAAGTCAAAATGTACATGAAAAATTTCGGTGAGTTCTACGATGATCAGATTTCACACGCCAGCTGCATTATTCTCAGCAGAACACAACTGGTTGATGAAACATCAATTAAGTCAGCTGTTGATATGATTAGAACAAAAAATGAAAAAGCAACAGTGATTACTACTGACTGGAATCTTCTTGAAGGAGACAAGATACTCTCTGTCATGGACGGTAAAAATACGCTTGTTGATGAGCTGACAGCGTTGGCGAAAGAAGCCAATGAAAATGCTCATGATGATGAAGATGAAGACGAGCATGAACATCACCATCACCATGATGACGACGAAGACGAAGATGAGCAAGAACATAACCATCATCACGATGATGACGACGAAGATGAACATGAACACCATCACCACGATGATGACAACGAAGACGAAGATGAACATGAACACCATCACCACGATGATGACGACGACGAAGATGAAGACGAGCACGAACATCATCACCATCATCACCATCACCACCATCATCACCACGACCATGATGCTGATGAAGTATTTACAAGCTGGGGAGTTGAGACTTCAAACAAGTACTCCAAAGAAGATATTGAGCATGCAATAGCTGAACTCGAAACGGGAAAATACGGAACAATTCTCCGTTCTAAGGGTATTGTTGACGGTGGGGATGTTTGGTATGAGTTTGATATGGTTCCCGGAGAAATTGAAATAAGAAAAACAACCCCTGATGTTACAGGCAAGCTTGTTGTTATTGGATCAAAGCTTGATGAAGCTGGCGTTGCAGCACTGTTCAGAGTATAAGAGGTAAAATATGCCGAGCAAAAATATACCGGTCTACTTGTTTCTGGGATTTCTGGAATCAGGAAAGACTAAACTAATACAGGAAACACTTGAAGATCCGGAGTTTGATGACGGAAACATCACTCTTCTCCTCGTCTGCGAAGAAGGAGAACAGGAATATGAACAGGTAAAGTTTGCAAAGCCTGACAATGTTGTAATCAAGTACGTCGGAGATAAGTCCGAATTCAATGTGGCTAATATATCCAAATGGGCTGCCATTTCGAAATGCGGAAGAGTCATGATAGAATACAACGGAACGTGGATGGTAAACGAACTTTATTCAGCACTTCCCGAAAACATGGCTTTGTTCCAATCATTGCTCACTGTTGACTCAAACACTGTATTCATATATTCCAAAGACAACGGAATGCGCGGTCTGCTGCTTGACAAACTGGCTCAGGCTGAAATGGTTGTTTTCAACAGAGCTGATGTTGTTGACAGCGAAGACAAGAAAATAGAACTCCACAAGCTTGTAAGACAAGCATCCAGAAAGAGTGACATAGTATACGAATTCAACGACGGAACAGTCGAGTATGATGATATACCAGACCCTCTTCCCTTCGATATAAACGCAGATGTAATTGAGATTAAAGACAACGATTATGGCGTCTGGATGCTCGATTGTCAGAACAATATAGCCAATTATGAAGGCAAAACAGTTTCTTTTCTTGCTCAGGTATGCCAGACCAAAAAAGCAGGCCCCGGATACTTTGTACCGGGAAGATTCGTTATGACGTGCTGCGCAGCAGACATTCAATTTATTGGGTTCCCATGCAAATATGATGGATATGAGAAACTTCATGATAAAGAATGGGTAAGAGTGACCGCTGTCCTTCATATGTCAACAAATCCCGTATACAAAAGAAAAGGCCCGGTCCTCACTGCAAAAAGTGTAGTAAGCGGACTCAAGCCCCAAAATGAAGTTGTTACGTTTTCTTAGAATTGAGATTTAATAAAATACGCTTCGTCTAATAGATGAATCTCAAACTTCTGGAGGCAAAAATGAGAAGAATAAAAATACCTGCAGTGATTATAAGCATGATGCTTGTATTTGCAATTCTGTTCAACTTTACAGGATGCGTTTTAAAAGCCCAGGCTGCTGATTTAATGGAAGGAATAGAAGCTGAAGACTTAGGAGAAGTTCCACCACTATTAAACAAAGATGCAGCTATAGCAACTGACTTTGCAATAAGATTATTCAGAGCATGCAATGAATCAGGAAAGAACACATTGATTTCACCTCTGTCTGTCATGATTGCACTGGCAATGACAGCAAACGGAGCTGTTGGTCAGACCAAAACACAGATGGAAACTGTTCTCGGCATGAGCACTGATGACCTCAACAGCTATTTCAGAAGTTATATGAATGCTCTTCCTTCTTCTGAAAAAGTCAAATTCAGTCTCGCCAATTCAATTTGGTTTACTTCTGATGAAAGATTCACTGTAAACAAGAGTTTCCTTCAGACAAATGCCAATTATTATGGTGCAGATGCTTACAAAGTACCCTTTGATAACACCACATTGAAAGCCATCAACGATTGGGTAAAAGACAAGACGGACGGAATGATTCCGGAAATTCTTGACAAGATTCCCGCAGATGCTATCATGTATCTGGTAAATGCACTCGCATTTGAAGCTGAGTGGGCAAATACATATACAAATGAGCAGATAACAAAACAAGAATTCACACAATCGGACGGAACAAAACAAACAGTGGATTTCATGTTTTCAAACACTGAACGCTATTATCTAGAGGATGAAAAAGCTACCGGTTTTATCAAAAACTACGTCGGTCATTATGCTTTTGTCGCAATGTTGCCTAAGAACGGCGTCACAGTTGATGAATATATTTCTTATCTTGATGGACAGAAAATCAACAATTTATTGTCCAACCCTGTTATTACACATGTTGTTACTTTAATGCCGAAATTTGAAACTGAATACAGCACGGAAATGTCAGAAATACTCAAAGCAATGGGCATGCCGATTGCCTTCTCCAGTGGCAGTGCAGATTTTTCAAATCTTGGAAGATCATCAGCAGGAAACATCTACATAGGCAGAGTTATCCACAAGACTTTCATTTCTGTGGCTGAAAAAGGAACAAAAGCAGGAGCTGCAACAGTAATCGAAATGAGAGATGAAGCGGCATATGAGCCAATGAACCCAAAAGAGGTTTACCTGACCCGCCCTTTTGTCTACATGCTTATAGATACTGAAACAAATGTGCCTTTCTTTATAGGTACATTGAACAGTGTCAAATAAACCACAAAATATAGAAATAGAGTTGTGATTTCCAATCAGGATTTTTCACAACTCTTTCTTTTTATTTCCTTTATGTTTCCAATCAATTCCAATTTTGAATTGTCCGGGAATTTGTTGTTGTCGCAATGAAGAACTATATCTCGCCCTTCTACTGCTGCAATACTGCATTCGCCAGTAAACGTACAACCACTGATTGTAACATTAGAGGTATTATATTTTATCCCGTCGACTCCTCTGTGTGCAAAACGAATTTTGCAGTTGTTTAATTCGGAGTTGATGATTTTAGTGCTGCCAACCGGTGTCGTTGAACGGAGAAAATAAGGAATTTCTGCTTCATAGTGTATTCCTTCAAAAGTAATGTCTGTCTGCACAGGTGCATCAGAATACGGATAATAACTGTGGGAATTGTTATCATTGTCAAAATGGAAGCAGAATGCGACAGGTCTGTGTTTGTTCAGATGGATATTCTTGAAATGAATGTTACGACATCCGCAGTTGTTAATGACATTGTCATCCTGAGTCATGGCCCACTTTATGCCATCCAATACTTCAACACCACTCTCGTGAGTTGGCCTGGTGAATGATGTGTACTCTTTTCCGTCAGCAGGCATCACCGCTCTGTACATTCTTCCGTTTGATACAACGGTATCTGAATTGCGTATCATCATTCCCTCTTCCCAGTCAAGCCAGGACCCTGCGAGAATTCTGCAGAAAAAACCCGTTGTCTCGGGCTGATCAAGATCGGTGCAGTTTTCAATCACTCCGTCTTCAATCCACCCCATCTGAGGATTTGATGTAGCATAATCATTTGCGTTTAATGCCACAGGATCATCAAATGTTCTGAATAATCCGTTTCTTAGTACAAACTTTTTTCCGGGTCCATAGTGAACTGCATCTTTCATGCCTTCAATATGGACGTTTTCAATAATTGAATCTTCAAATGTGCATATCTGAATACAGAAACCAAAACACGGCAAATCCATACACGCAAAATCGCGTATGACAGTGTTTTTAACGTAAAACAGGCCTATTTGCGCATTTATACCTATAACTCTCTGTTTTTCGGTATCTACACCATTACAGATTAGAGTCATGCCCAAAATGGATATATTTGTGTCATATTCCTTAGTCAGAGCACCTTTGTTCTGAATCAGGGAATCATTTCCATCTTCACAAGATATTCTTCTTATAGCGCTTCCCTTTGTGAATTCCAATGTGGTGTTGCTTCCGATGAGTACCATTCCGCACACGTCATATACTCCGGGTTTATCAACCAGGATATGTCCACCGATATCCAGAATTTTCTGTAATTTTTCTCTGTTTTCAATTCCGTCGTTTTCCGGACTGAACCCATATTCTGATGCCAATAGCATTTGCATTTCTATACTCCCGTTTATTTAATTGTCAAAAGATAATTACCTTTATCTGATTTTTCTTTGACTTTCAAAAGAATCCTGTAAGCACATTCGCCCCAGCTTGCCCTGAGACTGCCGTCCTGTGCTGTGGGAAATTCTTCATATGTAATATCCAGTGAATCATCGACTTTCAGAACAAGTTTTGTCTCGTCATCAACATTTAAAGTTACTTGGTGATTATCAATGACTGGCTTCGGAGCCACCATAATTGAAAACATCACATCGCTCTTTTGATTAAGATTATATTGATCCTCAACAGTTATCTGTTTTTTCCTGCGGTCAAATCTTATGGTTCTGTACCAGTCAGCGATTCCTGCTCTGTCTTCATATGCTTTTGCAATGTTCATTTTAAATTCAACAAGGTCGTCATTCATGTTATATGAGACATCCGTTGCTTTGAATTCAGGACCATTGTGCTGACCTATCCCGTCTATTGTCGGAAGATTGTGGAACTGAGACTGCATTTGAGGAATTTCATATCTTTGTTCACTGAAAGTCTTTCTCTCATATACTCCTGTTCCAAGGTCAATTATTGCAGGTTTTCCGTCTTTATACACAATAAAGGAGCCAACATCATTATGGTTGTGGTTGACATAGTTGTGGCCCGCAACTGCGCCGAGATATAATCCCTTGTATGTTCCGCCACTTTGTCTAGCCGTCATCCACTGGATACCTTCAAGCCAAGCGTCTCTAAGGTACGGGTATTTTGTTTCTTTTTCTCTTCTTATGTCTGCGATAGCAAACATGTTTTTGAAAAACCTCGGAAGGAACCAGATGGTGTTTATTTCGTAATACTTATCTTTATCCTCCGAATAGTATTCATTATCCAGTGCGATGCCTTCATCCTTCATCACTTCATCGGAGAAACTCTTTCCCATCCTGTACAATTCAAGGGAATCAATTTTCGTTCGGACACCACTGTCGCAGAAATTGACAACATATTTGCTGTATATGTGTACCTTGCATATGTACTTGGAAAAATTGTGAAGCAACTCATCGTCGAATAAACCTGAAGTATCACCTGTAAGTTCATCAATAAGAACTGCTGCATCATATAGGACTGCCCCTGCAGCATTCCAGTATCCCGGACCTTCATCACAACCGCCATCTGATTTGTTGTACTTTGGATAGAATTCAAGAATCTCAAGACATTTGTCCATCAATCTGAGTCTCTCGTCTTCATCTTCGCATACTATTGCAGCTGATTCGATGATGTTGGTTATAATCCAGGTAGTCCAGTTACTGCACCTTGTCCTGTTGTAGCACATCCACCACATGTCTCTGCGATTAAGGAAAGGCTTAAAAATCCTTCTCTCTATCTCGTAGTTGATTCTCCTGCAAATGCGAGGACTAACCTGATCCAGTCTGTCTTTTATAACAAAATAGATAATGGACAAAAGACTTGCAGTTTCCGCAGAAAACAAATCTACAAAAGTGTTTTCCATATTGGTCGTGTCAGGCAATTCTGCAACATTATCATTTTCGTTCATATGAGCAGGAATAACCCATGTTGCTTCATCCAGTATGGTCCAGACGCCGTTGATTATATCGTCTACAAATCTGCCTTTTCCTTCGCAACATTCAGCAACAAATAGAGTCAGAAGCTGTTTTCTTCTCTTGCGGTGGTATATTTCCTCATATCTGGTTCTATTGCCATTTCTTGTAAAATCCAAATAGAGTTTTGCAGGGAGAACAGGCCATTCATAGTTCAGATACTGCTCGCCTGCGCGGATATATGCCTCCATTTGTTCAGGCAGAAGACGCGACCAGACTTCTCTGTCCTCGTACTTTGGAAAATACCTGAAATCCGACTTTTTAACAAGAATAATCGGAAGTTGCTTTCTTATTTCTTCAAACATACAGTCTCTCCGATCAAAGCAAACCGCTCTGCTCAATTATTTTTTCGAAATTTGTATACAGATCCACTATGATGAATTTTATTCCACTCAAATATACATCGTGGTCATTGCCGCCTGTCATATAATCATCGCCGCAGTAAACAATTTCGTCCTTTGAAAAATTATGCTTTTCCGCATATCTCATGAGTGAATTATATTTTCCGTATTTCCCCGGGATGATATCAAAAGAAGAAGTTCCGCCTATGACAACATTGTAGTCATGGAAGAGTTCTTTGACGTAAGGATACATAACCTTTCTCTTTGCTTTGTCCGGGTCATACGCCAATTTGTCTTCAATTTTTGCTTCAGTACCTAGGACAGGAAATGTCAGCATTCCAGAATCATGAATCTCCATGGTTTTTCCGGCAAAGTCGTGAAGATTGTATTTATCTCGAATCAATGCAGCCCTTCTCAGTATTTCTTCTGTATCAACAGGGACTGTGTCGTTGCTCACGACTTCAAGTTCCTTTTTGTTATAGTTGTACTCTGCAAACTGCATTCCGTAGTTACCTATTACATCAATCGGAAACTCATTCATCTGCTTGAAAATTCGCATGCAGGAACCGGCTCCTACCATTACGAGCCTGTACTTTTCTGAAAGTTTCTGAAGTACCCTGCGATTTTTTTCCTCAAGCGGCGTTTTGTGCTGGGTCAAAGTACCGTCCAGATCAAACGCCATTAGTTTTACTGCCATGTATTTCCCCTATTTTTTTGAGTAAGTTGTAAATGTGTATTTAATGCCTTCGTCTTCTCCGCTTTCTCCGACATTGGAAAGATGCCACTTGTCGTTCTCATCAAGGTTGGGGAAAAAGACGTCAGCATCAAAAGATTTATGAATTTTGGTTATAAACGCAGTATCGCAGTCATCGAGCATCTGTCTGTAGACACTTGCACCGCCTATGACAAAAACATCATCTGTGTTGTAATTTGAAGCAATTTGTCTGACTTCATCAAGACTTCTGGCCATAATTGCGCCTTCAACATTGAAAGAAAGGTCGTTGGATAAAACAATATTTACCCTGTTCGGCAAAGGCCTTGATTTTGGGAAACTGATAAGGGTATTTTGCCCCATAATGACCACTTTTCCCTGTGTTTTCTCTTTGAAATATTTCAGATCACCCGGAAGATGTGCCAGAAGACCTCCTTTGACACCTATTCCCCAGTTTTCATCTACTGCAACTATGAGTTTCATAACATGGCTCCTTACACTGCTATCGGAATGTTTTTGACCTGTTCGCCTGTCTTGTAATCATCAAGTCTTATGTCATCTGTAGTGAATTGATAAAAGTCCTTGATTTCAGGATTAATCCAGAATTTCGGTGCATCATACTGTTCACGTGTAATGAGTTCCTTGATAATCGGAACATGTCTGTCATATATGTGAGCATCAGCTATTACGTGTACGAATTCTCCCACTTCCATGTCCGATACCTGGGCAAGCATATGCATAAGAACTGAATACTGGCAAACATTCCAGTTATTGGCAGCAAGTACATCCTGTGATCTCTGGTTAAGTATGCCGTTTAAAACAAGTTTGCCTGTCTCTTTATTTGCGGTTACATTGAAGGTCATGCTATAGGCACATGGATATAGGTTCATTTCTGACAAATCTGCATGTACATATATGTTTGTCATGATTCTTCTGCTGAACGGATTGTTCTTCAGATCATAGAGAACTCTGTCTACCTGGTCGAACATACCCTCTTTGTATTTGTGCTTCACGCCCATCTGGTATCCATATGCTTTTCCAATGGATCCGTTTTCATCAGCCCATTCATCCCATACACTGGATTTCAGGTCGTGTATGTTGTTGGATTTTCTCTGCCATATCCACAGCATCTCATCCGTACAGCTCTTAATTGCCGTTCTTCTGAGTGTAATCGCGGGAAATTCCTTTTTCAGGTCATATCTGTTTACTACACCGAATTTTTTGATTGTATATGCTGGTGTTCCATCCTCCCATTTCGGTCTGACTTTTTCACCTTCAGTACTAGTTCCGTTCTCTAAAATATCTTTGCACATATCTACAAAGATTTTGTCTGCCATGCTCATATAATCACCCCAAATTGCTTATTGTTTGTTCTGTGCCGCGAAAACAGATGTATCACTGTCTGTTTTTCTTCTTTTCGAGGTACTCTTTTGCAAAAGAACACTTGGCCTCGAAATTCGCGCCCCTGCCTTGTATTTCGCGTATTGCCTCTTCCACAAGAAGCCCAGCGATTCCCTGTCCCTGCAGAGATTTGTCTACAAAGGTGCGGAAAATAACATATGTGTTGTCAAGGCCGAACTTCTTTTCAAAATCTATTTCGGCCACAATTTTTCCTTCTTCGTTTACAGAATATATTCTGTTGCTCTTCTTAATGAAGTTCATGATTACACTTTAACCACGAGTTCTCTTCCTTCCGGAATGAACTGTCTTGTCTTGACACCGGCCATCTTAAGCATAAACTTTGATGCCTGAGTTCCTTCGGTGTCTGCATATTTATCACTGAGGTAAACGACTTCTCTTATTCCAGACTGAATAATAGCCTTTGTGCACTCATTGCACGGGAATAGAGATACATAAATCTTAGCGTTTTTCAGAGAGCCCTTTCCGTAGTTCAGGATGGCATTTAGTTCTGCGTGACATACATATGCATATTTTGTTTCAAGGAATCCGCCTTCTCTCTCCCAAGGCATTTTATCGTCATCGCATCCTGCCGGCATTCCGTTGTATCCGACAGATAAGATTTTGTTGTTTTCATCAACAACGCATGCTCCAACCTGTGTATTGTTGTCTTTGCTTCTCTCGGCGCTCAGCAGTGCTATGCCCATAAAATACTGATCCCAAGAAATATAATCCTGTCTTTTCATTTTTCCCTCCGGTTTGTGTATATTATTCTGTAGTTTTTGCAACTTCTATTAACTCTTTCAGTTTACCAATCAAAAAGTCTTTTGATTCAACTCTGATGGCATCCATGCCTTCGCCCTTTGCTCCTTCGACATTATCCGGTCTGTCATCAAAGAACAGACATTCAGACGGATTAAGGCTGTTCTTTTCAAAGAATTTCTGGTAAATGATGGGATGTGGTTTTATTTCATGAATTTCATGAGAAAACAAATAACCATCTACATCTTTCAGAAAATACCCATCACCAAGCTGCCATTGAAAAGTAACGCTCGAATAATTGGATAAAAGGTATATTTTGTATCCGACACTCTTCAGTTCGTGCACAAGATCCCACACATCATAGTATGGATCTGCATATTCAGCCATATGAGAAAAAATCTCACGGATAAAATCTGCATCATCTTTGTACTTTTCTGCAAACAATTCGACTACTTCATAAAAATTGTAATTCTCGTAATCGAATTCATTCCAGATTTTGTCAGAGCCCATCTGTTTAACAAGTTTCCCTGTTCTTCCTTCTTCGGCCCCGTACTTTTCATGCATTACCTTTTCGAACTTGTATCCCGACAGCACACCGCCGACATCAAATACGATATTTTTGTACTTCTTCACTTGTATTCCCTACCAATTTCTCGTTCTTATATTTTTGTTTTCGCGCATTACAGTTCGTTGTACTTATTTGATTTGCCATACGATTTTTCAATCGGGTATTTTTTCCTGTTGGCTTCCAGCTTTTTCCTAATAATCTCTTCTACGTTGATGCCTCTGTTATCTGCAAGAAGCAAACAGTACATCATCACATCCGCGAGCTCTTCTTCAATCTTATCTCTTTTGTTTTCGACTACCAAGTCTGTTCCTGACCACTGGAATATTTCCAGAAGTTCAGCTGCTTCAAGAGAAAGAGATATTGCCAAATCTTTTGGATTGTGGAATTGTTTCCAATTTCTTTCATCCCTGAACTGGGTAACTTCTTTCATCAATTGTTCAAATGCATCATTCATTCTCACTGACACTCTCTTTCTTCTTATCTGCATGAAGTCTGTTGAGACTCCACAGTCCAACTCCGATACCATAAGCTATAAGGCCGACTATAAACAAAACAACAGGTATGTACTGAACACCTGATACAAAGAAACCATACCAGTCGTATCCGTTCTCAATAACACCTTCACTTATATGTGCAACACTGACTCCGACATAATATATGGCATACAGAAATACAGGAATCAAACTTATGAACGTAGTGAAAAACTTCATCTTTGTCGTTTTTTCAAAACAGGTCAAAACCACAATGCTCAGGATTGGGTTCAGCAGATGGAACAGAAAATTACTGTTCTGGTATAAAGCAAACAGACCAAGTGATGCGTATGTGAAAGGTGTCAGATAAAACACGGTGACCATGATGGTCAGTGTAACACCGGCTGTTGCTGCCAGTTTGAAAATATATATCCACGTCGGAATCTCAGTTTTCTTACCTCTGATAACAAGCCATTGCTGAATTGCCATTACAAGAGCGGCAATTCCCATCAAAACATTGGAATCCACCGTGAAATACTTAAATACATGCATTTTGTTTCCTGCAAGAACTCCTGCTCCGTTGCCAAACAACATCCAGAACAGAGCAACCAGTTCAAAGACAAATATGCAGATATTAATAACCAAGGACGTTTTTGCCTTTGCCATATTGATTATCTCCTTCAAAATGTGGTTAAGCTGTCATGTATTCCTTAAAAGATTCCTTCATTTCATCTGTTACGCCTAGCTGATTCTTAACGTAATCCGCCATGCTTCCGTACACTTCGTTTATGGATTCTAAAGCAGATTCCAGATACTCAAGTTTTGCCACGTACAGACTCTTGACTCGCTTTGCCTTCTTAATACTTTGTCTGAACAAAAGAACAAGACAAAAATACTTATTTCCACGCTTTAATGCAACCTTGTTTGTAAGCATGTAATCGTCGACAATTGATTTTTTATCAACATCAAGAATAGACAGGATAATTGCCGACAAAAGTCCGCATCTGTCTTTTCCTTCGGTGCAATGCCACAGAATTGCGCCTTCCCTGTTGTTTACAATCTGCTGAACGGAAGTTCTAAGGGATTTTACGCAATCCTCATTTGTCGCCATTGTTCTGTATAAGTCCGTAAACTCAGGAAGCTTTTCCAGAACCGCATCTTTGTCATTCATGTTCTCATGCGTTATTCCGAGAACAGAAGCTGAGAAAACAGGATTGTTGAAAATCTGAACACCGCTTATCTGCGGATCAGGTTTTTCACTCTTTTCAAGTTCAGTTCTCAAGTCTATGACCGTTCTCAAATCATAATCGCTCTTAAGCTTGTCTATATCTTCGCTTGTAGCAAAACCGAGATGTCCGCTCCTTATGATTTTTCCGGGTTTGATTGTCTTCCCGTCTTTAGTCCTAAGACCGCCAAAGTCTCTTATGTTCTTGATTTTTCTGAATTTGAGTTGTCTTTGGTCTCTCATATCTGTTTTGTAATCTCCATATAGTTGCAATGATGCACTATTCCTCTGTATTCTATGTCCTCGTGTCTGTCTGTTTCCTGCAGACCGTTTTTTTCCATCACTCTTCTGCTTGCATTGTTCTCGGCAAAAAATCCGGCAACTACAGAATTGAATCCAATTCTGAACAGCTCCTCAATAATCATTTGAAATGCTTCCGTTGCATAACCGTTGTTCTTGTATTTTGGATGAATCACATATCCCATTTCGATGGTTTTATCTTCAATGCTTACATCGTTGAAAAAACCAATCAGTGTGTCTTTCAAAAAGACTCCGTAAACAAATCTGTTTTCATCATGAGTCAGTTTGACAAATCTCTCGAACATCTTTAATGCTTCTGTCTCTGATGGAAAATCCGGAATCATGTACGTCTTTTTTATCTCATCGCAATACAGAATATCCATCATCTGTTCTTTTGATTCTTCACCAATCGGATGAAGGCTGAGCCTTTCAGTTGTCAGGTTTAGATTTCGTGTCATACGTTTTCGAGTAATGATTCCAGTTGTTCGTTGTTTTTCGGCTCTTTGATGATTGTTATCTTAGAGCCTGAGTATTCTTTGTTGATTCTCTCAATTGCTTTTGGACCTTCGCCTGATCCGCTGTAAAGGACAAAAGAGACCTTCTTGCCTCTCAGGTCAAGATCGTTTAAAACTGTATTAATAGGAGTGGAAAAACGTGAGTTCCAAATCGGTGAGCCAATTATGACTTCATCAAAACCTTCGATATTCTTGTCATAATCTTTCAGTTTTTCTTTCTTTTTGATACCGGCAGCAAAACCGCCCGCCATGATACTCAAAAATTTGGATTTTGGAAATGGCTTAAGGTTTTCAACTTTTCTCACTGCAATACCGGATTTTTCCAGCAATGATGCGACTTTATCGCCGTTACCTGTCATTGAAAAATAGTAAAGGACTCTCACGTTCGCCTCCGAGAACATAATATATCATGTTAATTATATCACATTATAAATAAAAGACAAAACACAAAAATTCATATCAGCGAAAATCGTGAGAAATACACAATGATTCTTGTCTCAATTTGGAAAAAATGGTAAAATGCACATGGAATTGATAGACAAGGAGATTGACATGAGTTTACAAAAATATATTGTCACACGTGATGACTCAATTTATGAGGCTTTTCCCGATGTCACATTGACAAAAGACGGAAAACTTGTCTGCGTGTTTACAGAATGCAATGCACACGGAGACAGAAACAATTCTCGAATCATGATTATTACCAGCACTGATCACGGCAGAACATGGAGTGAGAAAAAACCATTCACAGAAAGAACGACATTTGATGATTTTTTCAACTGCTCCAGAATATCTACTCTCCCTGACGGAAGACTTGCAATCATATGTGACAGGATTTACGGAAGAGAAAAACCGGGAAGGAAAAACGAGATTTATATCTGGTTTTCAGATGACAACGGAGATACTTGGAGCAAACCTGTCCTGTTTCCTTACAATGGATTTGTTCCAGATAAATACAGAGTGCTTAAAAGCGGCAGACATATAGTATCTGCACAGAATTACGGACAAACAGGAAAACTCGAGCAGTACCTGTGGTATTCTGATGACGGAGGCAACACATGGTCAGATCGGGTCACTGTTGCTTCTGATGAGAGATATAACCTTTGCGAAGGATGTTTACTCGAAACTCCTGAAGGTGCCCTTTTGTGTTATCTCAGAGAGAACTCAGGACGTGGTTATGACTGTTTCAAGACTGTTTCTTATGACAACGGACAAAGCTGGTCCGAGGTTGCAAATGTACCGCTTCCGGGATGTCACAGACCTGTTGCAGGCTATCTTTCAAACGGTAACATTCTCATAACCCACAGATTCATGCAAGGTGGAAAAGGTTGGCTTGGCAGCTGGACACAAAATGTTTTTGCGTCATTCCTTCCGGGTGAACAGGCAACCGCAATGGAAAGATCACAGCAATCAGCAAGGATATTCCCTCTGGACTTTGACAGAAGTCCCGTATCGGATATAGGATATACCGGATGGGTTCAGTTTGAAGACGGAGAGATATATGTAGTCAATTATATCGTCGACGATGCACCAAAAGCTCACATACGCGGATATGCTTTCAGACTTGAAGATGTTTTGCTATAAATAAAGCCCGGCTTTCGCCGGGTTTTTGTATATTTAAATTGGTTATTGTTTAACTTTGGTCTTGAGTTCTTCAACTCTGTTTGTCTTCTCCCATTCAACTCCCAGATCTTCTCTGCCCATGTGACCATATGCGGCAAGATATCTGTATATAGGTCTGCGGAGTTTGAGATCTCTGATAATAGCAGCCGGTGTGAAATCAAATGTGTCCTTAACTGCCTTTGCTATTATTTCGTCGTCTACCACACCTGTTCCAAATGTTTCAACAAGAACTGAAACCGGTTCAGCAACACCGATTGCATATGCGAGCTGAATCTGGCATCTCTTTGCAAGTCCTGCTGCCACAACATTCTTTGCGGCCCATCTTGCAGCATATGCAGCTGATCTGTCCACTTTTGTAGGATCCTTTCCCGAGAAAGCTCCGCCTCCGTGAGGTGCTGCTCCACCATATGTGTCAACTATTATCTTTCTTCCTGTAAGACCTGAGTCTCCCTGAGGTCCGCCTATAACAAATCTGCCAGTCGGATTAATGAAATACTTGGTCTTTTCATCGATGAGGTAAGAAGGAATAACGGGGTTTATGACATGATTTATCATGTCTTTTCTTATCTGTTCGAGTTCTGCCCCAGGAGAATGCTGAGTGGATACCACAATTGTATCAATTCTGACAGGATTATGGTTTTCGTCATATTCAACAGTAACCTGTGTTTTTCCGTCAGGTCTGAGATAACTGAGCGTTCCGTCTTTTCTGACTGCAGCAAGTCTTTTGGCAAGCATGTGGCTGAGAGAAATCGGGAGAGGCATTAGATCTTTTGTCTCGTCGCAGGCATATCCGAACATCATGCCCTGGTCGCCTGCACCGCCTACTTCATCATTTGTTCCAAGCGCAATGTCGTCTGACTGCTCATCTATGCTTACAAGAACGCCGCAAGTGTCGCAGTCAAATCCGTATTTTGCTCTGTCGTATCCTATTTCTCTTACTACTTCTCTTACCAGTTTCTGAATATCCACATAACAGCTTGTGCTGATTTCTCCAAATACATGGACAAGACCGGTTGTCACTGTTGTTTCGCATGCAACACGACCATTGGGGTCTTTTTCCAGAATGGCATCAAGAACAGCATCTGAAATCTGATCACAGATTTTATCCGGATGTCCTTCGGTTACTGATTCTGATGTAAATAACGTGTGTCTCATAATATCTTTCCTTTAGTTGTCGGACAATTTGTATCCGTTCTTCATTTTTGTGCTTACCACATGAAGCACTATGTTGAGTGTATCTGTTGTCAGTTTTCTTGCTGCTTTGCAGATTTCTTCATTCGCTTTTTCAAGAAGTGCAATATCTTTTGTCTCTGCTACTTTTTTGTCATATTCACTGACAATTTGTCTTGACTTAATAAAGCATCCGTTCTGATATCTGCCTATTTGCTGAATGCAGTCGGAATAGGCAGTGTCTGCCAATGCATCAATCAGTCTGCTTCCCCAATAGAAGTTTTCTGTTGAAACATTTGTTTCTACTTCGCTTAGATATTTCGGAATTTTGTTTACATTAGTGTACACCGGTATGAACGAAGAAAATGTTGTTGATCCAAAACAAATCCATTCGAGCCCTTTGACTTCGTCTGCAACACCGCTTCTGATTTGGCACACTGATGTTACGCCTGTTCTGTTGATGCCTATTGAACGGTACATACCACGCTTTCCTGTGTCACGATTCTTGTACGGGTCAAAATCCGTTCCCTGATAATGGCCTCCGAGAATATAGCAGACATCCTCAACCGTAACTTTTCTGTCAGGAACAAGCGACCATGGGAGATTGTCACTTTCAGGAGTAAATTCTGCATCAGGTCCATCCCATTTGTGGCTGAACGGAGCAAGACATTTTCCCATAAACCAGGCTCTCGGTGTGTTGTAAACATGATCCATGTCTGTGTGAGAACCGAACACATCTCTCGGATTGAATTTGCCATTTTGATTCAGATCCAGATGGTTATCTTTTATAAACTCTCTGAGGTCTTTTGAACAAAGATGTGCCTTCTGTTTTCCAAATGCATCATCGAGGTCAAAACAGTCCATTCCGAACTGGTTAGGGTTGATGACACAAACGTCATCAGGTACTCTCTTTGCCATCCAGTGATGACCGCCTATTGTCTCCAGCCACCAAACTTCGTTTTCATCGTTGAATGCTATTCCGTTCGTTTCATATGTCCCGTATTTTTCAAGCAGCGAAGCAAGTCTCAGTACTCCTTCTCTTGCTGTTTTTATATACGGCAGAACAAGAACCACAATGTCTTCTTCCCCTATTCCGCCCGGAATATCTTTTTCTTTTTTTGTCGAAGCTTTTTTGAATTCAACGAGTGGATCTGCAGATAAAACCCTTGGGTTTGATGTTATGGTTTCAGTTGCAGTCATTCCGACATTCGCTTCATTAATCCCGGTAGCAGCCCAGATGCCTCTTTTTAAATCGACACTTGGGCAAGCTGTATATTTCATTGGATTATCCGGAAGATCAATTTCCAGATGCGAAATAACGCTCTTATATTTTTTCGGCTGTTTGTCCGGTGTCACTAAAACGAGTTTCTTAACATCAAATCTTCCATCGTCAGTTCTTGAAATCATCGTTGATTTATCGTTGCTGGCATTTTTACCAACCAATAAGGTCGTACAAGACATTTTTCACCTCTTCTTAAGTCTCGTTAAGGCGGCTAAATGCCGCATTAATCAATTATACTTAGTGTAATTTTGCTCCTGCAGGAATGCGGGAATCTACCATTAACAAGTTGAGTTTTTCTTCCTCGCCTTCCTTGTGAACTGCACTCAGGAGCATACCGCATGAATCTATACCCATCATTGCTCTCGGAGGAAGATTTGTAATTGCGATACAAGTCTTTCCAATAAGCTGTTCAGGTTCATAATATGCATGTATTCCGCTGAGAATGACACGATTTGTTCCTGTTCCGTCATCGAGAGTGAACTTAAGAAGTTTTTTGGATTTCGGAACTGCTTCACATTCGAGCACTTTTACTGCTCTGAAATCGGATTTAACAAATGTGTCAAAATCTACCTGATCTTCATAAAGCGGTTCGATGACAACATTGGAAAAGTCGATTTTTTCTTCAACGGGAGCAGCCTTTTCAGTTTCCTGAGCCGCCTTGCATTCTTCCTGAGATGGGCATGTAAAGCATGCGCACTCGAAATCTGCAGGCTTTTCTTCCTTCTTAGGCTGATCGATAGGTTTCATTGTCGGGAAAAGCAGAACATCACGAATAGAAGCTGAATCTGTCAAAAGCATGACTAGTCTGTCAACTCCGAATCCAAGACCGCCTGTGGGAGGCATGCCGTATTCAAGCGCATTTACAAAGTCATAATCCACTTCTGCCTTTGTGTTGGGCTCTTCTTTTCTCTTCTGAGCAACCTGCTTTTCAAAACGCTCTCTCTGATCAATAGGATCATTTAATTCTGAGAACGCATTGCCGTATTCGGTTCCGCAGATGAAGTATTCAAATCTCTGAGTGAACATAGGCTCATCGGGTTTTCTCTTTGCCAATGGGCTGTTCTCAACCGGATAGTCGTAAATAAATGTCGGCTGTACGAGTTTGTCTTCAACGAAGGCATCGAACAATTCTGCAAGAACTGTTCCCTTTGTTGCATCATCAGGAACTTTTACGTTGTTTTCTTTTGCAGACTGTCTTGCATCTTCATCGCTTGTCCATGAGTAATAATCTATTCCTGAATACTTTTTGACGGCTTCTGTCATTGTGAGTCTTTCCCACTTACCGAGATTTATTTCGGTTCCCTGAAAATTTATGACTGAACTGCCACAAACTCTTTCCGCAAGAGTTCTGTATAGATTTTCGACAAGGTCCATAAGGTCATGGTAATCAACATATGCCTGGTAAAGTTCAACAGATGTAAACTCGGGATTATGTTTTGTATCCATACCTTCATTTCTGAAGATTCTTCCCATCTCGTATACTTTGTCAAAACCGCCTACAATAAGTCTCTTGAGGTACAACTCTGTTTCGATACGGAGATACATATCCATGTCGAGCGTGTTGTGATGAGTCTTGAACGGTCTTGCTGAAGCGCCTATTTCAATAGGCACAAGAATGGGGGTGTCGACTTCCAAAAATCCTGCACCGTTAAGGAAATTTCTGATTTCCGTAATTATCTGGGATCTCTTGATAAACGTGTCCTTAACTTCAGGATTGACGATGAGATCCACATACCTCTGACGATATCTCAAATCCGTGTCTTTCAGTCCGTGGAACTTTTCAGGAAGAGGCAACAGAGATTTTGAAAGCATCTTTATCTTGTGAGCATGAATGGATACTTCTCCCGTCTGTGTGCGGAAAACGAATCCTTCAATTCCCATAATGTCGCCGATGTCCCACTTCTTAAAAGAAGCGTAGTCATCTTCGCCTACATCATCTCTCTTTACGTATACCTGAATCAATCCTTCTCCGTCCTGAACGTGCATGAACGAGGCCTTGCCCATTATTCTTCTGCTCATCATACGTCCAGCAATTGACACAGTCTTTCCGTCGTAGTTATCGAAATCGCCAGTAATGTCTGCAGAATATGCTGTTACATCATACTTTACATTGACATAAGGATCGTTGCCGCTTTCTTTCATGGCTGTCAGCTTATCTCTTCTTACCTGTATGACTTCACTTGTATTCTCTTCTGCCTGAACAGGCTGGTTGTTTGTTATTTCTTCCATAATAGAATCCTTAAATCAGTCTTTTTTGTAAATATCCAGAATCTTGAATTTCAGTTCAGAACCATCAGGTACAACTACGGATACAACATCCCCTATCTTTGAACCGACAAGAGATTTGCCGATTGCTGACTGGTCTGAAATCATGTTCTTGGAGAGATCAACTTCTCTTGAACTTACAAGAGTGTATTCATCATCTTCGTCAAGGTCATAATCATGAACTTTTACTGTAACACCGATGTTGACTTTTTCAACGTCAATCTGGTCTTCGCTTATAACCTTTGCATTAGAGATCATCTCTTCCAATTCATGAATCTGTGTTTCTATTTTATTCTGTTCATTCTTGGCTGCATCGTATTCGCTGTTTTCGGACAAATCTCCGAAACCTCTTGCAATACCAATTTTCTCAGCAACTTCTTTACGTTTTACATTCTTTAAATAGTCCAAATCTTGCTGTAATTTTTTAAGTCCTGTTTCTGTAACTGTAATCTGCTTTCCCATATCAAGTACCTCTGTTTATTTGTTTATGAGGCTGTTCAATGCAGCCTGAAGTTGTGCATCATCTTCCATTGGAATGATGAATAAATTAGTGGAATTGACACCCTCCGGATAATCCACAACATGAGTTGGCGTGATGCCGATTCCGTCATAGTTGTCGCTCTGAGGTGTTTTATAGTAGAAACTTGTGATATAAACCACTGATCCGTTAGAAAGTTTGAATCCGGACTGTCCGCATCCTTTTCCGTATGTCAAAACTCCGAATGACTCTGCTTTTCCTGTATCCATCAAAGATCTCGTCATGAGTTCTGCTGCAGATGCAGTGGACTCGTTGCAGAGCACCGCCAGCGGTATATCCAATTCGGCTCTGTCCGAGTTAAATGATGCAAGTTTTGTTCCGTCTTTCTTGTATATCTGAACTATCTCACCTGCAGGTTCGATATAGTCCAGTACATCAACAATTGAATCAAGCTGGCCTCCCGGGTTGTTTCTCAAATCTATAACGATTCCTTCGCATCCGGCAGATATCATCTGCTTAGAAGCCTTTTTAAACTCTTCCGGTGTGGTTCCCATAAATTCAAGTATGTGAATGTATCCAATTTTATGACCATCCTGGTCGATTATTTTTGTCAGAACCGATTCATAGGTGTAATGGCCTCTTGTCGAGGTAATTTCAATTTGACTACCATTTCTGTCAACTATCAGCGTGACAGTTGTTCCCGCCTCACCTGCAATTGAATTAAACCCAACATCAACTCCGATGTCTTTAAACATCTGGCCATCGACTCCGATTACTATATCTCCTGCCTGCAGTCCTGCTTGCTCAGCCGGAGAATCCTTGAACACGTGAATGATATAGATCACATCATCCAAATAGTTTACCGTGACATATGCACCGATTCCAGCATTGGTTCCCTGAAGAGAATTCTGCTCTTCGTACCATTCTTCAGCCGTGTAATAATATGCATACTTATCTCCGGTCAAGGCCACATACTGCTTGAGCATATCATCAGCTGAAATGTCTATTTCGTCACTGTACAGGTAATTTGCATCATACAGCCCCTGCAGTTCATTCAACAGGCTGAAGAAATAAGAGTTCTTATTGCTTTCGTATGTGTTGGTTTTATAAATACTTGAAAATACAATAAATGTAATCTGTGTTGACAATACAATGGCAAGAAAAACTGCGACAACTGAAACAAAGACAAGCTGACCCTTTGTATAAGTCTTTTTCGCTTTTGTTTTTTTCTGTTCAGGTTTCATTTCAGATTCCTGTCCGGAATTGTCAGTTTCCTTGTTTTCGGAAGCTTCCTCGTTTGAAGGTTCAGTAGCTTCGAGTTGATTATCTTCCTGATTAACCTCTGTTTTCTCTACGTTGTCTTCTTCAAATAACATAGTGCCTCCTCTAGGTTAACATCTGATTATTTCTTGAATTGAGATAACTTCTTACCATGAGAGCAACTTTGAAAGTGATAGCATTGTCGAACTGTCTCAAATCCAAGCCTGTTATTTTCTTTATCTTATCCAGTCTGTAAACGAGAGTGTTTCTGTGTACAAACATTTTTCTGGATGTTTCAGAAACATTGAGACTGTTATCAAAGAAACACTGAATTGTCATAAGAGTTTCTCTGTCTATCTGATCAAGGCAACCATCCTGGAAAACTTCGTTCAGATACATCTGGCAAAGTGTAATCGGCAATTGGTAAATAAGACGGCCAATTCCAAGGTTTTCATAACTTACTACTGCCTTGTCATTGTCAAACACTCTTCCGACTTCCAGAGCAGCCTGAGCTTCTCTGTATGATCTGGCTATATCTTTAATGTTGTCCACTACGCTTCCTATTCCAATATATGCCTTGGTGTAAAACTCGGAAGCCAGTGTGTCGGCAATTGTAACTGCGGATTTTTCAATCTCTGATGGTTCCACTTCCTTCGGGAATTCTCTTACAATGACTATTTCTTTTTCACCGGTTGTGAGAACATAGTCGCTGCCGCTTCTCATCATCTTAGTTATTACATCGTAAGGAGCTGAATCACCTGCCGAAACCACTTTCAAAAGATAAACCACTCTCTTGACATCCTCTGCAAATTTCAATTCCTTACTCTTTACGTAGATATCCCCTGGCATTACATTATCCATTATGATATTCTTGATGAATGAGAGCTTGTCATACTTGTCATCGTGATAACTCTTGATACTATTAAGTGAGATAGCAAGTATCATGGACATCTTTTCAGCCATGACATCCGTTCCCTCAATGAATACAATATATGAAGGTCTGCCCGTCTGAAGAAGCGGGCGGTATGTATATCCATCGTATTTAATCTCACCGGTCGAATAAGAGATCTGTTCTTTAACTGCTTGTCTTGTTTCACCTATTTTGGTTAAGTCACTACATGCTATAACGGAACCATTGTTGTCAATAACACCTATGGTTCTTCCGATTGCGTCACGCATCTGGTAGATAATTCCCTGAAATAGTCTATCAGACATAAAAATTCCTCCAAAAATTGAAAACTGCAGATTTTTTCATAAATCTGCAGTCTATTCTAACCCATTTTTTGTACAATTTCAATAGTTTTGTTGTGATATTGTCCAAAATTAAACCAATTTTATGGTGCAAATTACACCAACAATAATAAACAATCCGAGGTAAACACCCATGACAATCAAATAGATGGCGGGGACAATTGCTAAAATGACTGTTCCGACTATTGCGACCGTCATTAAGACAACTGCACCCCAAAAAGATATGTCATTATTCTTTGAGATGTCAACGTCTACTACTTTTCCAAGTTTGAATTTTCCTTTGTTCTTTTTTGCAAGGAACATGAGCACAAGAACACACAGCGGGAGTACAATTCCAAGCGGCCAAGCCAGTATTTTGAATACAATGTTCATAAAGAACTTGCTCGGGACCCCAGGCAACTGCATAAAGAACATTGCAACAAATGCACATGCAGCGACCAATGTTATTTTGAAATAATTGCTTGGATATACAACCTTGACAAAAGCAACAATTGTTGTCGCGATTGCAACAATCTTCAGCAGATCTCCTCTGCATGTACCGAAAAAATGGAAAAATGCCAGCACAAGAAGAACCGGCGCCATTACACAACAGACACTTCCAATTGTAAACACTTTATTGTCGGGATTGCCGACAATAATACCTCTCACTGCAAAGAATGCAACGACTGCAAACAGTGTAATCAATATTATTTTTGTTACGGTACTGCTGAAAAATGTCCACATTCCTGCATCGCCTATGAAACAAGCGAATACAAAAACAGCAACTCCAAACAGGATGATTGCAAGCAGCCTGTACAGCGCGATGTCCTCTTTAGGCATCATTTTTTTCTTTTCTTCCATCTTAATATCCGTTCCCTGTGTAAGTATATTTTCAATCAAAATGAATCATTCATTTGAAAATCTGATTTCAATTTTCCATGCCGACAGACCACCGCCGACACAACGCAATTATTATATATCATCACACGCGATTTGTCAAAGATTTTTTGAAAAAGGTTTGGCGCTCACTCAACTCGTTTAAACACTATCCCGCACCATCCGTTTTCGTGTCTTGTCTCCACATGAGAAAAACCATTTTGTGTCAAATCCTCAATAATTTCCTGTTCTTTTGAATCAACGATTCCAGACACAATCAACACGCCGTCTTTTCTCATGTATCTCCCTATGTCGGGAGAAAGTCTCAAAACAATTTCAGCTATGATGTTTGCTGTTACGATATCGAATGGCCTGCCATCCTTCAGTTTTACATCAGCAAGTAAATCTGACTTGATGCACTCTATATTACCACATCCATTACTGAAGGCATTTTCTTTTTCTGTCCTGACAGCAACTTCATCTATGTCACATGCGAGACAGTAATCTGCACCGAGTTTTGAAGCGCAAATTGCGAGCACACCGCTTCCTGATCCAACGTCCAGCATATAATCTCCCGGACTGATGAACTTATCAATCAAAGAGGCACATAGTCTTGTCGTCTCGTGAGTTCCGATTCCGAATGCCATTCCCGGATCCATCTTGATAATTCTTTCATTTGGCTCGGGTGTATAGTCTATCCATCCGGGCACAGCAACAAGTCTCTTGCTCATCTTGACCGGTTTATAGTACTTCTTCCAGGAATTTGCCCAGTCTTCCTCGTCGATTATTATGCAGGAAATATCTGCTTTAATGTTGAGTTCAACCATTCTCTGCTTAATTGATGAGACATAATCATCAGGCTTTTTGACTTCCGGAATAAAAATGCTGGCAGAAGCTATACTCTTGTCAGCATTTAGTATCTTTTCGTCTATGAGATCCCCGTATATTGTCCGAAGATCTGTCAGGATATCCCGGTAGTCTTCTGTCATGACACCTGTGTCATACATGGTCATGACAGCAACTGCCTCATCAATTTTTTCAGATGGAACGGTGACTCTAATCTGAGTCCATTTCAAATCAGTTTCCTCCGAAAAAGCTGAATATTCTGTTCTTCTTTCCGTAGTTGCTCGACGTGCACATGTTCGAGAACTTCTTGAGAGCATCTTTTTGTTCTTTTGTAAGGTTCTTAGGTGTTTCCACATTGACTGTGAATACGAGATCACCCCTGCCCTTTCCGTTGATTACAGGAATTCCTTTGCCCCTTATGGTGAAAGTTGTTCCGGTCTGTGTTCCTTCTGGTATTGAGAAGTCCACATCACCTTCGAGAGATGGCACCTTTATTTTCGCACCCAGAGCTGCCTCGGCTATTGAAATCGGAACATTGCACTTAATATTGAATCCGTCACGGACAAATTCAGTGTGAGGTCTTACATTGACTGAAATGTAAAGATCCCCGTTAGGTCCTCCGTTGATTCCGGCATTTCCCATTCCTCTGATGGAAATCCTGTTTCCGTTGTCGATACCTGCAGGTATTTTGACTTCAATAGTCTCCGTAAAGTTGACACTTCCGGAACCCCTGCACTTTTTACACGGATTTGTAATAATCTTGCCTGCTCCGTGACAATCGGGACATACGGACGTAGACTGCATTATTCCGAATGCAGTTCTTCTCTGGGTCCTTATCTGACCGGAACCGCCGCACTTTGAACAAGTCTTGACAGCATCGGCAGATGCTGCACCAGAACCCTTACAATCAGGACATTTGTCCACTCTTACGTACTTGACATCCTTCTTGCATCCGAAAGCAGCCTCTTCAAAGGAAATGTATACTCTTTCAAGCAAATCATCACCCTTTGTCGGTGCATTGCTTTTACGCCTTGAAGATGAACCGCCGAAAATATCTCCGAAAATGTCTGTGAAGTCGAATCCTTCAAATCCACCGAATCCGCCAAAGCCTGATGCACCTGCACCATCTACTCCTTCCGGACCGAACTGATCATAACGCGCTCTCTTGTCATGGTCTGACAATACTGCATACGCTGTGTTCACGTCTTTGAACTTTTCTTCGGCTTCTTTATCTCCGGGGTTCAGGTCAGGGTGATACTTTTTGGCCAGTACCCTATATGCTCTTTTTATTTCATCGTCGGACGCGTTTTTTGAAACGCCCAACACTTCATAATAGTCTTTCATAAAAACCTACTAGTGCGGGAGGTTTTCGCCTCCCGCATTTTCAAATATTATTTTTTGTCTTTCTCTGTGTAGTCTGCGTTGAATGTTCCGTCGTCATTCTGTGATCCGGGTTCGCCGCCCTGAGCCTGTTCCTGAGCGCCTGCATTCTTATACAGTTTTTCGGAGAGTGCATAGAACTTCTTCTCAAAGTCTTCAGTTGCCTTCTTGATGTTGTCGACATCGTTTGTCTCAACAGATTTCTTGAGGTTTTCGAGTTCGTCTCTGACTTCCTTCTTGTCGTCTTCGCTTACTTTGTCACCCATTTCGTTGAGAGTCTTGTCTGTCTGCAAAATGTATGCTTCAGCTTTGTTCTTAGCCTCAACAAGCTCTTTGAGTTTCTTGTCTTCTTCTGCATATTTTTCTGCATCTTTGACTGCACGATCAATGTCTTCTTTGCTCATGTTGCTTGAAGATGTGATTGTGATGTGCTGCTCTTTGCCAGTGCCCTTATCCATTGCAGTAACATTAACGATGCCGTTTGCGTCGATATCGAATGTAACTTCAATCTGAGGTGTGCCGCGAGGTGCTGCCGGAATTCCGTCAAGAACGAATCTTCCGAGTGTTGTGTTAGCATCTGCTTTTTCACGTTCACCCTGGAGAACATGGATTTCAACCGATGTCTGACCGTCTGCTGCTGTTGAGAATACCTGAGACTTCTTAACAGGGATTGTTGTGTTTCTGTCGATGATTCTTGTGCAAACACCGCCGAGTGTCTCGATACCGAGTGAAAGAGGTGTTACATCGAGAAGCAATACGTCTTTTGCTTCGCCGCCGAGAACGCCGCCCTGAATTGCTGCACCGATTGCAACGCATTCATCCGGGTTGATTCCCTTGAACGGATCTTTTCCTGAGAATTCCTTAACCTTATCCTGTACTGCAGGAATACGTGTTGAACCGCCGACAAGAAGAACCTTGTTAATCTGGTCAATTGAAAGGCCAGCATCACTCAAAGCTTTTCTGCAAGGTTCCATTGTTGCTTCAACAAGGTCTGCTGTGAGTTCATTGAATTTTGCACGGCTGAGTGTAGCATCAAGGTGTTTAGGACCTGTAGCATCAGCTGTAATGAACGGCAGGTTGATATTTGTTGTTGTCATGCCTGAAAGTTCAATCTTAGCCTTCTCTGCAGCTTCTTTAAGACGCTGATGAGCCATCTTGTCCTGACGGAGATCAATTCCGTTTTCTTTCTGGAATGTATCAGCAAGCCAGTTGATTATTCTTTCATCAAAGTCATCGCCGCCGAGTCTTGTATTTCCGTTTGTTGCAAGTACTTCAAATACACCGTCTGAGATTTCGAGGATTGATACATCGAATGTACCGCCACCGAGGTCGAAAATCATGACCTTCTGGTCGATTCCTTCCTTGTCTACGCCGTAAGCAAGAGCTGCAGCTGTAGGCTCGTTGATAATTCTCATTACTTCAAGTCCTGCAATCTTACCTGCGTCTTTTGTAGCCTGTCTCTGAGCATCGTTGAAGTATGCAGGAACTGTGATGACAGCCTGTGTAACCTTTGTTCCGAGATATGCTTCAGCATCGGTCTTCATCTTTGTAAGAATCATAGCGGAAATCTCCTGAGGAGTATACTTCTTTCCGTCTATTTCAACCGTGTAGTTTGAGCCCATATGACGTTTGATGCTCATAATGGTCTTTTCAGGATTCTGGATTGCCTGTCTCTTGGCAACCTGTCCTACTATTCTTTCACCTGTCTTTGAGAAAGCAACTACTGAAGGAGTTGTTCTTTCACCTTCCGGGTTTGTGATTACATTTGGTTCGCCGCCTTCATAAACAGCAACGCATGAGTTAGTTGTTCCAAGGTCGATTCCTATAATTTTTGACATAATTTATTTCCTCCATTTGATTGTATTTTGTTTCATATTCAGTTTGCTACTTTAACCATAGCACAACGGATTATCTTATCCCCGCGTTTGTATCCTTTAAGATATACTTCGGCAACCACATTTTCGCCCAGTGATTCATCATCGACTCTTGCAATTGCATTGTGTATATTGGGATCAAACGTATCTCCGACTTCGCCGAAAGGAACTATGCTCAGTTTCTCGAGTGTCTGTGAGAACTGATTGGATATAATCTTGATTCCTTCAACGAACTTGTCGCTGTCCTGGTACGTCAGCGCTCTCTCGATGTTGTCCGCCATCGGAAGAAATTCCGAGAGTGCATCTGCATACGCATCAGTGTATCTCTCTTCGAGTTCTTTCTGAGTACGTTTTCTGTAGTTGTCATACTCAGCAGCCATTCGAAGATATTTATCATTTACGTCCTCATATTTTGTTTTGAGTTCTCCGTTTTCACGGCTAAGCTTTTTGATTTCAGCTTTCAGTTTCTTTTCTCTGCCGTGAGGCTGTCCGTCTCCGCCCTGAGGCTTTTGGACCT
Organism: Clostridiales bacterium; assembly: GCA_024693345.1. Lineage (GTDB taxonomy): Bacteria > Bacillota > Clostridia > Oscillospirales > CAG-272 > CAG-841. Next base: position 31,521 of record JAILLB010000053.1, read on the forward strand.
GCTCTTTTTCAGCCACCTGTTCTTCAGGCTTTTCAGCCTCTTCAGGAGCAACGTTCTGTTTTTCTTCGTCTATCATGTTCTATTCATCCTTTCCTTCTTCTTTTCCCCTGTCATCTGAAGGTGGAGGTAACGCATCTGAAAGCATGCTTGTTATTTTTTCCGACAGATATTCGACCGTGGAAACCACTTTTGAATAATCCATTCTGGCCGGTCCGAATACGCCTATGACACCGAGTGTCTGTCCGCTGACCTTGATAGGTCTGTAGATCAGTGCCGAGTTGTTAACCAGCCTGCCTTCTTCATCGCCGATTGTTATGTTCACGCCCTCGTTCTTAGAGTCAGACATAAGTTCAATGAGGCCTTTTTTGTCATCGAGCATATCCATGACATTCTTAATCTTGTCAACATCGGAAAATTCCGGATAATCGAATAACTTTGTAATTCCTTCGTATTTGATGTCCGTGTCTTCTCCGCCACCGATTGTCTCATATATGGCGCGGAATGTGGGTGAAACTATTGAAGCCTCAATTCCCATTTCATTCTCTATGTCCATCATCAAAGGCAGCGTTATGTCTTTCGAAGTAAGTCCGCAGAGTTTTGCATTCAACTGCTGTTCGAGTTTGAACAGTATTCTGTCGCTCAATTCAACATCAGTTTTTATCTGTCTCGATATGACTTTTCCATTGCCCATCTTCATAACGAGCAGGAACTCTCTTTCGTCGAGAAGCATGTATGAGAAGTTCTTGACTGTGTCAGCCATGTTTCCGGACTTGATTGCAACCGATGTGTAATTGGTCATTGAAGCTACAAGTTTTGATGCGCTGGCCAAAATGGAATCAAGTTCGCCTATTTTGCTCTTAAGCATGTTGTTGAGCTCGATTATTTCAGTTCCGGTGAGTTTGTAGCTCTCCATCAAGGAATCTACATAAAATCTATATCCCTGCTGAGTCGGAATTCTTCCAGAAGATGTGTGAGGCTGCTCAAGGTAGCCCATCTCTTCAAGTTCAGCCATCTCAGCCCTGATTGTCGCGGATGAGTATGGGATATTAGCTGAAGAAACAAGATACTTGGATCCAACCGGTTCGCCGTTGTTTATGTGCGATTCGATGACAGAACGAAGTATCATCTTTTTTCTGTCGGTCAGCTTGTGTCCGTTGACTTCCGGAGTTAAATCTTTCACTTTTCCGCCTCCTTTGGCACTCTTTGTGGTTAAGTGCTAACTTTCGAGTTATAATATATAGCAAGCGGCGTTATTTGTCAAGAGAAAAAAACACATTTTTCACCATTTTTTTACTTTTTTTGTTTTTTCTTATCACTTTGTTGTTTTCATTGCCAACAAATATATTGTTGACTCAGGATTTGGCTGGTGATATAATAAGGCGACAATTAAACAGGGGTGCTGCTCAGTGGCTGAGATGGTTTTGCCAAACCCTAGACCTGATACGGATAATACCGGCGTAGGAAGTTTATTAATACGATGCTTTCATCCCGTGTTTTCCGCACGGGATGTTTATTTTCAGAAAGAAGTCGGAACATGGAAAAAAGTCGTTATTCTCTGGCGCGAACAATAGCGGAATGTGCAGTAATGGTTGCACTTGCGGTCATTTTAAGCATACTGAAGCTTGCAGATCTTCCCTACGGCGGAAGCATCACAATGGCAAGCAAACTGCCTCTTATAATCATTGGGTACAGACATGGTATTAAATGGGGATTTGTCTCCTCTTTTGTATACGGAGCAATGGAACTTGTCCTCGGGCTCAATACCCTTTCTTACGTAACAGGAGTAGCATCGGTAATAGCCGTAATATTGCTTGACTACATTGTCGCATTTGGTGTAATAGGGCTATCTGCACTTGTAAGAAACGCAAAAACCGAAAAGGAAGCATTTGTTTTTGGCAGTCTTATTGCATGCTTTGCAAGATATATTTGCCATGTAATTTCAGGCGCCACTGTCTGGGCAGGTTTATCCATTCCTACCGCTGCAGCTCTATCGTACTCATTAATATATAACGCGACATACATGGTCCCGGAAACACTGATTCTGGCGGTCACTGCATATTTTATCGGGTCATCAATAGATTTTGGTTCTGACAGGCCTAAGCCTATTATTCGGAAAGAAAGCAGCAACGGAATGCTTGTAAATGTTATGAAGTACATCACTCTGACATTTGCCTCTGCTGCGCTTATCATAGATATAGTGTGCATTTTTTCAAAGCTTCAAAATGCAGAAACAGGCGAATTTGACATTACCGGAATATCAGAAGCAAACATTCCTTTGATTGTAATCGCAACATCTGTAGCACTTGCTGTCGTCATAGCATACTGCATAATATATTTTGTCAGTAAAAAGAAAAATCCTCAGCCGGAAACAACCAATGAGGAAAATACATGAAATGCCTTATAATTGCAACACATTTGGAGGACAAGATTCGTGATCTTGTTAATCCTGATAATTATGGGTTCATTATCTGTGCAGACAATTCATTTGTTCAGGCGGAACAGGAAGGAATTCACCCTGATCTTGTCATTGGAGACTTTGATCACGAACCGGAAGTGGATTATTCATCGCTGACATGCGAAGTTATCCGGTTGCCTGCGGTTAAAGATGATACAGATACTCATTATTGCATAAAAGAAGCAATATCCAGAGGAATGAAGGATTTGAGTATTATAGGCGGAACGGGCGGCAGACTGGACCACACTCTAGCCAATATTCAGTCATTGATTTTTGCCCGCAAAAAAGGAGCCCAAGCCACACTGATAGACAAAAACAACATAGTTACCGTAACAGATAAAAATGTCGAACTGACAAAAAACAAAAAATACCTTTCTGTATTGGCCGTTGGAGGAAAGGCCATTGTATCAATTGATGGTTGCAAATATTCTCCAGAAGAAATTGAATTGACTGAATCGTTTCCAGTAGGCGTAAGCAATGAAATATGTTCAAAAATGGCCCATATTCATGTCATTCAAGGAACTGTAGTTCTGATTCAATCTGATGATTGACTAGATACAAATATGCCCCTGTGTTTTTACGCACAAGGGCTCTTTTTTCATTGCTCAACAATCAGATCATGCAATATTCCTCGTCCTGACGAATTGCCGTCACCATCAACATCATCAAATACTATTTCTTTTACATATTCGCTTGGTTTTTTTAATTGTTCTCCATTGATTGTGACATTTTTCAACCTTATATTCTCTGCTATTCCCGACAGATATGGATCAAATATTTCTTTTCCGTTTCTGAGAATGGATTTTGGTCCCACAGCAATAAGATAACTCATTGGAAATTCATCCCTGTGAAGAGTCAATCTGACATTGTTTAGAAAAAAGCCGTTCACATTGGAACATATTTCAAATGCTGCACAGTTTCCTCTTATGTCATCACTTTTCATGTATTCTTCAAAGGTATCTATTGGTCGAATCAGATCAATGTCCATGTCTTCAAAAGTGATATCATATGCATTTCCGACTTCACCTTTCTCGGGGGATTGTCCAATCAAATACGGAGGAGTCTGAAGATACATTTTGAATGTCCTTATTCCCTTGACTCTTCTGAATACCACGTTCTTAAGATAGCAGTCAACTTTTGTCCCGTCAGAAAATTCGTAAATTCCGGGTTCAAGCCTTATTGCCTTATATCTCCCGTTAGGTTCAAGTTCAAGATCTTCGCACAATATGTTTTCACCTGGTCCGAAAGTCACTGTCGAGTTATGCCAGTCATACATGTTTAGTGCAGCCAAATCGTCTCCAACGTTGCCTTTGACATCGGATATGAGGAGGTTTGCCGTGCTTCCACCGATATGCAGGCCATCGGCAAAACAGTTATCAAATCTTATATGTCTGAATACTGCATCATACAGTTCTCCGGTTTGAATTGCAAAACCTGCACAGTTCACAAGTATAACGTCTTTTACTGTGAGATGACGCACATTGTTGAACAACAAACAACATGAAATGCCATACATCGAATGGGATTCATCAACTTTTCCGCTTCTTCCGTACCCAAGTCGTGATGTATAGCATTCCTCAAAAGTGCCTCCGAATATGGAGATGTTCTCGTCTTTGACAGAATTATTCGCCTTTTGATAAGTCTCATCGATTACGTTATCGTTTCTCAACATCAGGACATCCATTCCGTCTTTCATTTTTATAGTAGCACCATATGCCACTATCTTTCTGTTTGAAGGAACGACAATGGATTTGTCTATGATATATGGTTCACTTGACTCCGGTATTATGACAATCTGATTCTCATTGATTGCAGTTTGAATCGCGTCTGTCCAAACATTATCTTTGACAAAATTGGAATAATCCAAGACATTGGCAGTACTTGATAGGTCATCTGCCAGTAAACTGTTATTTTGTTCCATTGATAAAAGGATATCTTGTAATTCACTGCCCATTGGAATCCTCCACAGTATCTTTTTCATTATTTTAGCACATTATTGTATGAAATCAAAAATATATCCCGGAAATTGAGTTGTTTCAAATTCCGGGATTGATTATTATACATTTCCTTTTTTGATTCTGCCTGCAAGTTTATATCTTTGATCTGTAGATAAGATTTTCTTGCGAAGTCTTATATTGTTTGGTGTAACCTCAATCAGCTCATCATCAGCAATAAACTCTATTGCCTGTTCAAGTGACATAATTCTCGGAGGTACAAGTCTTAAGGCCTCATCAGCACCGGTTGAACGGATTGCAGTGAGGTGTTTTTCTTTGCATACGTTAACTGCAATTTCACCAAGTTTCGGGTTTTCACCTACAATCATACCCTCGTATACAGGGCACTGCGCCCCAATGAACATAGTACCTCTGTCCTGTGAGTTGAATACGCCGTATGACGTTGAAATACCGGCCTCAGAAGCGACAAGAGATCCTGTGAATCTTCTTGTTATTTCGCCCTTGAATTCTCCATAGGAGTCGAATACGGATGTCATGATTCCCTCGCCTCTGGTATCTGTCAAGAATTCACTTCTGTAACCGAACAAACATCTTGTAGGAATCAGGAATTCAAGACGCATTCTGGTGCCTCTCGGTCCCATGTTTATAATGTCCGCCTTCCTTGCACCGAGTTTTTCCATTACTGTTCCGCAATAATCATTCGGAACATCAATTTCAACTCTTTCGATAGGCTCACAGCGTTTGCCGTTTATTTCTTTATACAAAACTCTAGGCGTGCTGACGTTAAGTTCGTATCCTTCTCTTCTCATTGTTTCAATAAGAATTGAGAGGTGCATTTCTCCTCTTCCTGATACAATGAAACTGTCTGTTGTATCACCATCTCTGACTCTGAGAGAAACATCTTTCAAAAGTTCTCTGTAAAGTCTGTCGCGAAGCTGTCTTGATGTGACATATTTACCGTCCTGTCCTGCAAACGGACTGTCATTGACGGAGAAAGTCATCTCCATTGTGGGCTCGGAAACCTTAACAAACTCAAGAGGTTCAACTTTTTCAGGTGAAGTGATTGTGTCCCCTATAGTAATGTCCGAAGCACCAGAGAAACAGATGATGTCTCCCATTTTTGCTGACTCTACGTTAACTCTCTGCAGTCCTTCGATCTGACTTATGCTTACTATCTTAACCTTTCTCGGAGGAACATCCGGTGTATGGAAGTTAGATATCATTGCCTCCATGTTGGTTTTAATAACACCGCGTTCAACACGGCCTATACCGATTCTTCCGACATAATCGTTATAGTCAATCGATGAGACCAGCATCTGCATCGGTCCATCAACATCGCCTTCCGGAGCAGGAATATAATTCAGGATTGTGTCGAACAAAGGCTTCAAATCTGTCCCTTTTTCGTACGGAGAATATGAAGCTGTTCCTTCTCTTCCTGAACACCACAGCATAGGTGAATCAAACTGACTATCTGTAGCATTGAGATCCAAAAGCAATTCAAGCACTTCATCACCGACTTCGTCAAGTCTGGCGTCCGGTCTGTCTATTTTATTAACAACGACTATAACCGGGTGATTCAATTCGAGTGCTTTAGAAAGAACGAATCTGGTTTGAGGCATTGGTCCTTCCGCTGCATCAACAAGAAGTATTACGCCATTTACCATTTTAAGAATTCGTTCAACTTCTCCACCGAAATCGGCATGTCCTGGAGTATCTACTATGTTGATTTTTACCCCGTTATAATGGATGGCTGTATTCTTTGCAAGAATTGTTATTCCTCTTTCACGCTCTATGGCGTTAGAGTCCATAACTCTTTCTTCAACATCCTGATTTTCTCTGAAAACTCCGCCTTGCTTAAGCATTTCATCAACAAGAGTTGTCTTGCCATGGTCAACGTGTGCAATTATGGCGATATTTCTTAAATCTTCTCTTTTCATTGGATATATCCTTACTTAAAAAATTAACCAATTTAGTATAATACATGTTAATTAAAAAATCAAGAAAAAAAGCACCCATTCGACATTAAGTCAAACGAGTGCTAATTTTTTCAAAAAACTATGTTCCGTTATGAACACAAATTATTGCAAAGTAGTCAATATACTCTGTCTTGTATTCACCACCCACACGGTATGTGTCTCCGAACTGAGTTACTTTGACAACAACATACAAATCATCATATCCTGTATCTTCAAATGCACTTGCCAAGTCAATTCTTTCTATGCCGTCACCATTAGATATATCCTTAAAGTCATATGCGACCGCAGAGTCATCGTAAACAAACACATAAACAGAGGAAATAATTGCAGTGCCTGCATCCTGTCTGGTTGCTCCAAGTGTAGCTTCATCATATTGAATTATCAGTTTATCTGACAAATTCAAAACCGGTGCACTTTCGAAAACCAAAGATCTCTTTGCATTATCATTAATTGTTTCTATCCAATAGTCAAATGTGTTGACTTCTTCCTCTTTGAATGATTTGGAATTTGCATCGTACAAAGCTTTAATTAAAATGAATGTGTATGGATCTTCAATTCTCTTACCCATAACTTCATCTGCATAGAACGTCAAAGCACTGTCAATATCATTGAAGTGAATGAAAGGATCTTCTCTCGTTGTTTCTTCAGTAGTGACAGAAGGATCCTTGCTCTCAGTTGTTTCGTGCACTGATGTTTCTGTTGTGGTCTCTTGATTTTTTGTTGTTTCAGTCACCTTTGATGTTGTAGTATCCGTAACCTTTGTCGTTCCGTCCGGTTTTGTTGTGGTAACATCGGTTTCGGTAACAATTGTGCCTAAATGTTCTGTTGTATCTTTCAATGTTGTACTCTCAGCAGTCATCTCAGTTTCGGTGGACTCTGTGGTTTTTGAGCCAAGAGTAATAACCGGGTTATCATTGTTTGATTGACAAGCTGCTATTCCAATGCAAAAGCATATTAGAAGCAATACTGCAATAATCTTTTTCATAAAAAACGCTTCCTTTCTCTACGTGAAATGCACGATTAATTATACATCCAAGAAGCAGCCTTTTACAACCCGATTATTGTTGAACACTATAGTTCGGTGCTTCTTTTGTGATGTTAATATCGTGAGGATGTGACTCTTTGAGTCCCGCTCCTGTAATCTTAATGAATTTTCCGTTTTTCTGGAGGTCAGGTATTGTCTTGCATCCGCAATAACCAAATCCCGATCTCATACCTCCCAGAAGCTGGTAGATAGTATCTGAAAGCGGTCCCTTGAAAGGAACTCTTCCTTCAACTCCTTCAGGAACAAGTTTCTTTGTTCCGTTCTGGAAGTATCTGTCTTTGGATCCTCTTTCCATAGCCGCGATTGATCCCATTCCGCGGTACACTTTGTAACTTCTTCCCTGATATATTTCTGTTTCGCCAGGGCTCTCTTCACATCCTGCAAACAGTGATCCAATCATAATAGCGTCGGCACCTGCAGCAACTGCTTTAACAAGGTCGCCCGAGTACTTTATACCGCCATCGGCAATAACCGGAATTCCTCTCTTTGCTGCCACATTTGCTGCATCATAAATTGCAGTAATCTGAGGTACGCCTATGCCTGAAACAATTCTTGTCGTACAGATTGATCCAGGTCCTATGCCAACCTTGATTGCATCTGCACCGTTATCAATAAGATATTCTGCACCTTCTCCAGTTGCTATATTTCCGGCTATTATCTGGCAATTCGGGAATTCTTTCTTTACTTTTCCTAGAACAATTCCGATATTCTTAGAATGGCCGTGAGCTGAATCCAAAACCAGAACATCAGCCCCCGCATCAAGGAGCGCACCTGCTCTTTCAAGAACGTCATTTGTTACGCCTATAGCGGCACCGCAAAGCAGTCTGCCTCTTGAATCTTTAGCCGAGTTGGGGTATTTGCTGGCTTTCTGAATATCTTTGATTGTGATGAGGCCTTTGAGATAGCCGTTCTCATCGACAAGAGGTAGTTTTTCAATCTTGTGTTTACAGAGTATTTCTCTTGCTGTTTCGTGGGTCGTGCCTACAGGTGCAGTAACGAGATTGTCTTTTGTCATCACGTCATATATTTTGACGTTCATGTCGGTCAAAAATCTCATATCTCTGTTTGTGATTATTCCCACAAGTTTTCCGTTGTCGTCGACAATCGGCACGCCTGATATCTTGTATTCATGCATCAATTCTTCAGCCTGGAGAACCGTGTTATCCGGTTTCAGCGAAAATGGGTTTGTTATAACTCCGTTTTCACTTCTCTTTACTCTTGTAACTTCTGCTGCCTGCTGTTCTATAGTCATGTTCTTATGGATAATGCCTATTCCACCCTCTCTCGCCATTGCGATTGCGAGTTCAGATTCGGTTACGGTATCCATAGCAGCTGATAGTAATGGTGTGTTAAGTTTGATTTTTGAAGTTATTTTTGTCGACAAGTCTACGTCAGGCGGGAGAACCGAACTCTCGCTCGGAATCAGAAGGACATCATCAAAAGTCAGACCTTCCTTAGTAAACTTTTCCTCAAATTTTGGATCAACCATTAAATCACCCCATTTCAAAATATTTTAGATATTCTACACAAATAAAAAAGTAATGTCAATTAAAAACTTCCGATTTATTGATTATGCCGGAAGTTTGCAGCTTCCGGCATAATATATTCGGTGTTTATTTGTAAAGCGGACCGTAAGCTTCGCAAGCTCTGTAGTCGTTTCCTTCTGTATCTGTTCCAAAAGCTGACCAGCAGTGAGGACGATAAATCTTCTCTTCCGGTACATTGTGCATAGATACTGGAATTCTGAGCATTGAAGCAAGTGTAATCAGGTCTGCACCAACATGTCCGTATGTGAATGCTCCGTGGTTTGCACCCCAGTTAGCCATTACATCGTATGTTGACTTGAATGCGCCCTTGCCTGTAAGTCTCGGTGTGAAGTAAATAGATGGCCATGTCGGGTCTGTTCTCATAAGAAGTTTCTTATCTACTTCTTCCGGAAGTTCAACTGTCCATCCTTCAGCAATCTGGATAACCGGACCGAGTTTGTCAACGTAGTTAATACGGGCAGCTGTCACGGGCATTTCACCCTTTGACTGATACATTGATGAGAAACCGCCGCCTCTGAAATAGAATCTATCAGCAGGAGCCCATGTTGTAGCCTTGAGACAAGCGTTGATGTCTTCGTCTGTCATCTCCCACCACTTCTTCATAACGTGGTTGCCCTTCTTATCTTTTGATGCACCTGTTCCGTCAAGAGCTGATGCACCGGAGTTGAGCATGTGGAGGAATCCATTAGCTGCTTTACCTTCGCATGTGTATCCTGTAACTCTCTTAACCGATTCAGCACTCCAGTATGTTCTTACGTCCGAGAAAATAACTGCCTGATGTGTAAGGAGTTCAAGAAGCAGCATTGTAAGTCCGTTCATGTTATCACTCTCTGTAGCGAGGATGATAGGAGCACGTTTGCCGTTCCAGTCGAATGTTGTGTTGAGTATTGCTTCTGTGAAGTCTGCGTTCGGTTTATAGTCAGTCCATTGTCTCTGGCCCTGGAAACCGCCGTAAATTGCATTTCTGCCGCAAGACTCTTCAACAAATCCCATCTCTGCGAGTTTCGGGTTGCCAATCATGATATCTCTTATAATGAGAGTCATCTTTGCAACGAATTCCCATTCTTCCTGTTTCTTCTTGTCAGAAGCTCTTACGGAATCAGGATTCTTTTCATAACCAGGCTTGCAGTTCTTCTTAATCCATTTGAGTTCTTTTTCGTATTCTTCATGGTCATAGATACCGAGATCTATTCTGCGGAGAATTTCTGTCATGTCGCACCATTCAGCACGGATTCCGAGGTACTTCTGAACGAACAACGGATCGAGGAATGAACCTGCAATACCCATTGCAGGACCGCCGATTGAAACATATGAACGGTCACGCATAACGCCTACAGCTGTAGCTGCACGAGCGAAACGAAGAATCTTTTCTTCTACGTCAGCAGGAATCTTTTTGTCATCTTTTTCTTGAACTTCATGTCCATAGATTGAGAATGCCGGAAGGCCTCTCTGAGCGTGAGCTGCGAGAACTGCTGCAAGATAAACTGCGCCCGGACGTTCTGTTCCGTTGAATCCCCAAACAGCCTTTGTTGTGAGAGGATCAAGGTCCATTGTCTCAGTTACATAGCACCAACATGGTGTAACAGTAAGTGTAGCACATACATTGAGTTTTCTGAATTTTTCCTGGCAAAGAGCTGCCTCTTTAGCACCACCTATTGTGCAGTCTGAAATGACACATTTTACATGTGTTCCATCAGGATAAAAGACATTCTTTTCAATCAATGCTTTTGCGGCTTTAGCCATTCCCATTGTTTGTTCTTCCAAAGACTCTCTGACACCTTTGCGTCTTCCGTCGATGGTCGGACGAATTCCAATTACTGGATATTGCATAAGTATATTTACCTCCACTTGTTTTTGCGTCTAGCGCCTATGATTAAAGTATACCATCATGTCTCGACTTATTCAATTATTTTGTGAACGATTTACAGAAAATATACGAAAGAAAAAAGCAAACATTATATATTTTGACGAACCACCTCGAAAAAAGCATTTTTGCACTTGACAAAAGAAACTAATCGTGTATAATAAATCACGCGTTTAGTTCAAACGACAAAATGCGAGAGTGGCGGAACTGGCAGACGCGCACGTTTGAGGGGCGTGTGGTTTTACCATACGGGTTCAAGTCCCGTTTCTCGCACCACAACAGAGTCCGATGGCTTTGTCCTTCGGGCTTTTTTGTTTGCGATGAACTATAGAAAGGAACAGACATGGAAAACGAAAGCACCGAACTGTTTATCGAGCTACAAGACAACGAGTGGTCATTTGACTATTTAGACCACGACAGACAGATAGTAAGAGCAATAGTTTATGACAATGAGGGCTTTTTGTATTTCGTCAGAGTCCTACGAGACGATATATTCGGCAAAGCACAACTGATAGAAACTTCAGGAGGCGGTGTCGAGAAAAACGAAGATCAAATTTCAGCAATCAGACGAGAGCTGAAAGAAGAACTCGGAGTCGAGGTCGAAGTTATGAGAAAAATTGGTGTTGTGAGTGATTACTACAACTTGATTCACAGGCACAATATCAACAACTATTATCTTTGCAAAATTCTCTCTTTCGGTGACAAACACATGACACAGGACGAAATAGTGGATTTCCATCTGTCTACACTTAAGTTGACATATGACGAGGCAATTGAAGAATACAAAAAATGTTCTTCAACAAAGCTTGGACGATTAATCAGCAATCGTGAACTTCCAATTCTGCAAGAAGCAAAAAAAATTTTGGTAACTATATAAAGAGAAGGGTGCACAATAATGAAAAAGGTATTGATAATAATCGCAGTAGTCGTTTTGGTCGCAGGTCTTGTAATATTTGCAAGTGCTTTTATTGCGGCAGGTTTTGATTTTTCAAAAATAGGCAAAGCAAAATATGAAACACATATCTACACAGCCGATACAAATTTCAGCAAAATTGAAGTCCATTCAACCGTAGATGACATAACTTTCAAACCATCATCTGACGGAAAATGCAGCATTGAATGTCTTGAAGAGGACAAAGTCACACATACTGTCGAAGTGGAAAACGGCACTCTGAAAATAGGTGTGAAAGATGAAAGACAATGGATAGATTTAATCTCATTGTTTAAAAAAACTCCATACATAACAGTTTACCTGCCATCAGACACATACGAGAGTGTTACAGCTGAATGTATCACCGGCGATATATTGATTCCGAGAGCATTCTCTTTCGGCAATATTGTAATCGACGGAGACACGGGAAATATACTGTGCGGGGCATCTGCCACCGAATCAATAACCATTAATTCAACAACAGGAAGTATCTCCATAACAGGCGTTCGCTCAAACAACATGACACTGAAAGCAACCACGGGAAAAATCACTGCCAGCACTGTTGAATGCAGCGGCGATGTTAGTGTTAAAGTGACCACAGGCGATATAGTCTTAGTCGATTTTGACTGCAATTCTCTCAAGTGCAACGGAACTACCGGATCTGTTATACTAACAAATGTGACCGCAACTGGAGATTTTAACATAGAAGACGGAACCGGAACAGTTCATTTTGACAAGTGTGATGCTGCAAATATTTACGTTAAATCAACTACCGGCAATATATCGGGATCACTCATGACCGAAAAGGATTTCAGAGCTAAGTCTTCAACAGGAAAAGTTAACGTTCCTGACACAAGAACAGGCGGCATTTGTGAAATATCATCAACAACAGGTAATATAAACATAACGATTGCTGAATCTTAAAAACACGAATTGTGACGAAAGAAGGCGGGATTATTCCCGCCTTGATTTATGGCATTTTCTATTGTATTTTTGCCACTTAATTGATCTTTGAGTCTCGAAAGGCAAATCTTGAAAAAAAGTGTTGATTTAATTCAAAATTTTGTTATAATGTTAAAGCATGCGGATATGGCGGAATTGGCAGACGCGCAAGATTCAGGTTCTTGTGGGGGCAACTTCGTGGAGGTTCAAGTCCTCTTATCCGCACCAAATAGTATAAATCCGAACTCAAAGCAACCAAGCTATGGGTTCGGATTTCCTATTACATCGACATTTTTTCACCAGCCTCTAAAGCAACAGCCATTGTGTGATACAATAGCTGTTGCTCCTATTCTGATTATTACTATCTTTTTACCACAAGTTTTCCGTACTTTTCGGATTCATTTGTGTATCCGCCTGTAATTTCTGCACCGGCCTTTACAATGTTTCCGTATCTGTGCATGAACATATGAATTGCATTCTCTTTTATGAAGTCATCTGAGAAAGAGATACATCCATCATTGAGATTTGCTCTCTTACCCGTCGAAGTCAGAAGCTTTTCCCAACGGTAATCCTCGGTACTGTTAGGTGCTCTTTCGAACTGAGCAAGCCCAATTGAACTTATAATCATGTCTTTTCCTAAAGACATATCACGTGTGTAGTACATGTATATTTCCTTGCCATAATACGTTCCCTGATTAAGATTGACACTTGAAACAGGATAATATAATACCCCATTGTATTCTAACGATTCCCTTAAGGGTTCACCTACTGTTACTATTACGTCTTTGATTGCATCCGAATACTCATTGTTGTATGCCCTTTGGTATTTGGACTCGGTTTTGTAACTTTCCCTTACAATTTTTGCAATTTCATGTTTTTCATATCCAATTTAGATGTACTTGCCGCCTGCAGAAGCGTTTAAGTCCAAACTTATGAAATTTGTGCATCCTTGAGTTAACAAGTCTGCTTTTGCTTCACTTGCACTGTTTCCAACACCAATGTACAACTTACTAATAGCATTTAATCTCGTATTGTCATATGCACAGTGATAATACCGATGTTCAGAACGACGGAGTTATTGCCGAAGCAACTGTTAAGGTATCAAGCAATGGAGTCTTAGGAGAACTGACTGTAGTCACAAAAGAAAGATGACTGTATAAACAAATACCTGTTCTTAACGGAAGGGCAAAACTGCTCTTCCGTTATTGTTTTTGCATATTACTAGAAATATTGCACGCATAACAATTATGATATATAATTTAAAACGTGAATCCGGTTAGTTTGTCAGATTGCTCTTTCAAACAATTTGAATGCCGGATTGGATTCTATCATGAGAGAAAAAAGCTTTTTTAATCTGGAGAGCGTTACTGCAATTATATTGTCATTTGTCGGTGGAATTCTGGACATTTATTGTCTTTTTAATTTTGATTTCTATGCAACAATGCACACCGGAAATATAATAAAGATGGTTGAAAACCTCATTGACGGGAACATTGAAGATTTTATCTTTACAATCCTTTTCATAGTCTTTTTCACTGTTGGTCTTTTCATTGCCAATTCTTTTGAAAAAAAGCACAACCATAAAGGCGTAAACGGACATCTCATCATATGCCTGGTTTTCTTCGTATTCATTTTTGCAATACCAAACGACAATGAGCCCGGTGTTTTATCTGCGTTTAAGCTCTTCTCTGCTTGTATTTGCGGATTCTTAGGGGCACTTCTGATTCACTCCTTTACACATTTTGGCAACTATACATATTCTTCAACGGCTATGACGTCAAATATGAACAGAGCTGTATCAAATGTATATGACAGGGTTATAACCAAAGACAGAAAATTCAACTATGGAATCGCAATCTACGGTCTCATTTTCCTGTTCTTCATATCAGGCGTGATGGCCGGATACGCATTCATGCGTCTTATTCCGTTCCCTGATACAGATTTCTGGAATCTTTACAAATACAATTTCATCATTTTAATCCCGATTATTTGTGTATCTATCACATACTTTATCAACTCAAAATCACAAAGAAAATCTGAAGCCCTTGAACAAACCGTTCAGGAAGAACCACAAAAAGAAGAGGACGCTTAATGCGAATTACCGAGTTTACACAGACACCTTTTGTGTCTCATGACAACAAGAACAAAGTGAATATTTGTGTTGAAAACTGGGACATGTGCAATCCGTTCCAGGTCTTTGCATACATTGACGGACAACTTGTTTGCAGCACATCTGCCTTTGAAAAAGAATTCAGTCTGATGCTCCCTGCTGCATACGATGATAAAAAATGCACTATAAAGATATGCCCGTTTGAAGATGTTCCTTTTGAAAGATCATTCACTCTTAAGCCGATCAAAAAATGGATGGTTTCTCTCATTTATTCTTCACATGAAGATCTCGGATATTGCGGATATATTGAAAAGCTGGAGCTGGAGTTTTACAAAACATTGAAAAAAGCAATTGAACTGTGCGAAGAACATGAAGATTTCAAATACATGATTGAACATGTTTATTGGCTCAATTCTTTTGACTCACACGCCAGCAATGAAGAAAAAGAGCGTTTAAAGATATTATTCAAAGAAAAAAGAATAGAACTCAACGGAATACACAGCGGTGTTCACACTTCCTGGGCAAACAATGAACAACTCGTCAGAGAGATGTATTATGGCTGCATGGATTCAAAAGAAAAATATGGTGCAGAAGTAAAAAGTGCCATATATGCAGATATTTCTGGCGTAAGCCAATCTGTTGTGAACGCATATTCAACAATGGGCATCAAATATATGGGCGCTCTTTCCAACACATTCAGAAATTCTGAAGAAAACAAAGAAATACCTCCGTTGTTCCTCTGGAGGGACAAATCTGGAAATCACGAAGTCCTGTTTTGGTATCAGCGCTCCTACAGACCACTTGGTCTTGGAAGTATATGGTGTGACACAAAAAGACATTATGCTGAAGGCGAATTCGTTTTTGATGAGACAAAAATGAGGAGAACCGAGCAATGGTTTACATCAAAGCTCAATTCTCTTAACAGATATGGTTATTCAGATTTCCCGCTCAGTTTTTACGATGACAGAGAAACCCCGACGACAATGCTTTTGACAATATGCAAAGCAATGTCAGATAAATGGAAATATCCCGTATTTAAAATGGACATTCCATCTGCTGTCCTTGAACGAGTATGGAACGCAGGAAAGGATTCCCTTCCGGAATTATCCGGAGATATAACTGACCAATGGGCAGATTTTGCGACAATCGCACCGCAATTGTTTGCGGAAAAGCGCAGTGTAATGCGAAAACTTTATAACTGCGAAGCAATATCCACAATATTGTCGATCAAGAATGGTACTGCTTACCCATCAAAAGTATATTCGGATGCCGTATGGAATCTTTGCAACTTCGATGAGCATTGCTGGGCAACTTCGTCAAAGCACCCACAGGAAATGCACAGACATAATCTTGATGTGGTCAAAAAGAAATCCGTGGAAAACGCTGAATCTGCTTTGGACAATGTGTTCAACGGTCTCGATAAAAATATCGATGGAAAGATACGCATAGTCAACACATTGCCCTACAAGAGAGACCAGTATTTGATTTCCGAAGAAGGAGCAGTCATTCCAAAAGGGATGCCTCATCAGGTACTTCCGGACAGGACAATAATAACTCACATTCAGGAAATCGATGGTTTTACTTCCAAATCCTTCGATTCCGTATTGCCCTATAAGCAATCTGTTCGAATTGACACTTGTTATTTTGAAACAGATTATTATGCAGTAGAACTAAATCCTGAAACAAAGAGCATTGTTAATATTCTGGACAAAGGTACAAACCGCCTTTTAATCGATGAAAACTCTGAATTTGAATTAGGCCAGTTCATATACACATATTCGGAAGGCAAAAAAGAACAGGTTTCAGGTTATGAGGTTCCGAAAAAACAGGAGCTGTCGCTTTACGAAGGAGACATCTGCTATGTGGTGATTCAAAGGGGTCACGAGGAACAAAGCGGAGCAGATATCACAGCTCAGTTCAGGTTCTACAAGCACGAGAAAAACCTAGACATTGACTTGTCTTTTGAAAACGCAACCGGACTTATGGGCGACTATTATGACCGCTACAAGAAAAACTACTTTTTTGCATTCCCTTTCTCCATTTCACAACCTCGTTTCTACACGGAAATGCAGTTAGGAGACAAAGATGAGAGCATAGATACTCTCCCGATTAATTCAAATGACTTTACTGTAACGCAAAACTACATTGCTTCTGACAATGGTGAATATGGCGTGGCAGTATATACACGGGATATGCCTGTTTTCCATCTCGGAAAAATAAAGTACAACAGATTACAGACAAATTTTTCCGAAGAAAAGGCTCACTTATATCTCTATGCCGCATCGAACAGATGCAACAACCTTGTATACACAAATCCGGAGCAATGCAGATCAAAATACAGCATATCTGTTTTGCCTTACACTGAAAGCCGCTTCCCCGTGGTGCCAAGATGGAGCGAATCAAAGAACAGAGACTTTCTTGTATTAAAGAATCTAATCAATCTCGACTCGGATATCTCACTCAAAGGTGATGGAGTACAGCTCATTTCATTTAAAAAGTCTGAAAAAGATGATTCTGTCATACTGAGATTTGTCAACACAAACAATGAATCAACCAAGTGTTCTTTAGAGCTGTCTTTCAAGCCAAATCGGGCTATGTATACAACATGTGACGAAAAAGAAATTGAAGAGGCTTTATTGAAAGGAAAAGTTGTCGAATTCATTGCGGATCCGTATTCCTACACAACATTAAAACTGGTTTTTTAGACCATTAACCAACAAGAAATAATTCATAAGGAAGGTAACAAAAACATGACTCTTGTTTACATTTATTCAGCATATCTTCTGCTGATGAGTCTCATCGCTTTTTTCCTGTTTTTAAGGGACAAAGGAATGGCGAAGAGAAACGGCAATGCCGTGAGAATTAAGGAAAAAACACTTCTTGGATGTGTTGCCATGGGTGGAGCTGTTGGCGGTTTTATAGGCAGAATCGTAGCTCACCATAAAACAAACAAGATATACTTTTCACTGACAATATATGTATCTCTGTTGCTACAGCTCGCTGTACTTGGATGCATGATATACTATGCAGTGATGGCTTAAGGAGGCACATATGGCTAAATCATCATTACAGAAATCTCATTCAGTTGTCTCTAATTTCAAGCTGACTCTCATTTGTCTGATGCTTTCTCTTTCAATATCCATGGTTTGGGTCGGTGCTTTTCTCATCGTTTCTCAGATAGTGGAACTGGTCGTCGGAATAGTGATTACAGCAGCATGTACAGTGCTTGCACTTATTTCCTTCATACTGATAAGCAAGTTCACAAGATAAAAAACGAATCCATCTGTTATATCGCAGATGGATTTGCTTTTTTATTTCGTAATTTCAATTCTGTATGTACCTGATTGGAGTGTTTTGACACTGCTCTTCCAGCCTTTTGGAAGAATGAGTTTTCCTTCGCTTCCGACAGGTACTTTTATTTCAAGCACTGCGCCTTTGTCGGTAAACACCGTGTTACACTTTACCAGTCCTCTCGGCGTATCTATGCTGCACTCAACATTTCCGTATTTTCTCACAATTGCAGGCCTGAACAAAATCTTTTTATATCCTGCTCCTTCATAAGTAGTTGAGATTCCTCCGATGTATTTATAGAAGAATTCTGATACATCGCTGAACATGTGATGGTTATGCGATCCGAGACCGTTCCAGCACTCATACAGAGTTGTGGAACCCATGTCAACCCAGTGACCGTAACTCGGGTATTCCGGGCCTCTCAGCATGTCAAGACAGCATTCGGCCTGACCGGTCTCTCCCATTGCATTTGAAACCGCCTTCATTCCGAGCACACCGAAATCCAGTTTTCCGTCATTATCTTCTATCTGTTTCTTTAAAAGTTCAGCATAGAATTCTTTTTTACCTTTTGGATAAAGACCGCGGTACAGGACAGTTCCGGTAGCCGTCTGACAATTTCCCTCAGGAATTCCGTTTTTATCTATGAAGCGCGAAATAAAGGCCTTCTTGATGTTTTCTGCTAATTCTCCGTACTTTCTTGCATCTTTGCTCTTTCCAAGCGTTCTGGCCCATTTTTGGGCATTTACAACTGCACTGTAGTAGTATCCGGTATCCGTTATTCTTACAGGACACTTATATGACGACATATTGACAGAAATTGCTGGGCCGTCAAAAGGAGGACACCAGTCGCCTAAACCGAACTGAGCAATATACCCGTCAGCCAGGTTTGACATATTATCTATGTGTTTTGTCAGTTCCTCGTAGTTTTCTTTAAGGAATGATTTGTCTCCGGTGCTCTCGTAGAGATGCAGCGGGACTTCCACAGCAGGCTGACTCCAGTCGGGTCCGTTCAGTCTTATGTATCCCCAGCCTGTTGAAGGAACAATACATGGATAACCGCCGTCGATTCTTTGAGCCTCTCTCATGTCGAGCATCCATCTGCTCATAAATGATTCAGCAGCATAGTTCATAAAGATTTGTTCACTTGAAAGCCCTGTGTCTCCGGTCCATGAACTCTTCTCTCTTACCGTATCTGCAGAAAACGTTCCGATAAGGCACGATTCCGTCGAACGTCTTGCCATCTCCTGAATTTTGTTGATGTATTCATCTTCAGTTGAGAAGTGGCCTCTGCTTTCTATGTCGTTGCTGAACACCCATACCTCGATATCATCAAGGGATAATTCTTCTCCGCCTTCGACTTCCAGATACTGGAACCCGAAATATGTGAATCTGGCATTGTGCAGTTCAGGCTTGTTGCTCTTCTTTGTGTATTCCTCTGTCTGGAAATAATAGTTTTTGATAAAGCTGTTGATTGCCTGATGATCCACATGTCCTTCTTTGGATATGTGATCTCCGTATTTGACAGTTATTTTTTCGCCTTTTTTTCCTTTGTACCTAATATTGCAGACTCCGGCCACATCTTCTCCTACATCAAAAACCCATGTTCCCGTATCTGTCAGTTTTTTTGATACTGGATGGAGTTTTTTTGTAACCCGAACCGGTTCCTGTTCGCTCAGTATAAGCTTTCCTCCGGTTCCTCTTGTTCTTCTTGCAGGTTGCCATTCGCCTTTGCTTGTGTCAAATCCGTAATTGAATACGCCTTTCTCCTCCAGATTTGCATCATATGACTCGCCATGTCTCACACCATTGAATGTGATTGGGCTGTGTGATGTCAGCCATGAGGGATCTGAAACTATTACTTCTTTAGTCCCGTCTGAATAATCGATGTGAAGTTCACATCTCATCTTCGGAACATCTCTCCATTCAGCGACAGCAGTCTGCCACGGATCATCCGTAAAGCAGTTGTAAAAGCCGTTTCCAAGCAGCACGGCGATTGCGTTCTCTTTTTCCAACAAGTCTGTCACATCATATGCAAAGTATTCTGAATGAACGTCATATTTAGTGAAAGGAACAGCTATGTATTCATCACCGACTTTGTTTCCGTTGATTAAGACTTCGAAATATCCAAGACCGCAAATGAACAACTGGGCATTATTGACCTTTTTGTTAAGCACAAATTCTTTTCTCAGAATCGGGGAGTCTGTTTTTCCGTAATAGCTGTTATAGTACCATCCGGTAATCCATTTTCCCTGCCAACCATCTTTGAGTTTTCCGGTTTTAAACCAGCTCGTTTGTTTATGCGGATGCTTGTCAATTGTACCAA
>JAILLB010000122.1 GCA_024693345.1 Clostridiales bacterium
ATAGGAAGATCTCTCAAGAACAATCTGCAGAATCTCGGTCTTGAAAATACATTCAGAGATGCTTTAAAAGACATGGGATATGACATTGACGAGATTTATGCTGCTGAACCGGATCCAGGTCTCGGAAACGGTGGTCTAGGAAGACTTGCAGCCTGCTTAATGGATTCACTTACAACAGGAAACTATCCTGCAACAGGTTTTTCTCTGTGCTATGAGTATGGCATATTCAAACAGAAAATAGTTGACGGCAACCAGGTGGAGACACCGGATAACTGGCTTCCGATGGGTGAAACATGGCTTATTCCGAGAACAGATAAAACATTCCCTGTAAGATTCGGCGGAAGAATTGAAGAAGACTGGTCTAACGGAAGACTTGAAATAAAGAACGTTGACTATACTGAAGTAGAAGCAGTTCCTTACGATATGATGATATCCGGATACGACTGTGACGCAGTAAACAATCTCAGACTGTGGAAAGCTCATGATTTGAAGAACTTCAACATGAAACTCTTCACACAGGGAGAGTACATGAAAGCTGTTGAAGAAAACACTTTTGCAGAAACACTGACAAGAGTTCTTTATCCTTCCGATGATCATACCGAGGGAAAGATACTCAGACTCAGCCAGCAGTACTTCCTCGTGTCTGCTTCAATCCAGAACATACTTGCCGACCATATTCATGTATATGGCACACTGAGCAATCTTCCGGATAAGGTTTCAATTCATATAAACGATACACATCCTGCACTTGTTATACCGGAACTGATGAGAATACTGCTCGACCAGTACTCATATTCATGGGAAACAGCATGGGATATCGTAAAGAGAACTGTTTCGTACACAAACCATACAGTTATGCCCGAAGCTCTTGAAACATGGAATGAAGAGCTGTTCAGACTCAGACTGCCAAGAATATATCAGATTGTTTGCGAGATAAACAAGAGATATTGTGCAGAACTTTGGAATATGTTCCCGGGAGACTGGAACAGAATTTCCAGAATGTCCGTCATTTCTGACGGCAGAGTAAAGATGGCAAATCTGTCTGTTTGCGGTTCACACATGGTTAATGGTGTATCCAAACTCCATTCCCAGATTCTAAAAGATTCTGTATTCCATGATTTCTATAAAGCTGAACCGGAACAGTTCACAAATGTTACCAATGGTATAGCACACAGAAGATGGCTTTGCCTGTCTAACCCCGAACTGGCATCACTCTTGGATGAAACAATAGGACCTGAATACAGAAAGCATCCGATTGAACTCAATCGTTTTGCTTCATATGCAAATGATCCCGCAATAATTGACAGAGTTCGTGCAATCAAACACGAGAATAAGATCAAATTTGCAAATCAGTACGCAAACAAATTCGGCAAGACAATTGACGCTCACTCTTTATTCGATTCTCAGGTAAAGAGAATCCACGAATACAAGAGACAGCTTATGAATGTTCTTAAGATAATTGCACTGTACAACGAAATAAAAGAAAACCCGAATATTGAAATGAGACCTCAGACATTCATATTCGGCGGAAAAGCAGCACCCGGTTATTACAGAGCTAAAGAGATAATCAAACTCATCTGTTGCCTCGGAAAAGAAATAGATGAAGATCCCGATGTAAAGGGAAGACTCAAAGTCGTATTCCTAGAAGAATACAATGTATCAACCGCTCAGGTTCTTATGCCTGCAACTGACATAAGTGAACAGATTTCACTTGCAGGTAAAGAGGCAAGCGGAACAGGATGCATGAAGTTCATGATCAATGGTGCAATGACTGTAGGAACACTTGACGGCGCCAATGTTGAAATGGCAGAAGCTGTCGGCAACGACAACATCTACATCTTCGGTTTGACAGCAAAAGAAGTTGATGAACTCTGGAAGAGCGGTTACAATGCAAATCTCTTCCTTCACAACAGTCCTAGACTGACTAACGTCATGAAGAGACTGGAAAAAGGATTTGCAGGCGAAGATTTTACAGACTTTGTCAATTACTTCCTCTACGATAAAAACGTACCGGATCCGTATATGTGTCTTGCTGACTTCGAGTCATACTTCAGCACATACAACAGAGCTCTTACGGATTATGACGATAGAGACAGCTGGACAAAGAAGGCAATTATCAACATCGCCGGAGCAGGATATTTCGGTTCAGACAGAAGCGTTGATGAATATGCTCAGAACATCTGGAATATTACACCATGTAAGGTTAGGAAATTGAAGAAATAATTATGGCAGGATTCACAAGTAGGGTTATATCAAGAACACTATTACATGAATGCGTCATTTACAAAGGCAGAGATATCGCTTTTAACGGTAGAACGGGAGCGTTTCCATTTGGCTGCAAAGTCGATTTGAAAATGAAACTTCCCACTGAAACACGTGAAGCGGTAATCTGCTTTTTGGATGTTGACGACAATACTGAACACATTTTTAAAATGCAAAATGAAGGCAGTGATTTTGTTTTACATGTGCCAATGGAAAAACTGGCACATCAGGATAGCACTGCTTTGCTGGTATACAAGTGTGTCTTTGAAACTCCTAACGGAAGTTTTGAAATTATCGGCAAAGGCGATGGTCTTTCCGATATAGTCAGAGATAAAACAGACACATACAAGAATGCTTTCAGATTTCTCATTTACATAGAACGCGAAATAAAGCCTGATTGGTTTTATGGCGGCGTAATGTACCAGATATTCCCAGACAGATTCTGCAGAGGACGTGAAGAACCTGTAAGAGAAGATGCGGTTTTGAACAAAGACTGGTATGAAGGTATTCCTCCATATGTAAGTAGACATGGACAACATCTTGAAAACAATGTGTTTTTCGGAGGAGACCTGTACGGAGTAATAGATAAACTCGACTATCTCAAATCACTGGGGATCACATGCATTTATCTCAACCCTATCTTTGAGGCATACTCAAATCACAAGTACGATACCGGAGACTACAACAATGTAGACAAAATGTTCGGTGGAAACGAAGCTTTCGAAAAACTAATAAGTGCATGCAAAAAGCGTGATATCAGGATTATTCTCGACGGCGTTTTCAACCATACAGGCAATGACAGCGTATATTTTGATGCCAAAGGCAGGTATGGCGGACATGGTGCCTACACAGACCCGGATTCGAAATACAGGGAATGGTACAATTTCACTTCTTACCCGGATAAATATGAATCATGGTGGGGAATAGGCATACTTCCGAGAGTCATGAGCGACACACCATCTTACAGAGAGTTTCTCTTTGGTAAAAACGGTGTTGTAAGAAAGTACATCAAACTAGGCATCAGCGGATGGCGACTCGATGTGGCGGATGAACTTTCAGATGATTTTCTCAAGAATCTCAAGACAACAGTCCTCGAAGAAAACAGTAAGGGCCTTGTGATAGGAGAAGTATGGGAAAACGCTGTCACCAAAGAATCATATGGTGTCAGAAGAAAGTATTTCAGAGGATACGAACTTGACTCTGTAATGAATTACCCGATGAGAAAAGCTATCATCGCATACGTTAAAAACAGAGATTACCTCTCATTTTTGAAAACTTCCGTTGATATATATGAAAGCTATCCGACATATATTTCCAACATGCTGATGAACATCGTCGGAACACATGACACAGAGAGAATATGCACGGCTCTTGCTGCGGAAGATGAGAAAAAACTCTCTAAAGATGAACAGGCTGTTTATGTCATGCCTCCTGAGACCAAGGAAAAAGGCATAAAAATGTCTGAACTCGCCTATGTCATATCCTATATGCTTCCAGGTGTTCCATGCCTTTATTACGGCGATGAGACCGGAATGGAAGGCTATTCCGATCCGTTCAACAGAAGACCATATCCCTGGGGCAGAGAGAATCAGGACATGATCAAGTTCTTCAAAAAGCTTGGTGAAATCCGCAAAAATCATAATGTTTTCAAACAGGGAAACTACAGAATCGTTCACATAGACAAAGACATATTGTGTATCGAGAGAAAGAATAAAAAAGAAACAATAATATCGATTGTCAATGTAAGTGATGAAGAATACAAAGTAAATTTCGACAAACCTCAAAAAGAATTGCTTACAGAAGAAAAAATGGATACCGGTGTGATTCAACCATTATCCGCCCGGATTTATTCTGTCTCAAGCGATGCCTTTTACAGCGTTAACAAATGTATAAAAATAGATCATTAAAGTGTCAGGGGGACATATGACAAGCACTCTAATTGAATTCAAGGACAAAAAAATACAATTGTCCGTCTATTCAGAAAATATTGTAAGAATCAGGGTGGGAAAGAGTTTTGAGCCGACCCTCTTCGAAAGATATGGTGTCTGGAAAGAAGCAGAAAATACAGGAGAAATAACAAAAGATGGAGTCAAGGCAGGAAAGCTTTCCGCAATTGCCTCATCCGAAGGTATTGTCACTATAAAATCAGACAAATTTGAGAGGTCTTTCAATTTCAACCAGAACGGTGTGAAGAATGTAAAGACGTATTTCAACAAAGAACTGAGAGAACTCAGGCCTGACAGAAAGCATATTATCGGTGACGAAGAAGAGTGGAAACAGACACTGAGAGATTTTCATCTCAATCCCAAATATGTCACATTCAACGCTGAAAACGACAGATTCTACGGTCTTGGCGAGAGCAATGAAGACCGACTTATATTGAACGGAAAGACCTACATGATGAGGGTTGTATACCAGGACTGCGAGATTCCTGTTCCGTTCCTCATGACAAAGTCCGGATACGGAATTCTTGATGCTTCAACATTCTGGCACGGCATTGATGTATGCAAAAGGAAACAGGATGAAATCTGCTGGTATTTCCCGGATGGAGAATTGGATTTCTTCGTATTCGCAGGCAATAATCTGGCCGAAATTGAAGAGAGATATACATACCTCACCGGAAGACCCATTCTTCTTCCGAAGTGGGCTTATGGTCTGACATTTGTTGAACAAGACAAGGCTAATCAGTTCAACATCATGGATGATGCGGCAAAATTCAGGGAACTGAAGATTCCGTGTGACATGATTAGTCTTGAACCGGGCTGGATGAGCAAGAGATATGACTTTTCAACCGAGAAAAAGTGGAATGTTGAGCGTTTTTACATATGCGACTGGATGAGTAAACCATATCGTTCGGGGTTTATTTCGACTCTGGCAAGATTTGGATTCAAATTACAATTGTGGCTCTGCTGCAAACATGATTTTACTGCAAATGAAGAGCGCAAACTCGGTAATGATGTGGCTCCGGAAATTCCAGGCTGGTATGAGCATCTGGAAAGATTCAGAAAAGATGGCGCGGCTTCGTTTAAGGTTGATCCGTGTCATGTTGTCGATGCTGTAGACGAAAAAAGAGTATATGCAAACGGAAAAGAAGAACCCGAGATGCACAACATGATGCAAACCCTGTTGGTCAAAGAAATGTATCAGGGTGGTGTCGGTTACAACGGCATGAGACCTATGCATCACTATTGCGGCGGATACACCAGTGCAGGCGCATATTCTGCATTTACGACAGGCGACTCAGGCGGAAGACTGAAAACACTTGCGTGGATATTGAACTGCGGTTTATCCGGTGTTCCGACAATCACTTGCGACATGGATATTTTCGCAAAACACACAATCCACTACTGTTTCTTCACAGCATGGATTCAGCTCAACAGCTGGGCGGGTTTCTGCCATCCATGGTGGGTCGGAGAAGATCTTCAAAACACATTTACATTCTACGACAAACTAAGGTACAGACTTCTCCCGTACATTTACTCATCAGCAATTCAAACCAGCATGACCGGTATGCCTGAGTGCAGAGCTATGCCTTTTATGTTTGATGATGAAGAGGTTCAGGACAGTGTGTACGAATACATGTTCGGAGAAAATTTGCTTGTCGGTGCTTTCTCAGATAAGATTTATCTGCCCAAAGGCTCGAAATGGATTAATTATTGGACCAAAAAAGAATATAAATGCGGTCAGTACCTGGATGTAAATACACAGTTTTCCGATTTGCAAGGCGGCGTACTCTTTGTAAAAGAAGGATCGATTATTCCTACAGAAGAACCTCAGATTTATACTGATTGCAAAGACCACAAAGATATAACACTCGAAGTATATCCCGGAAACGGAACTTATACTTTCTACGAAGATGACGGCGTCTCACTTGATTACAAGAACGGAAAGCGTGCTGAAACCGTTATCAGCGTGCACAAAGAAGATGAAGATGTAATTGTTGAAGTCGGCAAGAGAAAAGGATCATTTGACGGAATGAACAAGGACAGAACTTACAGACTTGACATTCTTTCATCAAAGAAACCTTCTTCTGTCCTTATCGGAAACAAGAAAGTGGATTTTAAGTACGAAAACAAGTTTGTAAAGATCAATGGCGTGACATCGGGTAAGGTAGTTGTCAAATACTGATATATAAGGATTGTCTATGATAACCAGAGAAGAATACGATGTATTTACATCGTCGACTAGGAACAAAAGGCTTGAATGGTTTAAAGATGCAAGATTCGGTATGTTCATTCATTACGGCCCATACAGTGTCAGTGGAATGGGTGAATGGGCCATGTACACCCAGAACATGGATGTTAAAGATTACGAAAAACTTGCAATGCAGTTCAAACCTGCAGAAAACTGCACTGATTTATGGTGTCAGACTGCAAAAAATGCCGGTGCGAAATATGTAGTGATGACAACCAGACATCACGATGGTTTTTCACTGTGGAACAGCAAAACAAACCCATATAATCTGTACAATTACACAGGCAGAGACCTCGTAAAGGAATTTGTGGAATCCTGCAGAAAATACGGGCTTAAAATCGGTCTGTATTCATCGCTAATGGACTGGCATCATCCTGATGGCTGGAAATGCGCAACAGATGAAGAAGCAAGAAAGCGTTTTACCAAGTACATTGAGGACCTAAATGTCGAACTTCTTTCCAACTACGGAAAAATTGACATTCTTTGGTATGATATGTCGTATCCATTAAAAACATCAACACTCTGGGATTCAGTAAACAGGAATTATAAGTTGCGTCAGATCCAGCCGGATTTACTGATCAATAACAGAAGCAAGATGCCTGAAGATTTCTTTACACCCGAAGAATCAAATGACCCAAAGCCTGATGATCCGGGCGGGTATTTTGAAGCATGCATGACATTTAATAAAATCTCCTGGGGATATATCAACGAAGAACAGGCCAAAAAGTTCAACTATACTTCTCAGCAGATTGTTAGAATGCTCACCATCTGTGCCAAAAAAGGCGGAAACTTCCTGTTGAATATTGGTCCAAGACCTGACGGAACACTTCCTGATGATGACAAACGAGAAATCGAAAGAGTCGGAGAATGGCTTAAAAAGAACGGGAGTGCCATTTACGGAGACAGTGTCAGAAATCCCGATGTACAGGCGTGCGGAAACTGTGTCACCATAGGCTCAAGCACAAAAGATGGAAAGTCTGCTTACTTATACAACTTAATCTGGCCTAACAACGGCGAAATAGTGATTGGCGGATACATTAATCAGCCTTCTAAGATTACGTGTATAAGCGACGGAAGGGAAATCAAGTTCAGAAAAGAAAACCACAGATTTGTGATGTACGATCTTCCAACAAAACCTATAGATGATGTATTGGGAATTACAGTTTTCAAACTTGAATTTGATGAACCGATAAAGTGTTGTCCCGCTTCACATTACCCGCACATGAGAGAAGGAATACCTTTCCAAGAATAAAGAATCACGCGTACCATTTAACCGGTACGCGTTTTGATTTGGCTATTTGCTTTTCTTTTCCTTTTTGAAATGTTCAGATAATCCTTCAAATTCATAGTCCACTTTGACATTTTCCGGAGGGAGCTCGAGCAACTCGGGATTTTTCAGATACTTAGATATTCTGTCAAAAGCGTGTGCGTAATAACAACCGGATGCAATTCTCTCATCCATAACAATTCCAAGAGGAATCATCTTTTTAAGTTTAACCTGATCTCCGTCCTGATAAGGCTCTTCGACATTGACCCCCATGGAAACGAGCATGCTTGTCGTGCCGAATCCGTATACGTGGTGGTAAATATGATTTGTCCTAATACTTGCAAGATTGGTTATTGTAAATGTATTGTGGAATGGCGACAAATCAATAATCTTCTTTGGAAGAATTCCATGTCTGTCCAAAAATCTGAACAACGCCATTAAAGGTCTTACAAGGAAAGATAATCCAACAAGTTTTCTGAACAGTTTATCTGAATCGTTATTTGACGTTGCTTTGTTATTTTCTTCTATGTACGATGTCATTTTGTCATTGACGTCAAACACTGTGTCATAGAGATCAAACTTCATTTTGCTCATTGAAGGGTCTGCATCATCTCCCGGACGGAGAACAACCATTCCGACAGTCAACTCGTTTCTAGCATAAATTCTGTTGTGCACAACAAATCTGTTGAGCTTTGGATATTCTGCAATTCCTCTTATCATTGCAGCCGTGACAACAGACAAATGACTCAGTTTGTGTCCTTTTTTTCTTGCCTCAAGCACATAATCGTGAATAGGATCATAAGGAACCTTAACGGTAATCATATTTTGTGCGTCATATCTCTCCTGCATGAAGTAAGCGGCAAGCGAGTACATTGGATCTACATTTTTAAGTAGTTTTCCATCTTTTCTCATTTTTTTCATCACCTCGAATGCCATTATATTGATTTGTTAACTTTTAGATATAGACAAAAATAGTGCAGTGTTTAATTACTAGGCACCGGGCTGAATTTGTATGGTTTATTACTGATGTTTTGTATAGCAAAAATATTAAAATAAAAGTGTTGACAATAAAAATGGTAAATGTTAAAATAATGTGCGTTCTGCAAACGGGCCTTTAGCTCAGTTGGTTAGAGCAACCGGCTCATAACCGGTTGGTCTGGGGTTCGAGTCCCTAAAGGCCCACCATTTATAGGGGCATAGCTCAGTTGGTAGAGCAGCGGTCTCCAAAACCGCGTGTCGTGAGTTCGAATCTTACTACCCCTGCCACAATCATGACTTTGATACAACTCAGTTTGTTATCAAGGTCATTTTTGTTTATTGATATTTTTATATTGAAATATTATAATTAATGTGAAGAATTATGTTTGATACGCAGAAGCACAATTAAGTCTAAACAGGAGCCATCAAAGGAAAACATCAACATTATTTCGAAAATTAAAAGAACAGTTTTGATAGTTGACGATGAGATAATCAATCAGGAAATACTTAAAGAAATACTGGGAACTGAATATGATATTCTTGTGGCGGACAATGGTCTTGATGCACTCCACAAAGTTCAAACAAATTGTGCCACCAATTTCCTTGATTTTGCTGGACATCAACATGCCTATCATGGGTGGACTCAAGTTTCTTGAGATTATCAAAACCGACGAGAAATATAAGAGAATACCAGTAATAGTTCTCACACTATTGAAAAAGAGAATGAACTTAAGAGTTTGGAACTAGGTGCAGCAGATTTCATCAAGAAACCTTATGAGGCACCTGAAATCATTCGTGCCAGAGTCAAGAGAACGATTGAACTGTCTGAAGACAGAATGATTATTCAGGCTGCGGAAAGAGATGAACTGACCGACACATATAACAAGGATGTATTCGTCGAATATGTGAACAAGATGGATCAGTACAACAGATCTCACATGAACAATATGCTTGTTTTCAATGTAGACAAATTCCATATTTTCAACGAGATATACGGAAGAGAAGAAGGCGACAATCTTCTGAGGAATCTCGCAGAATCTTTGAAAGATATAGCAAGAATGAACGATGGTATCGTAGGAAGACTGCAGTCTGACTATTTTGTTATGTACCTGAATCATCAGTCGGATTATGACAAACTATACAGTTCTATTCATGAAGAACTTGTAGATCACCACATTGAAGATAATGTGAGACTGAGAATGGGTATTTATCGGGTGGTCGACATTCATGAAACCGTCGACAGCAGAATCGACAGAGCTAAACTTGTATGTGATGAATTGAGATCGACACCACTTGTCAATTACCATATATATGACAAAGAATCGCAGGACAAATTAATTTTCCACGAAAGACTTGTCATTGACCTTCCTAAAGCCATATCAGAAAGGCAACTGGAAGTATACTACCAGCCCAAATACAGAGTGACAGGAGATAAACCGGTATTGGCATCTGCTGAAGCATTGATAAGATGGAATCATCCGGAATATGGTTTTCTCTCTCCGGGAGTTTTTATTCCTCTGTTTGAAGAAAACTTTTCCATCAAATTCCTTGGCCATTTTGTTTGGAATGAAGCGGCCGAGAGAATTGCAATATGGAAAAAGAAATATGGAAAATCCATCCCAATTTCTGTCAATGTATCAAGAGTAGACATGTACGAAACCAATATGGTTTCAATGCTTGAAGACATTGTTAAAAGAAATGGAATAGATCCAAGTGAATTATATTTGGAAATCACAGAATCTGCATACAGCGCAGATCCGGATCAGCTCACGGAAACTGTACGCACACTGACTGAATTGGGATTCAAAATCGAAATAGATGACTTTGGAAGTGGCTATTCATCTTTGAACACACTCGCTTCGCTCCCGTTCGATATTTTAAAGCTTGACATGCAGTTTGTCAGAAATATGAATAAAAATGACAAAACCAAAAAGATGGTTCAGATTGTTGCTAACATCGCAAAATTCATGGATGTTCCGCTCGTCGCTGAGGGCGTTGAAACAGAAGATCAGATGAATCAGCTTAAAGAACTGGGGTATCAGATAATCCAGGGTTATTACTTCTCAAAGCCAGTGAATGCAGAAGAGTTCGAGAAATTTTTGAAAGAGGAATAATATGTTGACTATCCAATACTTAAAAGAATACGGCGCTGATGTTGAAACCGGTCTGTCCAGATTTGTCAATAATGAAGCTCTTTATCTTCGTCTGGTAAAAATGGTTCCTTCTCTTGATGGTTTTGCAAAACTTGAGCAAGCCACAATAGACAAGGATTATGAGACCGCTTTTGAGGCTGCTCATGGTTTAAAAGGAGCTATAGGGAACCTTTCTCTTACTCCTCTTTACACACCTATTGTAACTATCACAGAACTGCTCAGAGCAAAAACTGACATGGACTATTCTACCTTAGTCGCGGAGATAATGACTCAGAGAGGAATTCTCGAAGTAATCTGCAGCGAGTGAATACAAAAATATATGACTCGCATCTATGCTATGCGGGTCATTTGTATTATATGACAAACCTGAAAGTGGGGACAAAAAACAGTGATTATACGACCTGTATTTGATGACAACTCTAATATTCCGCTGTCAGAATACCCTCGTCCTCAGTTTAAAAGAGACAGCTACTATCCTCTCAATGGACGATGGTACTATGATATCACAAAAGCAGAAGACAAACCCGATTTTAGAAGTGAAATAATCGTTCCATATTCTCCAGAATCAAAACTATCTGAAGTTGGGCATGTTCTTCAAAAAGATGAGGTGTTATGGTATAAAAGAACCTTCTCGCTGGACAAAGAATTTGTTTCAAGCCATGTTTTTCTTAACATAGGTGCATGTGACCAGATTTCAGAGGTGTGTTTGAACGGCAACTTTGTTGGAAAGCATCTGGGAGGGTATAACTCCTTTTCGTTTGAAATAAGCCGTTTTTTGAGTCAGGAGAATGAACTCATAATAAAAGTTACCGACAATGCCACTTCAGACATATACGGAAGGGGAAAACAGAAGTACAAAAATGGTGGAATATGGTATACGCCTATAAGCGGTATATGGCAGTCCATCTGGCTTGAGTCAGTTCCGGAAGAATACATTCATGATCTCCAATACATTATTGATTCAAATAAGAAAGAACTCAGAATAATAGTTGACAATGTAGGAATATCAGACCGAATCTATGTTAAGGTTGTCGACGGAGAGACAGTTAAATCGGATAAAGAGTATCCCGTGTCAGACGTCATAGTCGACATTTCATCTTTAAAAGAATGGAGTCCGGATAATCCGGAATTATATGGACTTGTACTGGATTATTCCGATGACCACGTTGAATCATATTTCGGAATAAGATCCTTTTCAAGAAAAACAGTCAACTCAAGGGAGTATTTTGCACTTAATGATAAGCCATACTTCCAGAATGGTATTCTTGACCAGGGATATTTTGAAGACGGGATCTATACATGCAAAAGCAACAAGGCAATGTATGATGAACTCAGCAGTATAAAGGAACTTGGCTTTAACATGCTGAGAAAACACATCAAAGTTGAACCGATGCTCTGGTATTACTACTGCGATGTGCTTGGAATCCTCGTCTGGCAGGACATGATTAACGGAGGAAAGCCATATAATCCATTGAGAATTGCTGCTGGAGCAATAAGGCCTTTAAGATTTGATGACACAAAAAACGCATTGACGGGACGAAGTGAAGAATCAAAAAGATTCTTCCTGCAAGAGGCCGGCGAAACAATTAAACAACTGTATAATACCGTGTGCATTTCTACGTGGACCATCTTCAATGAAGGATGGGGACAGTTCGATTCATTGATTGTAGCTGAAAAGTTGAAAAGCTTGGACAATACAAGACTTTTTGACAACGCATCGGGCTGGGTCGATACCGGAAAAGGAGATTATTCGAGCCACCATATCTATTTCAGAACAATCAGACTTACAAATGACAGGAACAGAATACTTGCACTCACAGAATTTGGCGGTTATTCATTCAAGGATCAATCAGATAATGGCAAAGCATTCGGTTACAGAATGTATAAGGACAGAAATAAACTTGAAAAAGCCATTTCCGATCTTTTCCATAAGGAAGTCATTCCGATGATAGAGAGTGAAGGTATGTCAGTTTCGGTGTATACGCAATTAACTGATGTCGAAGGAGAAGTCAACGGGATTTTTACCGCTGACAGAAAACTGAAAATAAGTAAAGATACGTGGAAAGAGATAAAC
Organism: Clostridiales bacterium; assembly: GCA_024693345.1. Taxonomy (GTDB): domain Bacteria; phylum Bacillota; class Clostridia; order Oscillospirales; family CAG-272; genus CAG-841. The sequence continues at coordinate 12,929 of JAILLB010000122.1, forward strand.
AAATCGATATATGAGTCTTTTGAAAGGAGTATTGCCAATGAATAAAAAGATTTCTGCCCGCCAGTGGCTGGTTTACATTATCATCGGACTAATCGGGCAAATAGCATGGGTAATAGAAAACATGTATTTGAACACATACATTTTTTCCTTTGGAGTAGGTGAGTCATACTCGACATACATATCAATCACAAATGCTGCCAGTGCAATAGTGGCTGTGCTTACAACCATATTACTGGGAACATTGAGTGACAAGATAGGAAAGAGGAAATTCTTTATATCCATAGGATACATTCTCTGGGGCATCTCAACATTATCCTTTGGCTTTATTAAGGTTACGACAATTCAGAGTTTGTTCAGCCTGGAAGCCCTGAGCGCAGCAAAAACCGCTGCAATACTCGTTATTGTACTTGACTGTATCATGACATTCTTTGGATCAACTTCAAACGATGCAGCATTCAATGCATATGTCACGGAGACAACAGACACAGGAACTGTCAGTAAGGTGCAGGGTGTATTGGCAACATTCCCGATTCTTGCAATGCTGATTGTGTTTGGACTTTTAAATCCGCTGACTGAAAACGGCAACTGGGATCTGTTCTTTTACATTATAGGAGGGCTTACTCTGGTTGCAGGTATTTCCGGTTTGTTCCTGATTCCGAAAGAAGAAAAAAAGCCCGAAAACACAGATGGATTTGTCAAGAGGATGATAAGTGGATTTCTACCGCAAAATATCAAGACAAACCCAAGTTTGTACATCGGATTGATAGCATTCTTGATTTACTGCATAGCAACCAACATTTTTATGCCGTATCTGATGATTTATGTTCAGTATACGATGGAGATAACGGGATTTGAATTCATACTTGCACTTGGTATCGCACTCATCGTCGGCGCAATAGTAACCATCATTTTGGGATTTGTGCAGAATAAAGTGGGTATTAACAAAATGCTTGTTCCTACTGCATTGCTGTTTGCTGTCGGATGTATCCTTCTATCCTTGGTACAGAAAGGTCAGCTTCTCCTTTTTATATTGTTCGCAACAATTATGATGTCAGGATTCATGTCTCAGAGTTCATCTTTAAACGCACTCATTAGGGAGCATACACCAAATGGTCAAGAGGGAAGTTACCAGGGCCTGAGAATGATTTTCCAGGTTGCAATACCAATGTGTACAGGTCCTTTCATAGGCGAAGCAATAGTCAGAGGAATGTCAAATTCCACTTACGTGGATTCCCTCACAAAAGAGGTATCTCCTCTCCCGCCTAACTACATATTCCTGTTTGCCGGAATCGTTGGTCTATTGTCGTTGATTCCGTCAATAATCATGATAATAAAAAACAAAAATGCAGGTAAGAAAGAAGGTCAAGAATAATGGATATCAGAGAAATACTTTCAAAAGTTGATCACACACTGCTCAAGGTGGATGCACCATGGGAAGAATATGTCAAACTATTTGATGATGCCGTCAAATACAAAACTGCTTCTGTTTGTATTCCGTGTTGTTATGTAAAGAGAGCAAAAGAATACCTTAAAAATTCCATGAAAATTTGCACTGTTGTCGGTTTTCCCAACGGATATTCAACCACTTCGTCAAAGGTATTTGAAACAGAAGAAGCAATCAAAAACGGTGCAGACGAGATAGATATGGTAATTAATATCGGGATGCTTAAGGCAAAAGAATATGACTTCGTCGAGAATGAAATAAGATTGCTCAAAAAAGCATGTGGTAACAGAATACTTAAAGTCATCATAGAAACATGTCTTCTTACAACTGAAGAGAAGATAAAAATGTGCGAACTTGTGACCAAGGCAGGCGCAGATTATATAAAGACGAGCACAGGTTTCTCAACTGATGGTGCAACCCCTGAAGATGTAAGGATTTTTGCTAAGCATGTAGGAAAGAACGTAAAAATAAAAGCCGCAGGCGGAATTAAGACAATTGAAGATGCAGAAGAGTTCATAAGACTCGGTGCATCCAGACTCGGCACCAGCAGAATTGTTAAAATAGTAAAGGAAAAACAGCTATTATGAGAATGTACGATATTATCTCCAAGAAAAGAGATAAACAGGAACTGACAAAAGAAGAGATATCCTATTTTATTAAAAATCTGGTGTCGGGTGAAATACCTGATTATCAGACGTCAGCATTACTGATGGCTATATGCATTAATGGCATGAGCGACAGGGAAACACTTGATCTGACAATTGAAATGGAACATTCGGGTGACTGTGTCGATCTTTCCTCTCTAAAGAATACTGTGGATAAACACAGCACCGGCGGAGTAGGCGACAAGACTTCACTGATTATCGTTCCGATTGCTGCCGCATGCGGCGGAACAGTTGCAAAAATGTCCGGAAGAGGACTCGGTCATACAGGAGGAACAATTGACAAACTTGAATCAATTCCGGGATTTAAAACCGAGCTCAGTCCCGATGTTTTCATGAAGTTGTCAAAAGAAAATGGACTTGCATTAGTCGGTCAGTCCGGAAATATGGCTCCTGCAGATAAAAAACTGTATGCCATAAGAGATGTTACAGCTACTGTCAGTTGCATGCCGTTGATAGTATCAAGCATAATGAGCAAAAAACTTGCTGCAGGTGCACAAAACATTGTTCTCGATGTCACAGTCGGATCCGGAGCCTTCATACCTGATATAAATGACGCAAGAGTTCTGGCACAGACAATGGTTAATGTTGGAAAAGGCGCAGGTAGAAATGTTGCCGCAGTCCTTACTGATATGGATGAACCTCTTGGCTATTCAATAGGCAATAATCTTGAAGTGATAGAGGCAGTTGATGTACTGAAAAACAAAGGGCCAGAAGACTTAACATTTGTTGCTTTAACATTGGCATCAGAAATGGTATCACTTTTTTCCGGGAAGCCGTCTGAAGAATGTTTTGAAGAATGCAAGAAAGTAATTCAAAACGGCAAAGCTCTGGAGAAGTTCAGACAAATGGTAATTGCACAGGGCGGAGATGTATCATATATCGATGACACAACCAAGTTCAAAAAAGCCGATTATTCTTGTGAAATAAAAGCAGCTCAGTCTGGATATATATCCAAAATCAATACTGAAGCCATAGGAGTTTCAAGCGTAATGCTTGGGGCAGGAAGAGAGAAGAAGAGTGACTCGATAGACTTTTCTGCAGGAATAAGAATGGTTAAGAAACTCGGCGATAAGGTTTCTCCTCAAGATACGATTGCTGTTCTGTATACAAGCGATGAATCAAGAATTAAAGATGCAAAAGCTAAATTTGAATCAGCAATATCTTATGCAGACAGCTACTCGGGAGAAAGAAAACTTGTGTATGGTGTTATAAGATAAAACAAAGGCGTCAAAAGGAAAAATGTCCTTTTGACGCTCTATTTATACGTTCGTTAATTATTAGAAATCGATTCTTGTTTCAATGTATTCCTTAAGATCTTCAATCTTGATTCTTTCTTGTTTCATAGAATCTCTTTCACGAACCGTGACACAGCCATCGCCATCTTTTGTTTCATCTCCGACTGTATCAAAATCTATTGTAATACAATATGGCGTTCCTATTTCATCCTGTCTGCGGTAACGCTTACCAATGCTTCCGGTCTCATCATATTCTACGCGGAAATATTTTGAGAGTTCCTGAGCAATCTCCTGTGCCTTGTCGCCCAGTTTCTTAGACAGAGGCAAAATGGCAGCTTTGATTGGAGCAAGATATGGGTGCAGGTGGAGAACTGTTCTGACATCATTGTCACCGACAGCTTCCTCATCATAAGCATCAATCAGGAATGCAAGCATTACACGGTCTGCACCGAGAGAAGGTTCAATAACATAAGGAATATATTTTTCATTTGTTGCATCATCAAAGTAATCCATTGGCTCACCGGAATGATCCTGATGCTGTTTAAGGTCATAATCTGTTCTGTCAGCAACACCCCAGAGCTCGCCCCAGCCGAACGGGAACAAGTACTCAAAGTCAGTTGTTGCCTTTGAATAGAATGCAAGTTCTTCTTTTTCGTGATCTCTCAGGCGAAGATATTCTTTGTTCATGCCAAGAGAATACAGGAAGTTTGCACAATAATCTTTCCAATAACTGAACCAATCCAAATCCGTTCCAGGTTTGCAGAAGAATTCGAGTTCCATCTGTTCAAATTCTCTAATTCTGAATGTGAAGTTTCCGGGAGTTATCTCATTTCTGAATGACTTACCAACTTGAGCAATTCCGAAAGGAACTTTTTTTCTTGTCGTTCTCTGAACATTTTTGAAGTTGACAAATATACCCTGAGCTGTTTCAGGACGGAGATATACTTCGTTCTGAGAATCTTCGGTAACACCCTGGAAAGTCTTAAACATCATGTTAAACTTTCTGATTGGTGTAAAATCAGATTTGCCGCATCCCGGGCAGGGAATCTTCTTTTCTGTGATGTAAGCGGACAACTCATCGTTTGTCATGGCTTCTACATTGCATTCAACCTTGTTTTCTTCACACCATGCTTCGACAAGTTTATCTGCTCTGTGTCTCATCTTGCAGCTCTTGCAGTCAATTAAAGGGTCATTGAAGTTAACAACGTGACCTGAAGCAACCCATACTTCGCGGTTCATTATGATCGCGGAATCCAAACCAACATTGTACTTGTTTTCCTGGACGAATTTCTTCCACCATGCCTTCTTTACGTTGTTTTTCATTTCAACGCCCAATGGGCCGTAGTCCCAGCTGTTTGCCAGTCCGCCGTAAATCTCGGAACCGGCATATATAAAGCCTCTGTTTTTGCACAAAGCTACAATTTTATCCATTGTTTTTTCGTTTTGATTCATCTTTTAATCCTCGTAATTTCTTTTATTTTTATCCATATAAGATTGCAATATTAATTCCGCAGACAGTGTATCTATTGCGGCTTTTCTTTTCTTTCCGTATGTTCCGAGTTCGTCGAGTATCCCGTATGCTTGAATAGTAGTACGTCTTTCATCAATAAACTCGATTTTTATATTGGTTACTTTTTTTAGCTCTTCTGCAAACTGCATGACATGTTCAACTCTGAACCCTTCGGTTCCGTCCATATTCAACGGCTTGCCTATGACTATAATGTCTGCGTTTATTTCTTTTGCCTTTTCAGCAACACTTGCGGCGGTTTTTACCATGTCATAAGACTTCAGTGTTCCGGCACCCACAGATGTAATCCAAAGGTCATCCGAATATGCAAGACCTGTTCTGGCGTCTCCAAAGTCAACCCCCAATAGTTTCGGTTTCTTCATTATTACCACCTTGAAACATCAATTCTGTTGGACTTAATGAACTGTTCTATTTCTTCACTTGTGGGAACGTGTTCCAAAACTCCGTCTCTGGATTTTGTCAGAATGCTCGATACAACTCCATACACGCTTGCTCTTGTTACATTTTTGCTTTCCATATAGTCTGCAACAACTGCTCCAAGGAAGGTTTCATTCATCTTTTTTGACATCGAATTGTAATCAGGAATCATGGATCCCGGAATACCAATCTTTTTGTAATTGTCTCCGTCGTACACAAATGCCATGTTGTTTCCGGATTGAACGATGTAATGCTTTGCGTTAATCCTGTCTTTTATCATGGAAAGGGACTTCATGATTGCGTCGTTTGAATTCATGTAAAAACCGGTAAGATCGTGCAGTGCTTCATCGGATATTACAAGAATTTTGATTCCGGAATAATCCGACAAAGGCAGAGAAGACGTGAACTGGTTATATTCGACAACAAGCCCGATTTCATGGTCGATTGCTGATTCACATGCATATGCGACCAGACTTTTGTATCCTCTTGAATCCTCGGTCTGAACAACTTCTGGCTCGTATGGAGTGTTTCTGTCAATTTGAATGGTTTCATTCAAGATCTGTTCGTCATTGTTTTCTACAACAACTTCATCCTTTTTTGACTCCATGAACGTGATTTCTTCCTGAGGAACGATAAACAGATCAGGGAGATATGAGAAAACTTCATCAACATCCTCTTTGGTGAAGGTGACATTTACGCCGTTTGATACATAATGAGTACACTCATCTGTGTCATCGTATAAAGTAATAGACTGACCTGTCTGATACTCCTTTGTCATCTCTCCGACGTGAAGATCTATGTTGCAGTTTGTGTAGTAATCTCTTAATCTGTTTCCGTTTGAATCATCGGATAGTTTTGTACAGAAAATGCAGTTGCCTCCCATTTTTGCAATAGTGATGGCAGAAGCAGCGCTCTTGCCATAAGGATGGAAGCTGTACCTGTCGCCAAACTCAACATTGCCACGTCTTTTGAGCCTGTTGAGTTTCATCTCGAGATTCATGTAGCTGTTTCCCAAAACCAATGCTTTCTTGTTCATTTTGTCCTCACATTCTGCAATATTTTATATCAAGTCACTTGTAAAGTAAAGTTATATTTTCTGATTTGCCTTTGCCTGTTTTTTAATTCTTCTCATAAACTTTGGAAGGGCAGTCATTCTCTTGAATCTGGATGGGTTCTTTATCAGTCTATAAAGCCATTCGAGATGCAAGTCAATGAAGATTTTCGGAGCTCGTTTGGCTGTTCCCGCAAATATGTCTACAGTTCCACCCAGACCAGCAAGAAGCTTAACATTTTTAAGCCGACCTCTGTTGTCAAAAATCCATTTTTCCTGTTTTGGAAATCCGATGCACACAAGTATAACATCAGCTCCACTATCGTTAATGTCATCAATAAGTCGTTGGTTGTCTTCGTCGGAAATGTATCCGTTGTGAACTCCGCATATATCAAGATTTGGATGAACTGTTTTCAGATTGTCTCTTGCTTTTTCTGCAACCCCTTCACGTCCTCCGAATATGTACACCTTTTTATCGAGTCTTTCACATGACTCCATAAGTCGAAATCCGAATTCGACACCTGCAACTTTTTCCTTTAACGGGGTGCCCAGAATTTTGGCTGCCTTGATTATACCTATTCCATCAGGAAGAGTTAATTCGGAGCTGTTGTATATTTTAAGCAATGAAGGTTCTTTGTGGCACAGCTGGCACATTTCCGGATTTGGAGTAAACACGGCTATCTGTCTGTTTTCAAGAATTGACTGTTCACTGAATGCAATTGCTTCGTCAAGTGTAACATTGTCAAAATATATATTGTCAACGTTGATTCTTTCCATGGCTCCTCCTCGATTTATATCTATTATGAAATTGTACCACAATGCAAAAGATTTTTCTATATTTATTGACTCTACTTGCTTGAAATGATATTATATACGCGTTTATATTAGACAAAAATGAATTGGGAACAGATATGATTGAAGTTTTTAAATTGTCTCTTCCTCCTATAGACACAAACTGTTATGTTCTTGCTGACAGCAAAACAAAAGAATGCATTGTTATTGATCCTGCATCAAACGGCAAATATGTCAATGACTGGTGCCAAAGCCATGGTTACAAAGTAAAATCCATTCTTCTTACACATGGACATTTTGATCACATTGGAGGAGTTGATGAACTTGTCAAGCTATCTGGTGCGACTCTGTTCATTCACAAAGAAGATGCCGAGATGCTAAATGATACATGTAAAAACGCATTCGGATATTTCTTTGCGGGTGAAGACATTGTATCAACAAGCTCGTACACAACAATCGAAGATGGCCAAACATTTGATTTAGGCGGCGAAACAATTACGACAATTCACACACCGGGCCACACAAAAGGATCTGTTGTCTATTTGACAGACAAATATGCATTCACCGGCGACACTATAATGCAAGGCGGCATGGGAAGAACAGATTTATACGGCGGTGACGATTTTGAACTGGGACAATCCGTGAGAAAACTGATTCCACTGATAAGGACAAAAATAATATATCCGGGCCACGGACCCGAATTTGATTGGAGAAGTACATATGAATTATGAAGAATTGGCGGAGTTGGTACTCCCGAATATAAAAACAACTCCTGAAGATATAGAGAAAAAATATCCTCCGAGAAATCTCCCTGAAGGAGCAAGGGTAACCAGATTTGCACCCAGTCCCACAGGATTTCTGCATGTAGGAGGTCTTTTCGGATGTCTAACCGATGAAAGACTTGCTCATCAGTCAGGCGGCATAGTATATCTCAGAATCGAAGACACAGACAGCAAGAGAGAAGTTACGGGTGCTGCAGAATTGTTTATTGAAAACCTGAATCATTACGGCATTCAGTTTGATGAAGGAGCCGTAGTAGGCGGAGACAAAGGCAATTACGGTCCATACAGACAGAGCGAGCGTGCTGAGATATACCAGACATATGCAAAACAGCTTATAAAGGAAGGAAAAGCGTATCCTTGTTTCTGCACTGCTGAAGAGATAGACGAAATCAGAAAAAAACAGGAAGAACAGAAACTCGTTCCAGGCATTTACGGAGAATGGTCAAAGTGGAGAGATGCTTCAATTGACGAAGTTAAAGAAGCCCTTGCACAAAACAAGGAATTCGTTGTCAGACTCAGATCGGCAGGAGATCCTTCAAACCATTTCAAGTTTACCGACATGATAAAAGGAACAATCGATGTGACTGAAAACAACATTGATGAAGTTCTTCTTAAATCCGATGGCATTCCGACATATCACTTTGCTCACGCAGTTGATGACCATTTGATGGGAACAACACATGTTGTCAGAGGCGATGAATGGCTGCCTTCTTTGCCAAAACACATTGAGATCTTCAAGGCTCTTGGATTCAGACTTCCTAAGTACTGCCACACCGCAGCGCTCCTGAAAATGGATGGTCCGGATTCAAAGCGTAAACTCTCTAAGAGAAAAGACCCCGAAGCTGATGTCGCATTCTTCACAAAAGAAGGTTATTCTGCAGAAGCTTTGCTTGAATATCTCATGACATTGCTTAACTCCAATTTTGAAGACTGGAGAATGGCAAATCCGACAGCAAGCATCAATGATTTCCCGTTCTCGCTCAAGAAGATGAGCGTCTCCGGAGCATTATTTGATATCGTCAAATTGTATGACGTTTGTAAGAATGTACTTTGCAAAAAGACTGCAGAAGAAATATACAATGAAACAACTGAATGGGCAAAAACATATTCACCTGAGTTTTATGAAGTATTTACAAAGGATCCCGATTATACAAAGGCTTTCCTCGCAATCGGAAGAGGAACACAGAAACCGAGAAAAGATTTCGGGCTTTACAGCGAAGTACAGGATTATTCAGGATTCATGTTCGATGAATACTACAATGTCGATGGCGAATATGATGAAAGATTTGACAAGACCCTGATCAAAGATGTGCTTTCAGAATATCTCAAGGTATATGACTTTAACGATGAGCAACAGGATTGGTTCGAAAGAATAAAGGATGTTTCTGAAAAGTTCGGATTTGCAAGAGAGACTAAACAATTCAAAGCAACACCCGATGCATTCAAGGGACATGTCGGAGATATAAGCGGATTTATCCGTGTTGCTGTTACCGGAAAACAGAATTCTCCTGATATGTACTCAGTCATGAAAACACTCGGATACAACAAGGTTGTTGAGAGAATAAACAAACAGATATCTAGATTATCGAAGAGGTAAATATGAGCGACAATACAGAAAAATTCAATGGAAATTTTATAGACGATATCATTGCTGACGACCTGAAGGAAGGCCGTGTTGATGAAATACACACCAGATTTCCTCCAGAGCCCAATGGATATCTTCATATCGGCTCCGCAAAGGCAATCTGGATCAATTCAACAGCAGCTAAGAAATACGGCGGCAAGTTCAATCTCAGATACGATGACACTAACCCTGTAAAAGAGGGTGATGAATTTGTCAAAAGCATCTATGAGGATCTCTGCTGGCTTGGTGCTGAACCAACAGGCGGAGTATTCTATGGTTCCGACTACTTTGAAAAGTGCTACGAATATGCTGTAAAACTTATCAAAGACGGAAAGGCATATGTATGCGATTTGTCAAAAGAAGATTTGGTTGATTATAAAGGAACCGACAGATCAGAGGCGAGCAAACCATCTCCTTACAGAGACCGTTCTGTTGAGGAAAACCTTGATTTGTTCGAAAGAATGAAAAATGGCGAATTCCCGGATGGTGCAAGAACCCTGAGAGCTAAGATTGACCCATCATCAGACAACACATATCTTCGTGATCCTGTAATATACAGGATTCGTCACGTCACGCATCAAAGACAGGGAAGCAAGTGGTGTATTTATCCGATGTATGACTTTGCTCATCCCATCCAGGATGCTACAGAAGGAATATCCCATTCTTTGTGCTCAATAGAATTCAGAAACCACAGACCTCTTTATGACTGGGTTATAGATAATATTGGATTTGAAAAGAAACCACATCAGTATGAATTTGCCAGACTTAATGTTACGCATACAGTAATGAGCAAAAGATATTTGAGATATCTCGTGGAGAACAAGATTGTTGATGGCTGGGATGACCCTAGAATGCCCACCATTTGCGCTTTAAGAAGAAGGGGCTATACTCCTGAGGCTATTTTTGATTTCGTTGAAAGAGCGGGCGTTTCTACTACTTATAGTGTTGTAGATATCAATTTGCTTGAGCACTGCATCCGCGAAGAACTGAACCAGAAAGCACAAAGAAGGGTGGCAGTTGTCAAACCAATCAAACTCATTGTAGATAACTATCCTGAAGACAAAGTTGAGTATTTTGATTTACCCAACAATCCCAATGATGAAAACGCAGGCACGAGAAAAGTTCCTTTTACAAAGGAATTATATATTGATGAAGAAGATTTTGCAGAAGATGCTCCACCTAAATTTTTCAGACTTAAACCGGATGGCGAAGTCAGACTTATGGGTGCATATATAGTGAAATGTACAAACATAGTAAAGAATGAAGATGGAAGCATTAAAGAAATCCATTGTGAAGCAGATATTGAGACCGGCAACGGCGTTCCGACAGACAGAAAAGTAAAGGGAACCATTCACTGGCTTTCAGCGAAATACTGCCTTGACACAACAGCAGTGTATTACGATAATCTGTTCACTCTTGAAGATGTTTCAGAAATTACAGAAGAAACATTTGTTCAGTACATAAATCCCGAATCTGAAGTTAAATACGAGAATGTCAAGGTCGAAATGTCTTTGGCAGATGCAAAACCGGGAGATAGATTCCAGTTTGTCAGAGTCGGTTATTTCACACCGGATTCAAAATATCCAAACAGATTCAACAGGATTGTATCACTGAAGGATGGATACAAAATCTGATTCGGAGGAATTCATTTTGAGCAACGCTAATATTTTCCAAAGCGACAGACTTAGAAACGTACTGGCACTGTTGTTATGTGTTGTCATCATAGTCGCCGTGTTGGTTTCGCAAGTTCAGGGAGTATTAAGAGCCAAGAGTATTTATGAACATGAAGAATCATATTTCAGATTGTTCACGACACTGTCAAACATATTCGCACTATTATGCAACCTTGTTATGCTTTCATATGCGATTGATGGCTTGAGAAAGAAGAGATTCAAACTTCCAAAATGGGTTGTTCTTGTATACTTCTCAGGAACTCTGTGTCTCTTTATAACAATGCTTGTCACTCTGATATTTATACTCCCGGTTAGAGGAACTGTCGCTGTAACAGGTGTTCTGTTCTGGCAACACATATTTATTCCGGTTTGTACATTGTTGATGTTCGTGTTCACATGCAACGAGAGAATGCTCAAACTGAATGAAATGATTCTCACGACAATTCCATATTTCATATACTCAATTTTATATGGAGTCCTGGTCAAGCTTGTCGGTGCAGAGAATGGCGGGTGGTATGATGAATATCAACTGTTCAGCAGATTCAACTGGTATGTAGTTGTATTGTTCTGTGCACTGGTTGGTTTTCTCACGGCAGGTATTCTTCTTTTGATTCACAACGTTTCCACTCAGATAAGATATAAAAATCTGATCAACTGCATAAACAAAAGTCTTGAAGGCAAGGACAAAGAAAGCATAGAAACCGAAGTGTTCGAGCATGGAATATCCCAACAGTTTAGATCGGATAGATTCGACATTACTATTCCAATAGATGAACTGAAACTAATATCCGAAAAGAGTGATGATTATTCACTTGAGCAGCTGGCAGAAATCTATGTAAAAGGTGCAATGAAAGAATTCATCGAAGGTAAAGATAGGGAACAATAAAAAAATGGTATAGCAAGGAACTTAATCCGAGCTATACCATACTTATTTGTTCAAACTTATTCTGTTACTGATTCATCTGTTACGGAAGTATCTGTTGTTGATTCCTCAACAGGTGCTTCTGTTTCAACTGCTTCAGCTTCAACTGTCTCAGTTTCTTCAGTGCCTTGTTCTTCAGCCTCAGCTGCTGCTTTTTCAGCTTCTGCAACTCTTGCTGCTTTCTTCTTTTCTTCTTCAGTAAGGAATACAATTGCTTTTTCTGTTTCTTTGTCGAAGAGGTGCATTCTTGTTGTATCGATAGCAAGTGTAACTGTATCTCCTGCGCGAACGGTAGAACGAGGTGATACACGTGCGATGAGTTTCTGCTCGCCGCTCTTGTCTATAACAACATTCTTTCTCTCTGCGAGTTTTTCATCAACTTCTACTTTGTTGGCAATGAGATAGAGGTAAATCTCAGCGCCCATGAGTTCTGTTACGTCACAATAAGCATCAAATGAAGCTTCCTGCATTGCAGCAATCTGCATAGGAGTATCAACGATACATTCAGGACGGACACCGGCAATAACTTCTTTTTCGATATAAGGCTTAATTTCATCAGCATTGCCTTTTTCTTCAGGAAGTCTGATTCTGATTTCGCCGAAGTGGAGATATACGAATCCGTCATCATCTCTTTCAAGAGTACCATTGATGAAGTTCATCTGAGGAGTTCCGATAAATCCGGCAACAAAGAGGTTAACAGGATTATCATAGAGAGACTGAGGAGAGTCAACCTGCTGGATGACACCATCTTTCATAACAACGATTCTGGTAGCCATTGTCATAGCTTCTACCTGGTCGTGGGTAACGTAAATAAATGTTGCCTGCAAGCTGTTATGAAGTTTTGTGATTTCAGTTCTCATGGCTGCACGAAGTTTAGCATCCAAGTTTGAAAGAGGTTCGTCAAGCAAGAACACTTTAGGATCACGAACGATAGCTCTACCTAAAGCAACACGCTGTTTCTGACCACCTGACAAAGCCTTCGGGAGTCTGTCGAGAAGGTGAGAGATGTCAAGGATTCTTGCTGCTTCTTCAACTTTACGTTTGATTGTCTCTTTCGGAACTTTACGAAGTTTAAGACCGAATGCCATGTTATCAAACACTGTCATGTGCGGATAAAGAGCATAGTTCTGGAACACCATTGCAATGTCTCTGTCCTTAGGAGCTACATCGTTTACGAGTCTATCACCAATGTACAACTCACCTTCAGTAATTTCTTCAAGGCCGGCAATCATTCTCAGTGTGGTAGATTTACCACATCCGGAAGGTCCAACGAAAATAATAAATTCTGTATCTTTTACTTCGAGACAGAAGTCAGATACCGCAGTAACACCGCCAGGGTATTTTTTGTAAATGTGTCTAAGTGATAAACTTGCCATTTTTTACTCCGTTCTTTTGGCTGAAATATACCCAATCTGTGCGCCATTTTTTCAGAATTGGGGATGATCTCTTAAATGAGAACACCAGAGATGAACAAACATTATATGGATATGTTTTACACCGAATAATTATAACAAAACAACTTATTAAAAAAAAGATGTCAACATTCCAAAAAAATATTTTTTTGATTGTGCAAATTATACAAATATGCCTAGCCTGTTTTTAAGTGAACAGAAAAGTCCCTGAAATCTTAATTATTTGAGCCTATACTCGTTAATATTTCGGTTTCTTTCTCAGTCAATGGACGCCATTCACCTTCTTTGAGGGAATAGTCAAGTTCTATATCTGCAAATTTGATTCGTCTTAATATGAGTATTTTGCTTCCGACCTGTTCAAACATTCTCTTAATTTGATGAAACTTGCCTTCGGTGATTGCTATGGTTCCGCTTGACAAATTATCATCGGGACAGAGAACTGCAGGTTTTGTTATTTCTTTCTCTCCTATGTCAACCCCGGTTTCAAGATGTCTTACCGATTCATCTGTCAAACTCGGACTGCACTCAAAGAAGTAAGTTTTGTAAACGTGGTGTTTAGGGGACAGAAGTCTGTGTGCCAATTGTCCGTCGTTTGTAAGTATCAACAAGCCTGTTGTGTCTATATCCAGTCTGCCGCATGGAAAAAGTCCCATAGACCTGTAATTATCGGGCAGCAATTCGAGTACAGTTTTCTTTCGGGGATCATCCGTTGAACTTATGTATCCGACAGGTTTATTCAGCATCAGGTACGTAAACTTTTTGTAGTTGACAACAACACCATTGTATTCAATGACGTCAATGTATTCGTCTATCTTTACAGATGTATCTTTGAACACAACACCGTTTACTTTTATACGGCCTTCCTTGGCTGCTTTTTTACAATCAGTTCGGGACACAAAGTTGTTGTTTGAAAGGAATTTATCCAGTCTCATCGGGAGCTCCTTTGAATGATATAAACATAGTTTAAACAAACTTGTGAACAAAGTCAACAAATCGTTTGTGTAAGTATTGAAAAGGAGGCCCCGATTTGATAAGATATATGAAAATTGTTCGGAAGAGTGATGCTCTATGAATGGAACAAAAAGACTTCTCGGAGACGTTAGAAAAGCCTGTGAGAAATACGACATGATTGAGGACGGCGACACTATCCTGGTCGGTGTATCCGGAGGAAAAGATTCCGTTTCGTTGCTCTATGCCATGTGTGAACTCAGAAGGTTTTATCCAAAGCGTTTTGATGTTCAGGCAATTGCCGTAGACATGCAGTTTCAATCAATTGGAAGAGATTCAATGGATTTCTCCGGAATTGAAGCCATTTGCAATGGATACAAAGTTCCTTTTCACGTTGAAAAGACAGATATTGCCGAGATTATCTTCAAAGAGAGAAAAGAGAGCAATCCTTGTTCTTTGTGCTCACGAATGAGGCGCGGTGCACTTTGTTCATATGCGGAGAAGAATGGAATAAAAAAACTGGCTTTGGGACATCATTTCGACGACGCTGTCGAAACATTCATTCTCAATCTGTTTTTTGAGGGAAGGCTGGGGTGCTTTTCCCCTGTTTCAAAGATGGAAGATACAGGAGTCACAGTAATAAGACCTCTGATTGAGACAAAGGAGTCAACAATAAAGTATTTCATTTCCTCAAATGACATAGAGGTATTGAAAAACAGTTGTCCTGAAGACAAAAACAGCGAGAGGGAAAACATAAAAAGGCTTCTGAACAGCCTGGAAAAGAACAACAAAGGCTTAAAGCACAGAATAATGCTCGCCATGGAAAAAGGCAGCATTGACGGGCTGAAATTGCAATAATACGGTTGTATATAACCGATAATAATAGAGGTGTAAAATGGCATTTTCATTTTCAGACAGATACTTGGGCAAATTCATTTCAAGTTTCGATTATGCTGCAGTCATTGACGAAGCAAAATACGCGTTTGATCTTGTAAAAAACAAAAACGGTCAGGGATCAGACTTTTTAGGATGGGTTAATCTTCCATATGACCATGACATGGAAGAGTATGAAAGAATCAAAAAGGCTGCCAAAAAGATTCAGGATACATGCGATGTGTTCCTTGTAATCGGAATAGGCGGTTCATATCTCGGAGCAAGAGCTGCCGTTGAGTTTGTAAAAGGAAATCTTTATAACGAAAAGAAAAAAGATACCCCAAACATATATTTCATTGGTAACGACATCAGTTCTTCTCACATGAGAGATGTAATTGAGCTCTGTGAAGGAAAAGATGTTTGCATTAACGTCATATCTAAGTCAGGAACTACCACTGAACCCGGAATTGCCTTCAGAGTACTGAGAAGCATGCTTGAAAAGAAGTATGGTGCAGCTGCAAACGAAAGAATATTTGTAACCACCGATGCTAAAAAAGGAGCTCTCAGACCGCAGGCTGAAGAATATAAATACGAAAGCTTCGTAGTACCGGATGATATCGGAGGCAGATATTCAGTACTCAGTGCTGTGGGCCTTCTACCGATAGCTGTTGCAGGAATTGATCTTGATGAGATGTTTGAAGGTGCAAAAGCCGCTGCTGACAAATATTCCAAGAACTTTAATGAAACGAACGAATGCGTTAAGTACGCTTGTATCAGAAATCTCCTTCTGAGAAAAGGCAAGAACATTGAACTTCTTGCATCAAACGATCCTTCTATGACAATGTTCTGTGAATGGTGGAAACAGTTGTACGGAGAAAGCGAAGGAAAAGACGGAAAAGGATTGTATCCAGCATCCGTTATTTACTCAACAGATCTTCACTCGCTGGGCCAGTACATTCAGGAAGGACAGAGAACTCTTTTCGAAACTGTAATTAATGTCAACATCGAAGACAACTTTGTTATAGAAGCGGACAAAACAAATGCTGACGGACTCAATTTCGTTGCAGGAAAGACAATCAACTATGTTAACCAGCAGGCAGTACTTGGAACAGCACTTGCTCATGTTGACGGAAATGTTCCTAACATTGCAATAGAAATAACATCCAGAAACGCATATGATTTCGGTTATCTGGTTTACTTCTTTGAGTTTGCATGTGCAGTGTCCGGATACATGCTCGGCATCAATCCGTTCAACCAGCCCGGAGTTGAAGCATACAAGAAAAACATGTTTGCACTCCTTGGAAAACCAGGTTATGAAGAGGCAACAAAATCTATAAACGAAAGACTGGAAAAGTTATCCAAATAATTACTCAAAGGAATCCACATGAGATATCTTTCATTTGACATAGAGTGTTCGGATGGAGGAAAAGGTGCAATTTGCTCATTTGGCTATATCATTGCCGATGAGGAGTTGAACATTGTGGAAAAGAGGGATATCCTGGTTAACCCGGAATACCGATTCTTCCTGGTTGGACGGAGAAAACGTCCGGACATACAACTGTCTTATGCCATAGAAGAATTCACACAATCTCCCTCGTTTCCGAATGTTTACGAAGAGATAAAAGAACTGCTTGAAAATCCGGATCATGTTGTCATGGGATACGCCGTGTCAAATGATGCGGATTTTATCCGAAAGGACTGTGTCAGGTATAATCTCCCGTGCATCAATTTCACATATTTCGATATTCAAAAAATACTGAAAATTTTGTCTGAAGACCCGAACCAGTCATCTCTGGAAAAAGCTTGTGACAAGTTCGGAATAAGTATGGATATGGAACTTCACAAGAGCGACAACGATGCACTTTTGACATTTAAGCTATTCAAAAAAATCGCTGAAGAGTATGGTAAAGAACCATATGATCTGCTTAACACTTATCCAAACTGCAAAGGCTCTCTCAAGAACTATATAAGCAGATTTTCTGATGAGACAGAGCACAAAAAGAACATCATTAAGCCCAATCCAAAAGGCAAAAACAATTGTATAATAAACGGCACCATAAACAAAATGCTGTTCACCAGATTCTGCAGATATGTTTATCCAACAGATCCATCAAGCGAAGAAAAGCCTTTGAGAGGAAAAAAAGTCTGTATATCTGACAGATACGAGAGATACCACTTTAAAGAAATGATTCACATTGTCCAGCTGATATGCGACCTCGGCGGACGTTATACAATTATGGCTTCCGAAGCGGATTTGTTTCTGACTTTTAACGATATCGAAGGCAATGGCAGAATGAAGTACTTAAAAGAAGACACAACAATAGTTTCTTTGGAATCATTTCTGAAATTCAACGGAACATCTTTCGAGACAATAGAAAAAATGCGGCCAAAGGACATTGTTTACTTGGAAAACGACAAGTATTCCATTGGCAGGTATTAGGAGGATTCATGAACCCGGTAAAATTTTCTGTGGGAGATATCATTGAACTGAAAAAGAATCACCCATGCGGCGGTAACACTATGACGGTTCTTTACGCGGGTTCCGACATTAAACTCAAGTGCAACAAGTGTGGACATGAAATGACCGTTGAGAGAATAAAAATAGAGAAGCGAATCAAAAAAGTGATTTCTCCGTTAAGTTGAGAGTAATTGTTTTTTCACTTGAAAAGTTCGCGCGGATATTGTATTATCAATTTAGAGATTATTAACATGGAATCGAATCAAATCGATTCCGGAAAGAGTGACTGATATGATAAAGCTAATTGCCGGCCTTAAAGGATCCGGAAAAACAAAAACTCTGATTGAAATGGTTAATTCAGCTGCAGAACAATCCGAAGGATCTGTCATCTGCATCGAAAAAGGAGACAAACTCCGTTATGACATTTCATATCGTGCAAGATTAGTCAATGTTCAGGAGTATTCAGTTGAAAGCGGTGAAGCACTGTACGGATTTGTAACTGGTGTTTGCGCATCCAACTATGATATAAAGCACGTATTCATTGATTCAGCTCTCAAAATTTGTCAAAACAATGTATCTTCATTCGAAGAATTCGTTAACAAAGCAGCTGAATTTGCAGCAAAAGATTCCATCGATCTGGTCATTACAGCATCAATTGATGAAGCTGACCTTCCGGATGGTTTGAAGAAGTATCTTTGATAGAATAGGAGCATCATGTGAACAAAGAGAGACTCAATGATTTATTGAAAGAGATGCACACTTGTGATGACACTCGCAAGGAAGAAATAAAGAAAGAAATTTACAATGCTTACGTAAAGCCAGTTTTGTATGTGTGCAAAAATGTACTGTCAGATGATTATGACTATGAGCAGTATGCCGATGATTCATTTACAATGGCTTTCGGAAACGTTGAAAAGAACAATATCGAACTTGGTGCAGATTTTGTAAAAATGCTGAACATTGCAACGATATACACCTGTTCTATGAAATTGTCATCATCTCCCGAATATCTCGACTGGACCAAATCAAAAGCTACAAATGTCGCTGGTGTTACAGAGGCAGATCCGGATGAAATGATAGATTCTGCTGTATACAGCGAAACAGTCAAGATGGCTATCCCGTCAATGCTCAGAGAATTGCCCGCACAGGAAAAGATTTGTGCTTATGCTTATTACTTCCTATATATGAAACCGAGCATGATTGCATGGGCAGTTAACCATGCAGAAAATGTCATTGAAGATAAATTGAATTCAGTAAGAAGCTGCATAATGATGAGCATAAGGTATTATGCCGGTTCAAATGATAAAGAGGATTTATCCTTCACAAGACAAATCATTCATGACTTTTTGGTTTATGACTCAACAAGAACAATTCTGAGAGGCGATGCTTCAGCTGACCTGCATCCCGAGACATACACTGCAAGAGACCATGCAATGACCCAGAAATCCAGGCCGAAACCTGCTCAGGAAAAGAAACAGAACCTCGAAGATACCAATCTTCTTGCTGCGGCAGAGATTATTAATCTTGGCGGCGCCGGTGGTGAAGATGATGGAGCACCAAAGGACGAAAACAGACCTTCAAACGATGTACCCGATCGCGATCCATCTGTAATAGATTTCGATGAACCCGACGATGAACCTCAAAAGAAAAAGAAGAGTACACTTGCAACAAACAAGACGCTCCTTATCGTGGTCATAGCCCTGGCTGTGACACTTGTTGTTGCTCTCGTTGTAATTGCATTCACCACACCTCTGTTTAAGAATCTGTTCAATTCCAGCCCGACGGTTGTTGAATCCATTGAAACTGTTCAAACCACCATAAACATTAAAGTCGGACAAACTGTTGATTATACAAGTTATTTTTCCGTGAAACCTTTAAATGTGACTTATTCGACAGATTTTAAAGATTCAGGCGTTTGGTATGTATCTTCATCAGACTCAGCAATAGCCATTGTCAATCAAGCTGACGGAACAGTCACAGGGGTTGCAGTTGGCGAAACAACAATCAATGTTCTGGACAAAACAACAGTAAAGTCTGCAACAATAAACGTTGTTGTTTCATAACAAGCATAAATAATTATCCGGTACCATGAATTTGGTACCGGATTTATTTTATCCTTTGTATTTATTCCTCAAGAGTTCAATCTCTTGTTTATATCCATCAAGTTCATTTGGAGTTTCAAGAATGAAGGGAATACCTCTTGTGGCTTCGTGGTTTATCACGTTGGACAATATATCTAAACCTATATAGCCCTGCCCAATCTTTTCGTGTCTGTCCTTGTGAGCACCTATTGGATTCTTGCTGTCATTAATGTGAATTGCTTTCAGTCTTTCAAGACCGACAACATCATCAAATTCATGGAATACTTTGTCAAGATCATGAAGGTCATATCCCGCATCCCATATATGGCATGTGTCCATGCACACTCCAAGATTGGAGTTGTTTTTTACCCTGCGTATAATCTCGGCCAACTCCTCGAATCTTCCGCCCACTTCTGATCCTTTTCCCGCCATTGTTTCCAATAATACAGTTGTATTTTTGGCGGTTGGAAGTACTTCGTCAAGCAGTTCGACTATTTCCTGAATTCCGATTTCAAGTCCTTGACCAGTATGACTGCCGGGATGAAAATTGTAATAGTTTCCGGGGGTATATTCCATTCTTTTCATGTCATCAAGCATCATCTCTTTGGCATACTCACGGGTGCTGTCTGTTGAAGAGCACGGGTTCAGGGTATATGGTGCGTGGGCAACAAGATTCTTTATGTCATTTGCTTTCGCAATTGCAATGAACTTATCCACATCTTCAGCTTCAATTTCTTTTGCAGCTCCACCTCTCGGGTTTCTTGTGAAGAATGCAAAAGTATTGGCATTTATACTGACTGCGTCATTTCCCATCTGGGCATAACCGCCTGATGTTGAGAGGTGACAGCCTATTCTTAGTTTTTCCATATCAAACGTTAAACCTTATAAGAACGATATCTCCGTCCTGCATCACGTAATCTTTGCCCTCGCTTCTTACGAGGCCTTTTTCTTTAGCGGCATTCATCGAACCACAATTGACAAGATCATCAAATGATACAACTTCTGCTCTTATAAAGCCCCTTTCCATATCCGAGTGTATTTTTCCTGCTGCCTGAGGAGCTTTTGTTCCTCTGACAATAGTCCATGCTCTGACTTCTTTCGGTCCTGCTGTCAGGAAACTGATATAACCGAGAAGGTGATAGCTTGCTCTGATAAGAGCATTTAATCCGCTCTCCTGAATTCCGTAATCTTCTAGGAATGACTGCTTGTCTTCTGGCGAAAGTTCTGCTAGTTCAGCCTCAACCTGAGCACATACAGATATTACTTCTGAACCTTCACTTGCCGCAAATTCTTTAATCTTCTTGAACATCTCACTGTCTTCAAATCCGCCAGACAGCATGCTCTCGCTTATGTTTGCCAGATAAATGATAGGCTTAAGTGTCAAGAGGTTCACATCGGACAACAATTCTTTGTCATCTTCTGAAAGATCTATTGTTCTTGCGGATTTTCCGCTGTTGAGAACATCTTTGATGTGGTTGAGAGTGTCAATGGCAGAGAGGAGTTTCTTGTCACCTTTGGCAAGTTTTTCAGTTCTTGCAATCTTTTTTTCAATCTGTTCGAGATCAGCATAAATCAGCTCGAGGTTGATTATTTCTATATCTCTCATCGGATCGACAGAACCTTCAACATGGATGACATCTGTATCGCTGAAACATCTCACCACATGAACTATTGCATCTACTTCACGAATGTGTGAAAGGAACATATTACCAAGGCCCTCGCCTTTAGAAGCACCCGCAACCAATCCGGCAATATCGACAAATTCAATAACTGCAGGAGTATATTTTTCCGGGTGGTACATATCAGCAAGTACATCAAGCCTCTTGTCCGGAACAGTTACCATTCCTATGTTAGGATCGATAGTGCAGAAAGGGTAATTTGCCGAAGCAGCACCTGCGTTTGTGATTGCATTAAACAATGTGCTTTTTCCAACATTCGGAAGACCGACAATTCCTAATTTCATATTATTATTTCTCCTTGTGAATAGTTGTGAATATAGTATTCCGCAACATCCTGTATTTTTCACATTCATTATATCATGTCGGATTATCATTCTCAACATTTCCGCATTATTAATGCACAAATTCGCCACATTGAGTTCATAACATATTTACACGTATGCGCATGTGCGCCCTTTACTTTACGTGTACTGCTATGATATAATACAAAAAGCAAAACGCTCCCAATCCAATAAAACGAGAGGATATATCATGAGCACGAAGATTCTAACAATCGATGATGATAGAAATATATGCGAGGCAATCAAGCTTTATCTGGAAAACGAGGGATATGATGTAGCTACAGCAAATGACGGAGCTGCAGGCATATCGACATTCAAGAGTTATGACCCGGATTTAGTATTGCTCGACATAATGATGCCACAAAAAGACGGATGGCAGGTTTGCAGAGAAATAAGAGAAATCTCATCCAAACCAATAATTATGCTCAGTGCTAAAGGTGAAGTAATAGACAGAGTGGTCGGTCTTGAACTCGGTGCAGATGACTATATGGAAAAGCCATTCGACATGAAAGAACTTCTCGCCAGAATCAGAGTGGTTTTGAGAAGATGTCAGAACAATAAATCAAGCAATGAGGAAAAGACAGTCAAGTTTGACAAAATTGAGATTTCGCTTGACAAATATGTTCTCATTCTTGACGGACAGTCTCTGGATATTCCTCCAAAGGAATTGGAACTTTTGTATTTTCTTGCATCAAACTACAATCACGTTTTTACGAGAGATCAGCTTCTTGACAAAGTTTGGGGATTTGATTTTCTCGGTGATTCGAGAACGGTTGATGTTCATGTAAAAAGACTGAGAGAGAAACTCGAAGGTATCAGCGACAAATGGCAACTCAAAACAGTCTGGGGTGTTGGTTACAAATTCGAAGTCAATGAATAATGCCAGGCAAAATATGAGGTAAGCATTTTGAAAAAAAGCATTTTTAAAAGATACTTGACGGCTTTTCTGGTGATAAATTTTGTTAGTTTTCTTATTCTAACAATAGTACTGACATCGATGACAATAAGATCATCAAGAATGCAGAAAGACCAGATAGTTCAAAACACAAGCAATCTTTGTAAAGACTACATAATGGCAGAGATCAAGGATTATTATCCAAGATCGACAAGCCTTGAAAAGTTTGTGTTTGAAAACAAGAATGATCTGTACGGAATGATAAACATCATCTCAAAGAACAATGAAAGAATGATAATTTTTATCACGGATGCAGAGGGAACTGTTCTTCTTTCCACAGATAGGATGTTTGAAGGCAAAATCGAGGACAGCAAGATTATTGAGAAGATTGGTTCGGATGATGCTTTCGTTATGTCGACTGATCTTAACGGGGTGCTTGGAAAAATCAATGTTGCTCATGTGTCATCCATAAAACAGCCATCAGGTGAAACAGTTGGTTCTCTCATAATCTGTTTTGAGAGAGAAAGTATTGATAATCTGACAGCCACAACTATTAAGACAATTATTTTTGTAAGCTTGGGAGTCATGATAGCAAGTTTTGTCGCTGTCTACTTTATAAGTGAAAGAATATCCGCTCCTTTGAAACAAATGAGAATAGCGACCAAAAACTATTCTGAAGGAAATTTCGATCAGAGAATCCCTGTCAAAGGTGAAGATGAAGTTGCTGAATTGGCAAAAGCATTTAACTCCATGGCAGACTCCTTGTCTGATTTGGAATACATGCGAAGCAGTTTTCTTGCAAACGTATCCCACGATCTGCGCTCGCCTATGACAACTATATCAGGCTTTATTGACGGCATTCTTGACGGCGCAATCCCGCCGGAGAAACAATCATACTACCTTGGACTGATTCAACAGGAAGTCAAGCGTCTTTCAAGGCTGGTTACTGACTTGCTGGATATTTCTAGACTTGAATCTGGAACCAAGAAATTTGATTATTCGCAGTTTGATATAACCGAGACAGCCAGAGTCATTCTTTTGACTTTTGAGACGAGGATAGACGCAAAGAAACTTGATATCGAATTCAATGCTCCTGATGACAAGTTATTCGTCTATTCCGACAAGGATGCTATATACAGGGTTCTGTACAACCTTTGTGACAATGCAGTAAAGTTTTCAAAAGACAATGGCAAATACATCATTACAATCAAAGATGAAAAGGAATACGTTTCAGTTTCTGTATACAACGAAGGCATAGGAATATCTGTAGAAGACCTACCTCATGTTTTTGACAGATTCTATAAGAGTGACAAGAGCAGGGGCCTGGACAAATCAGGAACAGGTCTTGGACTTTACATAGCAAAAACAATCACTGAAGCTCTCGGCGGAAGCATAAAAGCAGAGAGCGAATATAACAAATATTGCCGATTCACCATCAGACTCAAAAAACAGTCAGGCAATGACAATCAGGGGGTAAAATGAGTAATCTTGTTGCACCATCGCTTTTAGCTGCGGATTTCTCCAATCTTGCTCATGAAATAGAGCGGGTTGAGAAGGCGGGAGCAGACATGCTTCATCTAGATATAATGGACGGAGTATTCGTAAAGAATATCTCTTTCGGCTTGCCCGTTGTCAAATCAATACGCAAGTGTACCAAGCTGCCTTTTGATGTCCATTTGATGATAATTGACCCGATAAAATACATAGACCAGTTTGTTGATGCGGGTGCTGATTCAATATCTTTCCATTACGAATCTTGCAAGAACCACATGGAAGTTATTGACAGGATAAAATCTCATGGCATAAAAGCATGTATGGCGGTAAGTCCCGAGACTTCTGCCGAAGTTCTCAGAGAATTCAAAGACAAACTGGACATGTTCCTGATTATGACAGTACATCCCGGCTTTGGCGGGCAGAAACTTGTTGAGAGCACACTGGACAGCATAAGAACAGCTCATGAGATTTCAAGAGAGACAGGATTCAGAGTACCGATTGAAGTTGACGGCGGAATAAACAGAGAAACGCTCAAACTCGTAACAGATGCAGGTGCTGACATAATAGTCATGGGAAATGCCATATTCACGTCAGATGACCCGAAATCCATGATAGACTTTTTAAGAGAAGGAAAATAAGAACCGATGTTTAATGATTTGGATGAGGTTATCAAGAACACTTCATCGGAATTGAAGCAAAACTGCAAAACTCAGGATATATTCGAAAAGAGTTGTCACAACAATTATCCATCAAGGGAAGAGATTATTTCGATTATCAAGGATTTAAGAAGATTGCTTTTCCCTGGATACTTTGGGAAAGAAACTCTGTCTTCATACGATGATTATTCACAGAACCTCCTATATGAAATCTCAGAAAAGCTGAATGAACAGATTGTTGTTGCACTCAGATTTGAAGGCGTTTTGCCAGAAGACAAAATAAAAGAAAAAGCTGATAAAACTTGTAAGTTGTTTGTTTCAAAACTTCCGGCTCTTCAGAAAATACTTTTTACCGATGTTGAGGCCATATACCAGGGGGACCCGGCTGCGCAATCAAAAGCAGAAGTCGTAACCTCATATCCGGGCGCATTGGCAATATTCGTGTACAGACTGGCACATGTTCTTTATGGCGAGAATATACCTGCGATTCCGAGACTCATGACAGAATATGCTCACAGCAGAACAGGCATAGATATAAACGCGGGTGCAGTCATCGGAGAGTATTTCTTCATCGACCACGGAACCGGAATAGTTATCGGTGAAACTACAGTAATAGGTAACCATGTCAAGATATACCAAGGAGTCACACTCGGCGCATTGTCTACAAAGAGAGGACAGGAACTCGCAGGAGTGAAGAGACATCCTACAATCGGAGATAATGTCACAATTTACTCAGGTGCGTCAATCCTTGGCGGTGAAACTATCATTGGAGACAATGTCGTAATAGGCGGCAACAGTTTTATTACCAAATCTATTTCTGCCGGTTCCAGAGTTTCAATGAGACAATCTGAACTGCTCATAAAAACAGGTGATCAGAAAAAGAAAGTTATTGACACAATAGTCTTTGATCTGGACGGGACACTCCTTGATACCGCAGACGACTTAAAGAACAGCCTTAACAGGGTTTTGGTTAAGCGCAGATATCGCCCGGTGGACAAGGAGAGAACCATGCAATGTCTGGGCAACGGCGTCAGAAGACTCATAGAGTTGAACGTTCCCAACGGCTCAGACAATCCGGAATTCGAAACAATGGTTAAAGAGTTCAAGGACGATTATGTTGCAAATTGTGCAGTAGAAACAAAACCTTATGAAGGCATAATCAATGTACTGAAAGAACTCAAAAGAATCGGTCTGAAAACGGCAATAGTATCAAACAAGACAGACTACGCCGTACAGGAATTGAAAGTAAAATATTTCGGCAACCTTATAGACATAGCAGTTGGAGAGAGCGAACAGACTCCAAGAAAGCCTAACCCTCAAATGGTTTACAAAGCGCTGGATATGCTTGGTTCTTCTTCTGAAAATGCAGTGTATATCGGTGATTCCGAAGTAGATATATTGACAGCCAGAAATTCAAATCTTGACTGTATATCTGTATCATGGGGTTTTAGAGACAAAGCCACTTTGATTCAGAGTGGGGCTGAAATGATTTTATCCAGTCCCGAAGACTTATTGAACATTATTAACTGATTTGGAGGATCAATCATGGACAAGCCAGCTTACAAAAGGGTATTGATTAAACTGTCGGGCGAAGCACTTGCCTCAAAGGACGGCATCATCGACTTTGACTACGTTGAGAAAGTATGCAAAGTCATAAAGAAATGCGTCGACATAGGAACACAGGTGAGCATCGTCGTGGGCGGAGGCAACATTTGGAGAGGAAGACAGGGCGCAGGCATGGATCGAACACGTGCCGATCACATGGGAATGCTCGCAACGGTAATAAACTGTCTGGCACTTCAGGATGTTTTCGAGCACATGGATGTACCGACAAGAGTAATGACTGCGGTAGACATGGAAAGATTTGCCGAGCCGTATATAAGAAACCGCGCAATCTCCCATTTAAACAAGGGTATTGTGGTTATATTCGGTTGCGGAATCGGTTCGCCTTTCTTCTCAACTGATACAGCAGCAGTATTAAGAGCTGCCGAAATAAATGCGGATATAGCTCTCCTTGCAAAGAACGTTGACGGTGTATATACAGCTGATCCAAAGAAAGATCCTAATGCAAAGAAAATACCACAGATTGAGTATATTGACATTCTCAGCAAAGGACTTGCCGCTCTCGACTTTACAGCGACATCATTCTCAATGGAGAATCACATCCCGATTTTGTTGTTTGGTCTGGACAATCCAGAGAACATATATAGAGCCGTTCTCGGCGAAAAAATAGGAACAATTGTAGGAGGCACAAAATGAAACTTGACACAAATATTTACGAAGACAAAATGAAAAAGACGATTGCATCATACAGCACGTCTCTTGAAACAATAAGAGTAGGCAGAGCAAACCCCAATGTTCTCAGCCAGATCAAAATCGATTACTGGGGAGTTCCGACCCCTATCACACAGGTAGGCGACGTAAAAATTCCTGACGCAAGAACACTCCTCATTACCCCCTGGGACAAGAGTCTTGTCAAATCAGTGGAGAGAGCTATCAATGAGAGCAACCTCGGAATCAACCCTCAGAGCGACGGAACAAGCATAAGACTGTCATTCCCGTCACTGACAGAAGAAAGACGTAAAGAACTTCAGAAACAGGTCTCCAAGATGGGTGAAGAAGCAAAAGTTGCAGTACGTAACATAAGAAGAGATGCAATTGATGCAATAAGAAACATGAAAAAGAATTCAACCATCACAGAAGATGAGCAGAAGATTTCCGAAAAAGAAGTCCAGGATCTCACAGACAAGTATATTGTAGAAGTTGACAAGGTCACTGAAAAGAAGAACAAAGACATAATGGAAATCTAATCAAAGCGGCTGCAGGAGCAGCCGTATTTGAACATCAGGAGGATTCAATGGCAGATAAAAAAGAAAACACCCTGAATCACATTTCCTTCATAATGGATGGAAACGGCAGATGGGCAAAAAGGCGTCTGCTGCCGCGTGAACTCGGTCACGTCGAGGGTGCAAAGAAGTTTAGAGAAATTGTCAGATACTGCATTGATGTATTGAACATCAAATACGTATCTTGCTATGTCTTTTCAACCGAAAACTGGAACAGACCGAAGAGAGAAGTAGATGGCATTTTCAAGATATGCTATGACTATATGAATACATGCATCAAGGAAAATGAAGAGAACAGATTGCGTGTCAGATTCCTTGGAGACAGAAGTGTATTTTCACAGGAGTTCCAGGATAAAGTAGCAGAAACAGAAGAAGTAACAAGTAAATGGGACAGAACACTTGGTGTTTGTATCAACTACGGCGGACAGGATGAAATCGTAAATGCTGTAAACAAACTCATTGCTGAAGGCAAAACCCATATTACAAAAGAAGACATTACCAACAACATTTATACTGGGATAATGCCTCCTCCGGATATGATTGTCCGTACTGGAGGCGAATACAGATTGTCCAATTATTTTATGTGGCAGTCCGCATATTCAGAACTGTTCTTCACGAAGACTCTCTGGCCTGATTTCTCTAAGAAGGAAGTCGATGAACTAATCGAGCAATATAAGACACGTCAGAGAAACTTCGGAGGCGTAAAAAATGCTTAAAAGAATTCTGACGGCTGTTATAGCTCTTGCAGTATTCGTTCCTGTCTTGGTTTTTTCAGGGGCCGAAGTAGGCAAATACATTTTCATAGGTTTGATTTTCCTTTTGACCATGATGGCTTTGTTTGAGTCAAGCAAATGCATTGGATTAAGCAAAAAGTTCTGGATCATCATCCCTGTATTTGTATTTTCCGCAGCCCTGATGGTCGCCATAACCATATTTGGCGATGCTCCTTGGCTGAAACAGTATGGGTTAGCAGCTGTAATCTGTTTTGTGTTTATCATACTGTCGGTATCCATGTTATCCAGAGGCGTTGTAAGAATTGCTCAGACAGCAGAATTGTTGACGCTTGCGTTCTATATTGTATTTGGCTTTACAAGCATCGTTCTTTTAAGATACTCTACGGATACATATGGAAACTATTTGTACCTGCTGGTGTTTATAGGTGCATGGTTGACTGATACCGGAGCATATTTTGTGGGCCGTTTTCTCGGCAAACACAAGCTCATACCGACGGTCAGCCCCAAAAAAACAGTTGAGGGTGCAATAGGCGGAATTGTTGTATGCATCATTTCATTTGTTGTATTCGGTCTGATTGTAAGCAATATCCATTCTCTCCAAGTGAACTGGGTTGCACTGATTATTGCAGGCCTCGTTGCATCTGTATTGTCTCAATTCGGCGATTTGATTATGTCATATCTAAAGAGAGAACACGGAATCAAAGATTTTGCAACAATCTTGCCGGGACACGGCGGAATACTTGACAGATTTGATTCCGCAATTCCGGTATCGGTTTTCTTATTTGTATTAAACGCAGTTTGCAAGGTGATGATTTTCTATGAGTAATGAAGAAAGAATATCCATACTTGGCTCAACCGGTTCCATCGGAGTTCAGGCACTCGAAGTGGCTGAACATCTAGGCATGCCTGTTGATGGCATTGCATTTGGAAGAAATGTTGATTTGGCATCAAAACAAATTGAAAAATACAAGCCAAAATACTGTGCAGTTTCAAGCGCTGTCGTTGATGATGTCATAAAAGATGCTGCAAAAAAGAACAACACAAAAATATTCTGCGGTCCCCAGAGCATTGATGAAATGCTGTCAAATGCACGCTCAAGTGTATGTATTAACGGAATCGGAGGAATAGCAGGACTATTGCCGACAATCAGTGCACTCAAACACTGCAGACGACTTGGTCTTGCAAATAAAGAGTCTCTGGTTGCAGCAGGCAATGTAATTGCTGCAACATCACTCAAATATGGTTCGCATATTGTCCCAGTCGACAGCGAGCATAGTGCAATTTTCCAGTGTCTTAACGGTGAACCGCCCGAGAATATTGACAGGCTAATAATCACTTGTTCCGGAGGTGCCTTCTACGGATATACAAGAGAACAGCTTGAAAAAGTCACACCAGAACAGGCAGTTACTCATCCTAACTGGAAGATGGGCAAGGTCATAACCGTCAACTGTGCCACATTAATGAACAAAGGACTGGAAGTAATTGAAGCTTCCAGACTCTTCGGTATACCTGATGAAAAGATTGATGTTCTGATTCACAGAGAAAGCATCATCCATTCAATGGTAGAGTTCAAAGATGGAACAATAAAGGCAGAGATGTCTGCACCTGACATGCGTTTCCCGATTCAATACGCAATCGAGTATCCGTTCAGAACCGAGTCTTGCGGAAAGAGAATCAAGCTTCAGGATATAGGCAAACTCACATTCAGTGAGCCTGACACAGAAACATTCCCGTTGCTTGCACTCGCAAGGGAAGCACTCAGAAAAGACGGCATTATTCCTTGTGTGCTCAACGCAGCAAACGAAACGGCAGTTGAACTGTTCCTGGAAAGAAAGATCAAATTGACCGACATTAATGAAATAGTCGCTCATGTGACTAACTCATTCAATAATTTAACTAACCCGTCATTGGATGACATTCTGAAGGCCAATGACGAGGCAAAATCAATAGCAAAGGAATATTCGAAGAAGTTCATTTCATGATAGTATTGTACATACTGATAGCAATCCTTTTATTCGGCTTCCTGATATTTGTCCACGAACTCGGGCACTACACATTTGCACGTATTTTTCACGTAACAATTGAAGAATTTGCTTTGGGGATGGGACCGAAAATTCTGTCCAGAGTTTCAAAGAAAACAAACATAAGGTATTCTTTGAGATTGTTTCCCATTGGCGGATTTGTAAGCATGCCGGGGGAGGATGAAGTATCTGAAGACCCGAATTCATTCTACAACAAACCTGTATACCAGAAAATCATAATAACAATTGCGGGCGGACTGACTAATATCGTTGTCGGTTTTATAGTCATGTTCTTTATCGTTGCTTTTTCAGCTCAACTATTTGCTCCGAAAGTATCAAACTTTGCCGAGTGGTCGACATCAAATACTTATGGACTTAAAGAAAACGATGTAATTGTCCAGTTTGCCGGAAACAACGTTCATACTGCTTATGAACTCGCATATGACATTCAGTGGAAGGGTGCAAACCCTGTTGATATTGTTGTCGAAAGGGATGGAGAAAGAGTTGTACTGCACGATGTTGTTTTTCCTACAGAAAATGCATCTGGGATTGATATTGGCGTAAGAGATTTTAACTTTACTGAGACTGACAAGACGTTAGGAATGGTGATAAAAGATTCGTTCTACCGTTCCATCGTATCAATACGAATGGTGTATGATTCACTGTGGGGACTGATAACTGGAAAGTTCAATATTAATCAGATGTCAGGCCCGGTTGGAATCACCAAGGTAATGGTCGAAGCAGCGGAAACAAGTGCAACGTCACTGTTCAGTATATTCGTCATAATTGCCATGAACTTAGGAATATTCAATTTGCTTCCAATACCCGCACTCGACGGAGGCAGAATTCTCATAATGCTTATCGAGTGGATAACAAAGAAGCGAATAAGCATGAAAGTACAGGGAATAATGAACATGGTTGTTTTTGCTCTCCTGATTCTCCTTATGCTGTACGTTACGTTCAAAGATATTTTAAGTTTCTTCAATTGAGGTGTTTGCCATGGATTACAATTCTATAAGAAGAAAAACAAAAGTGGTCAAAGTCGGAAAACTTCACATAGGATACGGCAATCCTATTGCTGTTCAGTCCATGCTCAATACAGACAGCCACGATATTGAAAAATGCATTCTTCAGACTAAAAGACTGATCGATGCAGGATGCGACATTGTCAGGGTTGCTGTACCTGATATGTCATGTGTAAAAACAGTCGCAGCCATCAAGGAAAAATATCCGGATTTGCCTCTTGTTGCAGACATCCATTTTGACTACAAGCTTGCAGTAGAATCTGCAGCTGTCGGAGTTGACAAAATAAGGATCAATCCAGGCAACATAGGTGAACAGGAAAACATCAAGGCAGTAGTAGATGCTTGTAAACCGAGAAATATTCCTATAAGGATAGGAGTAAACAGCGGTTCTCTTGAAAAGCATCTGCTTGAAAAATTCGGTTCACCCACACCGGAAGCTCTCGCAGAGAGTGCATTGTTTAACGCAAGTCTTCTTGAGATATTTGACTATGATGATATTGTCATATCTATAAAATCCAGTTCGGCAACAGGAACTTTCCTGGCAAACAAGATTGTAGCAGAGAGATGTAATTATCCTCTGCATATAGGCGTCACTGAAAGCGGTTGCGGAGACGATGCGTTGATTAAATCATCATCAGCCCTCGGAGCATTATTGCTGAACGGAATCGGTGACACAGTAAGAATATCTTTGACGGATGCACCTGAAAAAGAAGTAAGTGCAGCAAAAAAACTTCTTATTTCGCTCGGCTTTTCTGATGAAAAACACATCGAAGTTGTTTCTTGTCCGACTTGCGGAAGAACGCAGATTGATCTTGTTCCCATAGTCAATGAACTGAAATCAAGGATATCTGAACTGAAAGACATAAAAAGAAGTCTCAAAGTTGCAGCCATGGGATGCATTGTCAATGGTCCGGGCGAGGCAAAAGAGGCAGATATTGGATTTGCAGGCGGCAAGAAATGTGCAATGTTGATCAGACATGGCGAAATCGTTCGCAAGATAGATGAATCCGAAATAACAAATGTATTAATTGAAGAAATAAAGAAACTGGTTTATTGAGAGAATACCGATGAATATTAAAGACAAGTTTCCGGATTTTACACCCGGCAAAGGGCTAATGGAGGCGGCAGTCAATTCAAATATTCTGAGCATACGAGTCGACAAAGAGAAAAAACTACTTGAACTTGACGTGGAATTCGATTCTCTACACAGCAAGAGAAAGATTATTTTCCCAATGGAAATTGGTCTCGCAAAAGCATACAAGCTTACCGGAGCCACAATTCATCCAAAATATAAGAAGGAATTGTTCGAGCCCGACTATTTGAATGAAATACTGGATGACCTCAAGAGAAAAAACATAATATCAGACATCTTTGTATCCGAAGTGGTTTATGACAGTGCAACAAATAATGTTGTGGTCAGAGCATCATTCGGATTTGCCGGCGCGGACTTTGTCAGAAAAACGGATATCTCGAGAGTCATTGAAGATATAATCTACAAAGAATTCGGATTCAATATCGGAGTTGTTGTAGATGATGGTTCAGATATGGATCCCGAATACGAAGAGAGTATTCTGCGTGAAAGAGAAGTAAAGTACAAAGAGATATATGAGACCACAGCGGCTGCTTTCGTAGAAAAAAAGCCGTTTATTGGCGACCAGCCGAAAGAATACATGAAAGATGACAGAGGATATCACTATGTCGGAAACATGGTATTCGACACAAGTTCTGCAAAGATTATCTGGGGCAAATCTTTTGATTTTACTCCAACCCCTGCAGGCTTTGTATGCAAGCCTTTCAGCAACATTGTCGTAATGGGACAGATTTGTGCTTTCGAGATGAGAGAGACAAGAAACCACGGCAAGATATACACATTTACCGTTACCGATGATGAAGGTGCAGTACTCTGTAAAATAACCGGAGTCAACAACGAAGATGTTGACAACCTTAACAACGGATTCTGTGTTGCAATTCACGGAAAAGTTGAACGCGATGAAAAAGACATTAACAGGGAACTGACGCTGTTTCCTCAGGACATAGCAATCATAAAGAGAGTATACAGGGAAGACACTTATCCGGGCAAAAAGAGAGTTGAACTCCATCTTCATACAATCATGTCTGCAATGGATGCTGTTTTAACCCCAACACAAGCAGTTGAGACCGCGTTGCGCTGGGGACATACGGCTGTTGCAATAACAGACCATGGTGTCGTTCAGGGCTATCCTGAGGCTATGCACGCTGCCGAGAAGAAGGACATTAAAATTCTTTACGGCATGGAAGGTTATCTAGTCGAAGAAAACCGTGCCGTTTTTGGGAAAAAGAATCAGAGCCTGAATGATGAGTTTGTCATCTTTGATATAGAAACGACAGGCCTTATTCCGACAAAAGACAAGATTATTCAAATCGGTGCTGAAATAATAAAGAACAACGAGGTTGTTTCTACATTCCAGACAATGGCTGATCCGGAAATGCAGATTCCAGAATTTATCACGAATCTTACCGGAATAACCGATGAAGATGTCAAAGGCGCACCATCTCAAAAAGAAGCAATCCAGAAGTTTCTCGAGTATGCTGGAGATAGGGTTCTTGTTGCTCACAATGCAGGATTCGATACCAGTTTCATAAGGGTTGGTGCTCAGAATAATGGTTTGGCTTTCGATAATACATATATAGACACACTGGCTATATCCAGGTTTGTCAACCCGACATTGAAAAAGCACAAACTTAACAACCTTTCAGAATATTACAAACTAGGCGATTTTGATCACCATAGAGCTGATGCAGATACAGAGATGCTTCGACACATTTTTACAAAGATGGTATCCGGGCTTGTCAACGAAGGTATCAACACAATCAGTGACCTTGAGTCTGCAATGGCAAAATCATCGGATTCTTCAAAGGTTAAGCCTTACCACGTGTCATTGCTCGTCAAAGATAAAGTAGGCCTTAAAAACCTCTATAAATTGGTTTCATACGGGTATATTGAATACTTCAACAGAGTACCAAGAATACCGAAGCTCGTGCTTCAGACACACAAAGAAGGGCTTATAATAGGTTCTGCATGTGAAAGGGGCGAGATATTCCAGGCTATTTATTCAGGTAAGAGCTGGGATGAAATAAAGTCCATTGCTGAACTATACGATTACCTTGAAATAATGCCAGTTTCAAACAACAGATTCTACGTAAGAAACGGGTCAATGTCCGAAGAAGATCTGCGGAATATTAACCGCCAGATAGTCAAACTCGGCGAAGAGATGAACATTCCGGTTGTTGCGACTGGAGATGTGCATTATCTGAATCCATGGGACAGTGTCTGCAGAAGAGTTCTTCAGCGCGGAATGAAATATTCAGAGCTGGAAGAAGACGAAGAACTGTACTTCAAAACCACCGATGAAATGATGAAAGAATTCTCATATCTCGGTGAGAAAAAAGCATATGAAGTTGTTGTTGAAAACACGAACAAAATAGCCGACTCAATTTCAGGAGACATCAAACCATATCCTGACGGAACTTTCACGCCTAAAATGGAAGGCGCAGAAGATGACCTTCACAACATCTGTTATCAGACAGCAGAAAGTATATATGGAAATCCGCTTCCTGAAATAGTTAAGACGCGACTGGACAAAGAACTGGACTCCATTATAGGCAATGGATTTGCAGTACTGTATATGATAGCCAGAAAGCTTGTAAAATACAGCGAGAGTCAAGGATACCTTGTTGGTTCCAGAGGCTCAGTGGGATCTTCATTTGTTGCTTCCATGGCAGGCATCACGGAAGTAAATCCGCTTCCGCCTCACTACGTTTGCCCGAATTGTAAGCATTCGGATTTTTCAGTTCAGAATGAAGTAGGTTCAGGTTTCGATCTTCCTGAAAAGAATTGTCCTATATGCGGAACACCATATAACAGCGACGGACATGATATACCATTTGAAACTTTCCTTGGATTCTACGGAGATAAGTCACCGGATATCGACCTTAACTTCTCAGGTGAAGTTCAGACAAAGGTACATAAGTACACAGAAGAACTATTTGGTAAAGAAAACGTTTTCCATGCAGGAACAATCATGGATATTGCATCCAAAACCGCATTCGGATTCGTAAACGGATACTGCGAGGACTTAAAGCTCAATTACTCTAAGCCTGTCATAAACCTTCTTGTAAGTAAGATTACTGGAGTCAAGAGAACAACGGGACAACATCCCGGTGGAATAGTCGTTGTGCCTAAAGAATATGAAGTATACGACTTCTGTCCTGTACAGTACCCGGCAGATAAAACTGATGCAAAAGCAATAACAACGCATTTCACGTTCAATGACATGCATGATTTATTGCTCAAGCTCGATGAACTTGGACATGATGTGCCGACAAAATTGAAATACATAGAAGAATATACAGGAACAGATATAAGCAAAGTATCCATGAGGGATCCTCTTGTATATAAACTGTTTACTTCGACAGAACCATTAGGCGTCAAACCCGAAGATATAATGTTTGACATTGGAACCCTGGGAATTCCTGAGAGCGGAACAAACTTTGTCATGCCTGTTATGGTGGAAACAAAGCCTAAATGTTTTGCAGACCTTGTTCAGATATCCGGATTAACGCACGGAACAAACGTTTGGAATGATAACGCAGACAAGCTTATCAGAGACGGAACATGCGATATTTCAACGGTTATAGGCACGAGAGACAGCATCATGCTTTCACTCATCAAATACGGCCTTGAAAAGAAGGATGCATTTGACATCATGGAAAAGGTCCGTAAGAACAAAGCAGGTAAGCCTCTTCCTGATGATATGCTCATTAAGATGGCAGATAAGAATGTGCCTGAATGGTATGTGGAAAGCCTGAAGAAAATCAGATACATGTTCCCGAAGGCACATGCAGCTGCGTACGTTACCAATGCAATCAGACTGGCCTGGTACAAGGTTCACATGCCTCTAGAGTTCTATTGCGCTTATTTCACAGCTGCACCGGCTGGTTTTGATGCCGAACTGGCAATGAGCGGTAGAAAGAATATTATGTCAGTCATAGAGAGTCTTAATGAGAAGGGAAATGACAGATCTCAGAATGACAACAACACAAGAAGTGCCATGATGCTTGTCAATGAGATGCTTGCTCGAAAGATTGAAATTCTTCCGGTAGATATTGAAAAATCCGATTCAAGAAAGTATCTGCCTGAAAATGGAAAGATGAGACTTCCTTTCAGTTCATTCTCCGGAATAGGTGAAGCAGCTGCCAACAAGATTGTCGAAGAGAGAGAAAAAGCTCCTTTCTATTCTATTGAAGATTTGAAGGAGAGAACTGGTCTGAGTAAAACAGCAATAGAATTGCTGAAAGCCCATCATGCACTTGACAAACTATCTGAAACAAATCAGATATCTTTGTCGTTTGACTTTGACAATGTAAGCTATAAACAGACAAAGCATCTTGTTGATGCAAACCTGAGCCAAAACACCAAGGAACTACCTTCATTTTTGGACGAAAATGAAGATGAGGACTCAGTTATTGAGGAAAATCAGCTGTCATTTTTCTGACAAAATGTGTTTTTTGTCCAAAAACCCTTGTTTTTGCAACAATTTTTCCCGAAAAGTATTGCAAACATTAGATTTTTTGTTTATAATGGACACGTAGATTGTGGTTAAACAATCGAAAAATAATTAAATCTTTAAAGAGGTAACTTTTTATGAATAAGACCGATCTCGTTGCAGTTGTTGCTGCTAAAACTGGTTCAACAAAAAGAGCTGCTGAAGCTGCTGTAAATGCTGTAGTTGCTGCTGTTGCTGAAGCTGTAGTTGCTGGTGAAAAAGTTCAGCTCGCTGGCTTGGGAACATTCTCAACAAAGACAAGAGCTGCTAGAACAGGCAGAAATCCTAAGACACAGAAAGCCATTAAGATTCCGGCAAAGAAGACAGTATCTTTCGTAGCAAGCAAAACAGTTAAAGAAGCTGTTAATAAATAATTTAATTATTTGAGAATTGAAGCCGCCATCAAGCGGCTTTAATTTTTCAGGGAGCGAATATGAGACTTGACAAATATTTGAAAGTATCAAGAATAATAAAGAGAAGAACTGTCGCAAACAATGCTTGTGATGCAGAGAGAGTGATGGTTAACGGAAGAGAAGCCAAGGCTTCTTATCAGGTTAAAATCGGAGACATCATAGAAATAAGCCTCGGAAACAAAAATATAAGAGTGAGAGTTGATGACGTTAGTGAAGTTGTAAAAAAGGAATCTGCAGCTTCAATGTATACAGTCTTGTCGTAATACGAATATATTAGATTGATTTTCAGTGCTTATTATAATATAATTTATCGGGGTGTGAAGTTATGAAAAAGAAAACTCAACTGATAATAAAGATAGCATTGGCGGTGTTTTCCGTGTTTCTCCTTGTTTCTGTTGTTGTTCTGAAAATTCAGGTTGATGAACTTGAAAAGCAGAAAAACGAACTGACCGCAGTGGCAGAGAAGAACAAAGAGGAACTTGAAGAGTTGAAATACAAGCTGACTCTGTCCGAAATTGAATATATCGAGAGATACGCACGCGAGGAACTCGGATATCACAAAACCGGTGAAATTGTTTTCATAAATCAGTCTGAAGATTAATTTGGTGTGTTATGCGAAACATTTCAGTCAATTTGATTAAATCTGTGGTCAAGGAATTGTTTGCAGAATGCAACATTTCACTTGAGAGCAATGAAAAACAGCTCCTGGTTAATGCCAGAAACAATGAAAATGAGCAGACAGCCAAAGATATTATGGACACCTTGATTGAAAACCTGGAAACTGCAGAAAAAGAGAAGTGTCCAATATGCCAGGATACAGGCATGGCAATAGTTTTTCTGGAAATAGGCCAGGATGTGCATCTTGTCGATGGAGATCTTGAAAAAGCTATAAATGATGGTGTAAAAGAAGCATATTTGGAGTCGTTTTTCAGGCTATCAGTAGTTAATGATCCGGTATTTGAAAGAATCAATACAAACGACAATACCCCCGCAGTTATTTACACGAGAATCGTTTCTGGTGAAAATGTCAAAATTACTGCAATACCAAAGGGTTTTGGCAGTGAAAACAAGAGCCAGATAAAGATGTTTAATCCAACTGCAACAGTTGATTCCATAGTGGATTTTGTTGTGGAAGTGGCCAAAAAAGCAGGGTCATCTGCTTGTCCGCCGTTCTTTATAGGTGTAGGCATCGGAGGAACATTTGATTACTGTGCATATATGGCAAAAATGGCACTCACGAGGGGCGCAAACACCCACAATAAAGACCCGAAATATGCAGAACTGGAAACAACCATTCTGAATAAAATAAACGATACGAACGTAGGTCCGCAAGGATTTGGTGGAAAAACAACCGCACTTGGTGTAAATATTGAGTATTATCCGACACACATTGCAGGATTGCCTGTGGCAGTCAATATGTGTTGTCATGCGATGAGACACAAATCGAAAGTAATATAATAAGGTATATATAATAGAACGGAAGGAAATATAAAAATGGAAGAAGTAAAAGCGCCTCTTGATGGCAAATACTTAATGTATAAAGGTAAACCTCTGGTCAGATCAGGAAACCTTATAACTTACGGAGACATGATTGATAAGTGTTACTTGTCCATGACAATACTTCAGACTGAGAAGGATGAAAATGGGGCAGAATATCCTGTAACAATCTTACTTCAGATTCTTGACACAAAGACTCAGCAAATTGTTGATCAGAAACAAAAATTCTTCACGGGAAAAGATAGTTTGTATTCAGCACTCGATCTCGGCATTGTATGGCTGAGCAGATACACAAGTTAAATATCAACAAAAACAAATTTTGCCTTTCAATCAGAAAGGCAATTTTTGATATATCAGCTTAGGGTAGTGCATCTTTATATATATTTAAATCTTGATACCCAATTATACAAAATACAAATTTTATATAATTAAGGGAACCGAAAAAGGCTTATTTAGGCCTTTTTTTAATATTTAGGCACATTTGATCCA
This sequence comes from Clostridiales bacterium, assembly GCA_024693345.1. Classification (GTDB taxonomy): domain Bacteria; phylum Bacillota; class Clostridia; order Oscillospirales; family CAG-272; genus CAG-841. The sequence continues at coordinate 52,509 of JAILLB010000122.1, forward strand.
TAATCCATTCGTTTTTCATATTTCTATTTGATTTTTGCATCATCACATTTTTCTTTCTATTTTTTTGCTTTTAAATTTTCAAATACAAAAATCAAAAATGATGAATCGTTCGATTGATTGTTTTCTATTTGATTTTTTATTTTCATTTTTCAAATATAAATATTTCAATTATGTTTGATTTTCAAATACAACGAATCCTGTTGATACATTGATTGTTTTGTTATCTTCTATTTGAATTCTGACACAGAGATTGTAATTGATGAATTGTTTGTTCAACATTCTCCAATTTGAAATTCAAATACAGCATCAGCAATCGATGAATTGTTCATTCTGCTTCTTTCTATTTGATTTTTTATTTCCGATATTCCGGATGATTCAATTAACGTCAGAAAAAACTCAATAGAAATTATCAAAACAATGAATTGTTCGTTTTATGGATTTCTATTTGAATACTTCATTGGCATTTTTCCAACAACATATAGAATTAAGGAAATCAGATATCATGTACTCTACATACATCATAGCCAATTTCCTTCTGAAAAATATTTTGTATAATTCGCAATTACTTTACCAGATGAATTCTATTCAGTATCCTGTATATCTTTTCTCCGTGAGGCAGGAATAAAATATCATCTTTTTCAAGTGCTCTTACAATAAACAGGAATACAAAGTACACGATCGCTGTCAGTATTATTGCCAATGCAACGCCATACCAAGCATTGCCCATAAACGTATGGATCAGCGTGTATGAAGACATAGTCACCAGCGATGCAATTATTCCCGCTCCAAGCGGCTTAACATAAATCTTTACGATTTTGAACTCGTGTTTTACAAACTTTTTGACAAATAATACGTTACATGTCGCCATTGTTATATATGCCAGCAATGTCGCAATTGGCGCTCCTTTAATGCCCAAAATTGGATTGGAAATCAGCACCAAATTGCCTATGATTTTCACGAAAACACCAGCAATCATCGATATTAATGGGAATCTTTGATATCCAAAAGACTGCAATATACTCGATGTAATGGCCAGTAGCGAAGAAAAAACCACTGCAGGAGCTAATAAAGCTAACAAAATACCTGCATTTTCGACTGATTCGGCATTTGAAAACAGAATTGAAAGTATCGGTTTTGCCAAAATCGAGAGTCCCATAGCACAAGGTATTGACACTATCGCGACCAGTTTTGTTGAAGCTCTGAGTAAGACCTTGATCTTATTTTCGCTTCCCTGCGTGTGTGCAGCAGACAAAGCAGGTACAAGAGATGTTGATATCGGAGTAACAAGAGTCGCTGGCAAATGGAACAGTGTCACGGCCAGCGTTGTGTAGTTTCCGTATGCAGCTTCTGCAGCTTCCTGACCAATTACTTTTTTTAGCAAATTGACTATTGAGAAAGCATCAATCGTACTTGTAAGATTAAGTACCACAGATGCAAGCATTATAGGAACAGAAATCCTGAAAAGGCTTATCAGTATTGACTTTCTGGCCTCTGTGACGCCATCATCTTCAAGGTTTGTATAGCTGTAATCCTGCTTGTAAACAGCCTTGAATATGACAAGGAATGTCATACCGACTGCTTCGCCGACAACAACACCGAATATTGCATATGCTGCGGCAGTTTCGATTGGTTTGCCTGCATTTAGTGCATATACACCCAAAACAACGCCTACAGCGAACTTCCCTATCGATTCAATAATCTCTGAAACCGCGGTCGGAACCATGTTCTGATGGCCCTGAAAATAACCTCTTACCGAACTTGCAATTGATATCAAGAGCAAAGTCGGGGCTATCATACTTATTGATTGGGCTGCACCTGGGCTGCCCATCATCTCAGCAATTACGGACGAGCAGAAAAACATCAGACAGCTTCCAAGAGTGCCTAACGTAATAAATATGAGCAATGCCGTTGTAAATACCTTATTGACTTGCTTTTTTCGGCCCTGAACTCTCGACCGCGATACAATCATTGAGATAGCTGTGGGTAAACCGGATGTTGATACCAGATACAACGTCGTAAACACACTGTAAGCGGCATTGAAATACCCCATTCCTGTGTCACCGAGAAGATTGTGCAGAGGTATTTTAAACAATACACCGATTACCTTGACGATGATATTTGATATCATCAAAACCATCACGCCAACAATAAGTCGAGGTTCTTTTGTTTTGCTTTGTTCATTCATTGTTTTCGCCAATAAACTCCCTATATACTGAATTGGAAGGAACAAACTTTGATGACATTTCAGGAACATCCTTGAAGTCATTTCTTATTTTTTCGAACACTATCGCTTCTTCCGGATTGCTTGAATCATATTGTATTCTCTCAAGCAGATACCTTTTCATAACATTAAAACCATATGGCATCAAAGAACTGATTTCGTAATCAGTCATATCCTTATTAGGATATATGTTCTTGTTTTCGTTATCTATCACATTCTTCCACAAAGACAAGGTTCTGATTGTGGGTGAATTTCTGAATTGATAGTCCCTTACCAGTCTTCTGCAGAATCTTATGTGCTGACGGTCAAAAACGTGGCCATATGCCTCTGTATCTTCAACATCTATGAAGATCCTTTTGGTTATTTCTCTGGGTAATAAAGCTCTGATTTCAGGATACAGTGTCTGTATACCTTCAATTATGATTATTCTGTTTTCTTTGTACGGCAAAGGTTTTAATTCAACCCTTTTCTGTGTGACAAAATCAAATACCGGCATAACCGAATCTTCTTTGTTTTTGATTTTCGTTATACATTCAGTAAAAAGATCCATGTCAACAGCTTCAAGTGTTTCAAAATTCACATGTGCTCTGTCGTTTGCATTTGCTCCGTAAAAATCATCAACGGATATCACTGTTGCATCGCATCCAAGCTCGTTGAAAAACGTAGCAAGGAGTGACGCTGTTGTGGTTTTTCCTGAGCAGGATGGTCCGGTTAAAGTTACAAATTTAATAGTTCCGTTTGAGTGGATGTCTTTGACCACACTCTTTATGCTTTCAACGAATCTTTTTTCATGAGCACAGACCAAGGCTTCTTCTTTGCCTTTTTCTATTTTCTCGTTATATATTACCAATTTCTTTTCCTCTTAAGTATTCTTGTAGAAATCTCTAATCGTGTCAAATTTCATATTTATTTTTGAATTGTCACTGTCGGATAAGTATTCATATGGATATTTAAAATTGAATACTCTCACAATATTCGTTCCTTCCGGGGAGACACATTTTGTTACGGCACCTGCTCCGCATGCAAAAATAGAGTGAACTTCTTCCATCATGTAAATGTTGTATCTTCCCTCACATCCCGGAAGACAGAATCCGACATTTTCAAGATTATCTATGGTATTTTTTTGTCTGTATATGTAGTATGGGATATATCCAGCATTCTTAGCTGACAGCTGAGAATAATCCACACATTTTGATGCAACATTGCCCGGTGTATACAGATTATCCTTCTCCTTGGCAAAATCTGCCGCATTTTTGATGCACAATGTGTGAACCGTAATATTTGACGGTCTCAACTGAATAATGCTGTCCATGGTCTCAGAAAAGCTTCTGAACCCATCATATGGCAATCCTGCAATCAAGTCAGTGTTTATTTGCTTTATGCCTGATTTAACAGCCAATTCATATGCTTCATAGAATTGGTCAACTGTGTGCTTTCTTCCGATTATCTCAAGAACTTCGCTGTTCAATGTCTGCGGATTAATGCTTATGCGGGATACTCCGCCATCTCTCAGGATATTGAGCTTTTCGACAGTTACGGTATCAGGTCTGCCGGCTTCTACTGTAAATTCTTCAAGTGATGACACATCGGTATTTGAATTGATTGCATCTATAAGCAATTTGAGCTGTGGCTCATTAAGTGTAGTTGGAGTTCCTCCTCCGACATATACTGTCTTAACTTCCAATCCGAGTTCTTTAATCAGGTTAAATGTCTTCTTGATATCGTCTATCAACTTAACAAGATACTCATCTATCAGTGACAACAGCCTATTCGATGTAAACGAAACAAATGAACAATAGCTGCATCTTGACGGACAAAACGGAATGGAAATATACACGCTGCACGACTTTTTGGGACACGAACTAATAATCTTTCTCTCAACAGAAGCAATGTCAACCAGTAGCGATGCCTTTTTTAGAGTGACCAGGTATTCATTCTGGAAGAACGACTTGGCATCAGCCTTTGTACTCTTCTTTTCATTGAGTTCTTTCAAAGCCAGTTTTGATGGTCTTACGCCCGTCATGATTCCCCATTGTGGAGCTATACCTGTAACAGCCTTTCCTGCTGCCAAAAATGCTTTGCCTACGGCAATTCTGATTCTGGTCCTTTCGTTAATGTTCTCGCTGAAAGGCTGTTCATATGTTTTTGTGGATGTTTTACCCTTATACGTAATGGTAACAGTTGAAGTTATTGCACCATCTACTTTGTCTACTGTAACTACAGCTTTATGCGAATCATCACTGTCTTTTTTGGAAAACTTAGCTCCAGGAAAAAACAACAAACACAACGTCTGTACGTAATATTCCGCAACATCACCGATTATTTCTATCTTCATAAAACACCTTATTTCAACAATACTTTGCTATCCATTACTATCGTAATTGGCCCATCATTTTCGATGGAATATGCCATTTTGGCGCCAAACACACCTGTTTGAACATCACCAATGTACTTTCTTAGTTCTGATACGAAGTACTCGTACAATTGATTTGCACGCTCTGGCTTTTCAGCATCAAGGTAATCCGGTCGATTGCCATGTTTATAATTAGCACAGAGCGAAAAATTAGAGACTACTATTGCGGATCCACTGATGTCCAGTACAGAAAGGTTCATTTTGTCATTTTCATCATTAAATATTCTCAGTTTGGATATTTTAACCGCCAATGCTTCTGCATCTTTTTCCTGATCGCCCTGAAATACTCCGAGCAAAATTGCAAGACCGGGGCCAATTTTCCCGGTCAAAACTCCATCCGATATAACTTGTGCAGAACTAACTCTCTGTAATACTGCTACCATAATCCTAATCCAGGCAATAAATTATTTGCCGAATCCTCTCTTAACATCTATAATTCCGCTGATGTCTTTAAGCCTTGACATAATATTATTAAAATGCGATAGATTTTTGCATGTAACCGCCAAGTTTACTATTACGTTATTATTCTGAGTTTTTTGTGTAGTTATTTGAGTTATGGATACCTTCATCTCAGCCAGTGCTGTTGAAATATCAGCAAGCATGGAAAGTCTGTCCTCAACAAACAACTGCATGAAAGCCTCATAATTTGAACCGTCACTAGAATCATTGATTGACTGAGACCAAGAAACATTAACAAATCTGTCTGGTTGATCCTTCATTAAATCCATTATATTCTGACAGTCTCTTTTATGGATTGAAATGCCGTATCCCTTTGTTATAAAGCCTAAAATATTGTCTCCGGGCAGCGGATTACAACACTTGGCAAACTTAACCTGACATCCTTCCAAGCCATCAACAATGACTCCTCTGAAGCCTTTGAGTTGTTTGCTTGGATTCACAACTGCAATTTGTGAAACAGATGTAATTATGTTCTTATCTGGTTCAACTACTTTGATGTATTCTTCTCTGAGTTTTGATGATACCTTATCAAGTGCAATGCCACCATATCCGAGCATGCTGAATAGGTCGTCTATTGAACCCATTCCAAGCCTTGACGCAATTCCTTCCATGATGGAATTGAATTCAGCAGTGGTACATCCAAGTTGAAGTCGTCTCATTTCTGATACGACCATATTCTTACCGGTCTCAATATTTTCAGGACGCTTTTCTTTCTTAAACCATTGTCTGATTTTTGTCTTTGCTTCACTTGTAAGCGCAATATTAAGCCAGTCTCTGCTTGGCCCTTTTGATGACGAAGATGTAATAATTTCGACAATATCACCATTGTTAAGTTTTCTGTCAATAGGTACTATGACTCCGTTGACTTTGGCACCTATCATATGGTTTCCGACTTCGCTGTGAATCTTATATGCAAAGTCTATGCAGTTTGCATTTTGAGGAAGCGTAATAATTGTTCCTTTAGGAGTGAAAACAAATGTCTCGTCCTGGAACAAATCTATCTTAAGAGCACCATAGAAATCATCCGGATTTTCAGTGTTTTCTTCCTGCTCAATAAGTCTTGAAATCCACTCGAGTTTTTCATCAACAGACGGTTGAGATTGCTCGCCCGATTTATATTTCCAGTGTGCAGCGATTCCGTATTCAGCTATCTGATTCATTTCCTTTGTTCTTATTTGAACCTCAAACGGAATGCCATCTTCACCTATGACAGATGTATGAATTGCCTGATACTTGTTAGGCTTAGGTGTAGATATATAGTCCTTTAATCTATTTGGTATAGCGTTGTACAAATCATGAATGATTCCAAGTGTCTCGTAACAGTTGGAATTTGTCTCGACAATAATTCTGAAAGCGTAAAAGTCATATATCTCCTCAAAGCTTCTTCCCTTCACAAATATCTTGTTATACAAGCTGTATACGGATTTAACTCTTCCCTCCAGTGTGAATTTTATGCCGTTTTTGGTCAGTTCTTTTTTGATTTCTTCTCTGATTTTTTCAAGGAATCCCATTGTCTGACCATATTTCTGGTTTACGCTTTCGCTGACTTGCTCATATCCCTTAGGATCAAGGTAACGAAGCGATAGGTCTTCAAGTTCGGCTTTCATTCTCTGCATACCCAACCTGTGAGCAAGCGGAGCATATACATACATTGTCTCGAGTGCTATGGCACGTCTTTTTTCTTCGGGCTGAGCGGACAATGTTCTCATATTATGAAGTCTGTCAGCGAGTTTTATCATGATAACTCTGACATCCTTTGCCATTGCAAAGAACATCTTTCTGAGACTTTCTATGTGCGTATCTTCCTGGTTTTCAGACTTAAGAACGACAAGTTTTGTCAGACCATCAACAAGCTCGGCAACATCATTGCCGAACCTAATCCTTATTTCTTCCAAACTTGTTTTATCCGGACAATCTTCCAAAGTATCGTGCAAGAATGCGGCACAGATAGAATCTGTGTCCATGCTGTATTCTGCAACGATTTCTGCGACAGCAATAGGATGAACGATGTATTCTTCACCGCTCTTCCTGTACTGACCTTTGTGAATTTCTTTGGCATATTCGTATGCTTCGCTTATTTTGTCGATATCATACTTTCTGCCGCCGTCCTCCAGAATAAACAAAAGCTTGTCAATTCCGTTAAACATCTTATGACTCCAATTATTTTATGTTTATCTAATTTGTGAACTATTGCTCAATTCTTGTGACATTGATTACGTTGTTTCCAACCATTATCGGTGTTGAATTGAGATTCGGTTTTTCTTTTACCACCAGCAATTCCACTTCATAATCAAATTCATTGATTTTTGTAAATTTGAATACTTCTGCCTGCTGGAATGCCACCAATGCGGCACCTGTCTTGATATATGAGGTTCTGTCTGAAGTCACAATTATCTTTTTGATGGATATTCTTCCCTTTTTGTTTTTCAGTGACTCAGTCAGTTTGCAGTAAACGCTCTTGAAATCGTCAGGTGACGGGAGATATTCTTCAGAGAAATTGATTTTATTATCCATGCAGCGATCCACTTCGCTTTGGTACTGTCTAAGATTAAACTTGAGTGAATCTGCATAGTCTATGTCTTTTATCCTTAGCTGAACAGACTTAATTCCCCTGTACTCATTGATGTCCATATTAAAGACAATGTCGACCATGTCATTCTGAGCAAAACCTTCTTTTTGAAGATTTATGCCGAACATAACAGCGGACAGTCTGTTTGAATTGCTCTCAAGAGCAACCTTTGTGTGTTTTCCTTCGCTGAGAGGCAACAATGAAATAATCCTGCAATTCCTTATGCAGAATAACGGCTCCGGGTTTCCGCATCCGAATGGTTCAAGAGAACTGAATGAAGAGACAATAGATTCTGTAACATCGTCAGATTTAATCTCGCAATCCGCTGTAAGACTTTCACGTGATTGTTTCTGAATTCCTTCTTTCGCAACATACTCGTTAAGCTTTTCAGCAAAATCTTCAAGTTGGTCCCTGCGAATTGTCAGACCTGCAGCCAGTTCATGTCCTCCAAACTTCACAAGCTGTCCTTCGCAATGAGCAAGAGCATTTACCAGGTTGAATCCCTTTACACTTCTTGCAGATCCCTTTCCCTCATCATCATTTCCATCAAATGAAATAAGGATTGCCGGTTTGTTAAACCTGTCCACGAGCCTCGAAGCAACTATACCTACGACACCATGATGCCATGTGCTGCTGGAAAGAACTATCACACTCTTGTCTGCGAGATTGTTATCCTTTTCCATCATCTCCAGAGCTTCGACCAGGATTTTGTTTTCAGTAGCCTGTCTTTCCCTGTTTATTTCACATAGCTCCTCAGCTATTAAATCTGCCTTAGATTGTGAATCACTCAAAAACAGCTCAACAGCTTTGCTTGCATTGCTCATTCTTCCTACAGCGTTTATTTTGGGGGCTATAGTGTAGCTGATTGTTGAAGATGTAATCTTTGTTTCTCCGTCGAGGGGCACTCTTGATGCGTTGAAAATGGCATTTATGCCCGGTTGCTTGCTGCGGGTAATCATATTCAGTCCCATGTAGACTATTATTCTGTTCTCACCCGTAAGAGGCATCACATCTGCAATTGTTCCTATAGTTACAAGGTCAATGTATCTCTTGCACATCTCCTTGATGGTATTGTTGTTAAGAACACCATTGTCAAGAAAATTCAATTCCATGGCACACATCATCTTGAATGCCACTCCAACTCCTGACAATCCTTTGTATGGATATGAGTCGTCAAACCTTCTGGGGTTGACCACTGCGCAGGCCTGAGGAAGCTGTGCTTTGCATTCGTGGTGGTCTGTAATTACCATATCCACTCCGCATGACTGCGCATATGCTGCTTCGTCTATTCCTGTTACACCGGTATCAACTGTAATAATGAGCTTTGTGCCATCGCTTTTAATTGCATCTATGGCGTTGCAACTCAAACCGTAACCTTCATTGTCTCTGGTTGGAATATAGTAGCTAACAATACCGCCATGATCATTTAGATATTTATACAAGATTGAAACCGCAGTTATACCATCGACATCATAGTCACCATAGATTGTGATTTTTTCCTTTTCAGAAAGCGCCTTTTTTACCCTTGCAACTGCTTCTTTCATATCTTTCAGAAGATATGGATCGTACAGGAAAGCATCTGATTTATTCAAGAAGGATTTGGCACTGTCCAGATCCGTATAGCCCCTGTTGATGAGCAATTTGGCGCAAATAGACGTGACATTCAAATTGGATGTCAGATTTTTTATTTCATTGCTTCTTTGGCTTAAAACCAACCATTTACTTTTGTCAAACATTTTCTTAACCAACCCTCGAAAAATAAAAGACGTTAACAAACTGCAACGTCTTTACTGTAAATCTTTTGCCTGTATTAACCAAGCGCTGTAGATACTACCACGTATACCCAGATGGCTATTGCAGCCAAAACCGAGAAAATGCCAATTATTATGTTGGTTTTTCTGGATGTTTTTATTGTGAAATCATCATCGGTTTTTCTAAAAGACGAACTGCTGTTTTCTTGATCTTCTTTATTGATATTCACTTCTTCATTTTCTTGTTTACTCTTGAAAATAGACATATCAGCACCTCACCAGTCATTTCTGTTTGCTGTTGAAAAGTGAGTCCGGAAGAAGTTTGTTGAGTTCCTCCTCGAGATTCATCTTGTCATAGTTTCTTTTGAGTTGTCCGTCGATTGCAACCGAAATTGTTCCGGTTTCTTCGGAAACAACTATTACAACTGCGTCGCTGTTTTCGCTCATTCCAATTGCGGATCTATGTCTGGAGCCCAACTCTTTAACAATGTCTTCCTGTGTAGATATAGGGAGAAAACAACCTGCAGCATATATGCGACCGCCTCGGATGATAATGGCTCCGTCATGCATCGGTGACTTGTTAAAGAAAATACTTCTCATCAATGTTGGACTGATATCTGCGTTTACTATTGTTCCCGATTTGATTTCATCCGGAAGCTTTACACTTCTCTCGATAACAATTAATGCCCCTGTATAGCTATTTGCCAGTTGTTCAACGCCTTCACATAGCGAAGTAATTATCGCCTGCTTTGTCTTGGAGTTTTTGGTCTCAGTGAAGTTCTTGATAAATGAAACAGCACCAAACTTTTCCAAAACAATTCTTATCTCCGGCTGGAAGATGATAATAATTGCAATAATACCGACCGAAGCAAGCGCGGACAAAACATGGCTCAGCGCCTTCATTTGAAGCGCCTGGCTGATAATCAGGAAAGCTATGAAGATAACCACACCTAACGCAAGTTTACCAGCTCTTCTGCTTATTATGAATTTCGTCAACCAATAAATGATAAACGCGACTATTGCAATGTCGATTATGTCGATAATAACGTGCCAACTGCTTAGTTGAGCGACGATTGCATCCCACGCCTGTTGCAAGGTTCCATACCTCCGTTCAGAATTTGCACTTAACATTATAATATAAATTTCTTGATAAATAAAGTAGTTTTTTAATTTTATTGATATAATCGCGAACATTTGATATAATAACCTCATCAATTACCACGAGGCGACGTGTATGAACATAAGAAAGCTGATGAAAAGCAAAGTTAAAAGCGATTCATTTGTCAACAAACACCACTTCACTTCCTGTGTTGTTCCGGTTGCCGGAAAAAGCACAAGAACAAGCGGAGACACTCGCAAACAATTCGTTGAAGTTAATGGTATCCCCGTAATAATCCGGACTCTAATCAGTGTAAACAAGTGCGAGTTGATAGATGAAATAATTATCGTGTGCTCCAAGAACGATTTCGAATACTACGAAAAGGCAAAGACAAATTACAGCCTAAGCAAGATATCGAAGATAGTTGAAGGCGGAGAGACAAGATTTGATTCAGTCAAAAATGGTTTTGATTCCATATCCGAAAAGGCAGAATATGTGGCAATTCAGGATGGCGCCAGATGTCTCACAAAAATCAGTGATTACAGAAGAGTCATCAAGGCAGCATACAAATACGATGCGGCAATTGCAGTACAAAACAGCACAGACACTCTCAAATCCATTGACAAGAACGGACAGATAGAATCAACGCTTGACAGAAATGTTGTTGTAAGAGCTCAGACTCCACAGGTATTTGAAAAGACCCTTTACACTGTTGCCGTGTATAATCCAAATTTGAACAGAGATTCAATAACAGACGACAGTTTCCTGGTAGAATCGTTGGGTCGTAAAGTCGAAGCTGTTGACTGCGGAAGCTATAACATGAAAATTACAACTGACCTGGACTTTAAACTGGCAGAAAAAATCATTGAAAGCGGTGTGTTAGATGAAGATTAGAGTTGGAATCGGATACGATGTACACAAACTCGTCGAAGGCAGAGACCTAATAATCGGCGAAGTTAAAATACCATATGAAAAAGGCCTTGAAGGCCATTCAGATGCAGACGTATTGTGTCATGCAATAGCCGATGCACTTCTTGGCGCCTGCTCTCTGCCTGACATAGGAGTTCAATTTCCGGATAATGATGACAAGTATCTCGGAATGTCAGGTGATAAAATTTTGAAGCTGACAAAAGAACTAATCGAAAAAGAAGGAGCCAAAATTGTAAACATAGATTCCACAATAGTAGCTCAAGCTCCCAAAATGGCTCCGTATATATCTCAGATGAAGAATAATATTGCAGTTTCCCTCGGACTTGATCCAAAAGAAGTCAATATCAAGGCTACCACTGAAGAAAAACTAGGTTTTACAGGCGCAGGACTTGGTATTTCCGCACAAGCGGTTTGTCTTATTGAATTCTGAATTGCATAACAAGAAACCCGATTATTTTGACTATCAATCAAAGTAATCGGGTATTTTTTTATTTTTCGTCAGGCTCTGAATCCACTTTTTTGGGAGTGCTCAAAACCTTTATTTCGTCTTTGCTGTACATCTTAAACACTTCATCTTCATTGATTTTGAATTTAACCTTTACAACTCCTGAAAGAGGTGTCAGATCACAGACAACACCTTTTCCGTCAGGTGTCTCGACCACTGAATCAATTTTTGGCAACTTGCTCAGTGCCTCCTCGTATACTTCGTGCTCATATCTAAGGCAGCACATGAGTCTTCCGCAGGCGCCCGATATTTTCTGAGAATTCAGTGACAGATTCTGCTCTTTTGCCATCTTAATTGAAACCTGAGCAAAATCATTGAGGAATGTCTTGCAACAGAATGGTCTTCCGCAAATTCCAAGACCGCCGATGAGTTTAGTCTCATCTCTTATTCCTATTTGTCTGAGTTCTATTCTTGTTCTGAAGACAGCAGCCAGATCCTTAACCAGTTTTCTGAAGTCGACTCTGCCATCAGATGTGAAATAGAACAAGAGTTTGGATTTGTCAAAAGTATATTCTGCTGCGACAAGTTTCATGTCAAGCTGATTCTCTTCAATTTTCTGAAGACAAATGTCAAATGCCTCTTTCTCTTTCTCTTTGTTGTCAAGGTTGACTTTTTCATCATCTTCTGTCGCAACTCTTATCACTTTTTTAAGAGGCAGAACCAGTTCAGACTCTTTTACCATCTTGTTGGTAATCGTTACCGTTCCGAATTCAGGCCCGTGCATCGTATCGACTATTACACTTGCCCCTTCTGGGATAATGTTTCCATCCGGATCAAAGAAATATGACTTTCCTGTGTCGTTGAATTTTACCCCAACAATCTCATGTAGGGTATCCAGAGAAGATAATGTCTCTTCTTGTATATTGTTGTCCATTGTTTGCTCCTGTATGTTAAGCCGCTTCCCATAAGCCTATAGAAAGAACGTTGTATGCGGCTGTTATGTTATAATTGAAAGCACTGTCTTTTTGCAGTGTTGTGATTACATTGACAGACTGTTGGATGGATTCCGTTGTCATCTGCGAAATAAATAGGTCGGACTCCTGTTTAGAGAAAAATACAGATGTATAATCATCGGATATTTTCAGGCTCAAAAGTTCTCTGTAGGCACTAAAGAGATATGTAAGCAAAAGATTGAATTGACCTCTCTTGTCTCCCGTTCCAACAAAGCCTTTTACTTCTTTTATGATGCCTAGCAGTGTTCCTCCGACACCCTTCCTGCACTGGATATCTACAATCTTTTTTGCACAGATATATGCCTTATAGTCTTTGTCTCCATCTGACAACAGACTCTTTGCTTTGCCTATCGCTCCACCCGAAAAATTGACTGCAAATTCTCTTTGGTTATCTGTCGCTATGCCAAACAATCTGTTTTCGGTCATGTAAGACTTGATTTCATCTCTGGAAAACACTTGCATTTTTATTGTCTGAACTCTGGACCTCACAGTCGTAATCAATGCAGAGGGATTAGCTGTCAATAGCATAAAATATACATTTGCAGGCGGTTCTTCAATCACCTTCAGCAAAGAATTCTGGGCTTGGACAGTCATGCAGTCAGCTTCTTCAAAAATGTACATTTTGAAGTCCAGTTCAAATGGTGTCATGGATGTGTCTTCGATTGTCCTTCTTATAACATCAACACCAATACTCTTTTTCCCATCTTCCCGCTTTATTGTTTTTATGTCCGGACATGTTCCATCAACTATTCTTTGCAAAAGAGATGGATCATACTTGATGGACTCACTTGATAACCTGGTTGCAATGTGTCTGCACATTGTCTTTTTGCCTGAACCTGTATGTCCGACAAGAAGATAAGCGTGAGCAAGTTTATTGGAATCAATGAGTCCTTCTATAAATCTTAAGTTTTCTGAATTTCCAAAAACCATATTTGCCATAACAAATTAAAGGTGGATGTATTTCTCGACACCAAGTATAAAAACCGTAGCGCCACCAACATTTATAACATTTGTTCCATTGGCGAATCCAGGTGTACTTCCATTGTCGACAGGAGGCATGTTCATCTGCCTTTTCTGAGAATTTTTTCTTATAACTTCAAGTGCCTCGTCAACCTGGTTTTCTTCCAGACCTATAATGAAAGTTGAGTTCCCATTCATTAGAAAACCACCCGTAGATGAAATCTTCGTCACATGAAAACCGGCAGAAGTCAGGCTTGTGTTTACATAATGAGCATCGTCATTGTTAACAATTGCTAGTAACAGTTTCATTTGGCACCTCCAAAATCTTTATGAAATCATTATATCTTAAATTAACATAAATGTAAATATTTTGTCTTTAATTGCGGCTGTGTTGACATTTGATTTTTTTATGCTATAATGCACGTATAGATACACAGTTTGGCTGTATCGGAACGGAGATATATTTATGCCTTACAAGATTGATCCCGATAAATGCATCGGTTGCGGAACATGTGCTGACAACTGCCCGGTTGAGGCTATCGAAGAAAATGACGGAAAATACGTTATTGACCCAGATAAGTGCATCGAATGCGGTTCTTGCGCAAGTGTTTGTCCCGTAGAAGCTCCTGATCAGGAGTAATTCATTTACTACGCCCGCTTTTCAGCGGGCTTTTTCTATAAAAAGACGGAGAAAGAAAGATGTCCGAAAAAACAATCACGCCCGTTCTTCTCGGAGCTGAACTGAATGCTTACAGTGTTGCAAGGGCTTTTAATGAAAAATTCAATTCTGTATCTTATGCATTTGGAAAAGTTGCCTTAGGCTTTACGTCAAACAGTTCAATTATAAAGGTTAGAATTGTTGATGATTTGGCTGATGAAAGCAGAACAATTCCAATGCTCATCGATTTTGCTCGCAAGCACCAAAATGAAGAACTGTATCTTCTCGGCTGTACGGATGAATTTGCAGAAATGATCATCAACCACAGAGATGAACTGGGACAATACTATTTCACACCATACATCACAAGTGATCTTGCAAAACAATTGATTTCAAAAGAAGCATTTTACACGATGTGTGATAAATACGGCATCGATTATCCAAAGACATACATATTCAGAAGCGATTCGGATTATTCCGTTTTGGATTCAGGTCTTCCCTTCGATTATCCGATTATTATAAAGCCATCCAAATCTGCTTCATACTGGATTCATCCGTTTGAAGGGATGAAAAAGGTATACTCTGCAGACAACAGCGAAGAAGCAAAACGCATTGTTAAACAGATATTTGATGCCGGATATGATGATTCTCTCATAATACAGGACACAATACCCGGAGACGATTCAAAAATGTATGTCTTGACAAACTATTCTGACACCGACGGTAAAGTTAGAATGATGAATCTGGGACACGTACTCCTTCAGGAGCACACCCCAAAAGGCATGGGTAATCACACTGCGGTTATTACGGAGTATCACGAAGAAATTGTCAGCAAACTCAGAGACTTCCTCAATGAAATCAAATATGTTGGCTTTTCTAACTTTGACATCAAGTTTGATGAACGAGACAAGAAATTCAAAGTATTTGAGATTAATCTGAGACAAGGACGAAGCAACTATTACGTAACATCATCAGGAAACAACATTGCAGAGTGCCTGTACAACAACAGACACAATTGTTATGACAATGACATTAGTATCTGCAAATCACCTTTTTTCTGGATTACTGTGCCAAAGAGAATTGTGTATAAGTACACTGATGACAAATCCATGGTTCAAAGGTTGAAAAAACTTGTAAAAGAAGGAAAAAGCGCCTCTTCACTATGGTATAAAAAGGATTTGAAAAATCCAAAAAGACTATTCTTCGTTTTGGTTCATTCATACAGATATTTCGGAAAATATAAAAAGTATCACTGATTTAGGAAAACAAATGACAGACAAAAGGAAATTGGGAATACTCGGAGGTCTTGGCCCGATGGCCAGTGTCATTTTTTACAAAATGATTACTGAGCATACAAAAGCATCATGTGATCAGGATCATCTTGACGTCATAGTGCTTAGCGGGGCCAGTACGCCTGACAGAACAGAGTTTATCACAGGTAAATGTAATGTCTCACCTCTCCCAAAAATGATTGAAGGAATTGAATTGCTGGAAAATGCAGGAGCAGAAATTATTTCTGTTCCATGTAATACCGCGCATTTCTTCTATGATGAACTGAATAAAGCTTCCAGAGTACCTGTTTTGAATATTGTCGAACTCACAGCCGGATACATCAAAAGAATAGGGGCAAAAAGAGTTGGTCTTCTTGCTACCGACGGCACAATTCAGTCCGGTTCATACAAACGCGAATGCGACAGACTTGGCATGGAATGCATTGTCCCAGATGAATACAACCAAAAGATAATAATGGACATAATATACAACAAAATCAAGAACAATAACGATACTGACCCGACTGATTTTTTTGAAGTCGCCAAGTCTTTACACGAAAGGAATTGCGACTGCCTTCTCATAGGGTGTACGGAATTGTCTTTGATTCCACTTGACAACGCACCTTCCGAGCTGAGATTTGTTGATTCTCTGGAAGTACTGGCAAAGGTTTCAATCGAAGAATGCGGATGCGAGCCTATTGGCTTTGACAATTTGATGCTATGAGACTGGATGTTTTGCTTAAAGGCCTTAATTATACAATTTTTAACCGTGGTTTTGCGCCGACAAAAACACTCGCAGGCATTGAAGTTTCCAGGATAGCGTATAATTCTTCAAAATGCAATGATAATTCCCTTTTTGTTTGCATCAAAGGGGCGCGTGTAGACGGCCACGATTATGCAAATGACGCATATAACAGAGGCGCAAGGGTGATTGTGTGCGAACGAGAACTTAATTTGCCTGATGATTGTCTACAAATTCTTTCGTCAGACACAGAGATTGCACTTGCAGTAATATCTGCCAACTGGTTCAACCATCCGGAAACGAAAATAAAATTGATTGGAATAACGGGCACAAAAGGAAAAACAAGCTGCTCGTATATGATTGCCAAAGTGTTAAATGACAGCGCTCGAAAAACAGCTATTATTGGGACTTGCGGCGTTACGCTTCTTGACAGAGTCATTCAGACGGACAATACTACTCCGGGAAGTCTTGAACTTTATGGCTTTTTGAATCTTATGGCAAATGAACAGTATGAATTCTGCGTCATTGAAGTTTCTTCTCAGGCCATCAAGCATAACAGAATATTTGGACTGTGGTTTGATTATGCCGTTTTCACAAACCTGTCTCCCGATCACATAGGGCCAGGTGAACACGAGAGTTTTGAAGAATACAAAGAGTTTAAAAAGCAGCTGTTCTCTCTTTCAAATACATCCATTATTAATATTGATGACGATTACTCGGTAGAATTCACAGAAGCATCAACAGGAAGTTTGTACACATATTCTGTCGAAGGAAGAAGATGCAGCCTGACTGCGCATAACATTTATGAGGAAGGAACCAAAACACATTATTCAGTCGACGGCATTGAATCTTATCTGCCAATGCTCGGTAAGTATTCCGTGTCCAATGCCCTTGCATCAATGCTGTGTGCAAAACTGCTGGACATTCCTTACAATGTTTCAACTGATTCTCTGAAAGATATATCTGTCCCCGGAAGGTTTCAAATTGTAGACACACCAATGAGTAATGTGACTTTCATTATTGACTATGCGCATAACGGAGACAGCATGGAAAAGCTTCTGTCCTCTTTAAAGCCCAAAAACAGGCTTATTTGCTTATTTGGCTCTGTTGGAGGGCGAACACAAATAAGAAGAAAAGAACTTGCTCTGGCGGCCTCAAAATACGCCGATTTCTGTATCATAACATCGGACAATCCAAACAATGAGCCTCCCGAGAACATTGCTGCAGAAATAGCCAGATATTTAACAGTGGATTATATTATCATCAACGACAGAAAAGAAGCAATCAAATATGCTGTATCCAATTCTGAAGATGGAGACATTGTGGTCTTTGCAGGAAAAGGACATGAGAAATACCAGTTAATAAATTGTGTCAAAGAACCATTTGATGAAGAATCACTGATTAAAGGATATGCATCATAAACACAAAATTAAAACGGACCGATGACAATCATCGGTCCTCAATTATTACAAAATCACTTTTGTTCTTGTTCAGTTGGCTGAATGGCGAGTTCATTCTCATCTGTGTTCTCTGCATCATTAGGAGAATCATTCTTTTTGGCAAATCTCGAAAAATCCAATTGAGATATCAAAACCGCAGCAAACACGACCAAGAACCCTATTTCTTTTGTCAGATTGAACTCTTCATAACCGGCTATAAACGATGCTATGGTTCCGAATACCGCCTCAAGAGACAGAATAATCGCTCCATCATTTGCATCTCCATATTTCAAGCCAAAGTTTTGTAGCATAAAGCATAATGCAGTTGCTCCGAGGGTAAGAATTGCCAGTGATGGAACCATTTCCATTTCAATCTTGGGATATGATCCCTCAAAGATTAAACTGAAAATAAAAGAAAAAACTGCAACAAATGCAAATGAGAGCACTGACAGCACATAAAGATTGCTCTGTTTTGAGAACTTGTTCTGATAAGTAATCTGAAATGCGAAAAACAAACTGCATGCAAGCGTTAGCAAATCACCGAGTTGAGGCATGAACTCTTCACCGGCAAAGTTCAAAGAAATAAGACCTATTCCTATGACGCACAAAACCGCAGATATCAGATTTTTCTTCTTTGGTCTTTGTTTAAGAGCAAACCAGCTGACAAAAGGAACCAACACACAATACACCACTGTTAGAAAAGCGTTCTTGCCTGGCGAAGTATATTTCAACCCATATGTCTGAAACATATAGGCAACAAATGTAACAAAGCCTATGATGGAACTGTGAAATAGTGTTTTCCAAGTAAAATACTTCCACTTTCTGATAAAAAGAAGCGCCACTACCAAAGCAGCTATTCCGAATCTCAAGGAAACAAGTTGGGCGGGCTTGAATGAATCCAGTGAGTTTTTCATTATTACGAAAGATATACCCCATATTATGGTAGTAATCAACATTGCCGAAGTGGCCAAAAACTTAATGTTACTTTTCTTCATGTAGCTAAAATATCGGCAAAAAAGCCACTGTTTCTCCTTTCGTAATAATTGCTGTTTTTTTCCGCAGCAGCCGTAGTATTTTAATACATGTCAATGGTGTTTTTCAAGGAATTTTGGTAAATGTATAATAATTCGCGTTTATGCATTTATGCATTATTTTTATGCATAAAATAATCACCCGCCGAAGCGGGTGATCTGTTTTTGTTAATCCAACTTATGCGTTGTTGTTCTCATCGAGGAATTCTTTTAGCCCTGCCTGAAGTGTTGCAATAATTGATGTGAAGAGATATCCTGATTTTTCTGTCTTGAGTTCAGCAGATGCATTTGCACAATATGCAGCAACATCATTTGTATCCTTGATTCCCTTTACATATTCTGCACTCGTGTTCAAGAGGAAGTCCTCAATTCCAAGAATATTGCTGAAGTATTCTTTTTCTATGATTTCGAATATTATATCTTCAATCTTGTCCGGATCCATATCTGGAACTTTTTCAAGATCATAACCAAGTGCTACAAAGTCATCTTTGAAACTGTCAATAAGTTTTTGAATGTTGCTCTGATAACTTGAAGCATTTGATTTTGCCAAGCTGTAGTCTGACAACGAAGTACCAACGAGCTTAGCTGTTTCATTTGTATAGAAACCATAATTATAGATTGCTTCGTATACTGCGTCCTGGATTTCATTGTACTTCAGATTGTTTGCATATGATGAGGAATAATAAGCTCTGAGCGTGTAAATATTCTTCGTTCTCATCTGGTTAACATACTGAATATACTCACCACAGTTAACTGCGCCTTCTGTCATAGCCCCATATGACATACCTGCAACTCCTGCCATTGTGTGATAAATCTGAGTTTTATCTTCAATGAAAGAGTTCAGAACGGCCTGAAGAACTTCAACCGCAGTAAGCGCGTAGTTTCCTGACTCTTTGTACTCTTCGTTTGAATAGTACTCAAGGATTCTGTTCTTGTACGTTGATTTTACTCTGTTGATGTAACTTGTGTAACCATTCTTGTCTCTGCTCTTCAAAGCATCGAGTTCAGCCTTTGTTATTCCGAATGGCGAAAGAATCTCATCGTATACACTTGTTTCATACTTAAGAACAGTTGTTCCTTCATTTGCAACAAATTCATTATATAGTTCTGTGTGAATCTGGTTATAAATCTGAACAGGTGTTTTTGATGCAAGATCAGAACCAGAAAAACCGGAAACTTTACTCAAAAGATCTGAATAGTACGATGTGAGCTTATCCACACCCTCAATGAAGTCCTTAGATTCATTATATTTTGCATTAATTTCATCCCAAGTAACTGTGTACTGGTTCCCGAGGTTATCATAGAAAGACATTTCAGATGTGATGTATTCTTTTACAAGAGCATCATATTGGCTTTCAGAAAGGTTGTTGTCTGAGATAAATGTCTTTGTTACGTATTCAATAACAGCTTTTTCAAATTCTGCAGCTGTCATGTCATTATAAGCTGCCAGCTCTTCATCACTTGCCTCTGTGAACAACAGCACTTCAGCCATAATTCTCAGATATCTGATATTTGTGTAGTAGTCAGCTGCTTTTTTTCTGTTATCTTCAAACTTGTCATACTTAATTCCGAGTATTTCAGCGATCTTATCCTGAATTTGCTTGTTAAGTCCGGGCTCGGTAACAATGCTCTTGTAAAGATTGCATGAATAGTAATCAGCAATCTTCTCTCTAAACCAGTCATTGCTTCTTACCGAAGTGCCACTGAATGCACTGGCTAGTGCGCTTTCTGAAATACCTTCATCTCTCAAGCACTGGTACAAGTATTCCTTGTGAGCGTTCTTGAGTTTTGTCATGTTTGTGGTACCTTCGGCCGTTGACAATGAATTTACGAATGAATCGTATGTTATTCCCAATACCTTTTCAACAGCTTCAGTCATTTCAGCTCTGTAGATGAACGTATTGAGCTGACTTTCAAGTGAGTCATCACTTATCGGATAAACCAGGAATGGTGACAAAGCACTGTCGAGGTTTGTCGTCTTGTAATATGTCCACAAATCCGCAAGCATACCTTCTTCAGGATAACCCATCAGAACGTTACCTGTGAGAAGTGTGTCCATCATATATGAATCGTTAAGTCTCGTTATTGTCTTTCCATCATCATTTACTGTGTAGTTGTCACCTTCGATACCATACTGGAGGAGATTCTTGAGTTCCTTATTTGTTGTAATCGCCTGGATAACTTCAAGCGCTCTCGTATCATCCTGTGTATACTTTGATACCGCAAGCATTCCGTCGAATATTATATCCTTCTCAACATAAGGCTTCTGAATAATCTCAACCTGATAATCATCGCCATATGTATCCGGAACTGATGCGTCGCCTTTTACTACCTTAACCGCAAATCCTTCACCTTTTTCAGTGAAAAATCCCTTTTCGGTGTAGTTCTCCATAAGTGTGCAGTAATCAACGTATTGTTTGATATCGAAAAGGTTTTTAATCTCGAATGTTGTTCCTTCCTCCGCATTATATCCGACCATTGGATCATAATAAGTCGCAATAGCAACATCTTCACCAAATGGATAGAATATTCCAAGACAATCCGGTACTCCTTCAAACGGAGTTACATTTTCGTTTTCCTTAACTTGAGTCAGAAATTCTTCAAGATCAGCAAATCCATTGAATGTGTTAATGTTGAAATTGTATTTCTCTGCAAGTTTTTCATCAACAACCAGGTATGTATATTCAGCGAGCAATGTGTTGGTAGGAATAGCATAAGTTCCACCTGAAAGTGAACTAATCTGCGATAGGAATGTTGGATAAATGAACTGGGCAAAAGCGGTATAATCCGCAATGGATGATCCGGATTTGATCAGAGATGCCATGTCAGACAATACGTCAAGCTTCATGAATTCACTGAACATCTCATATCCGTCAATCATCAAGATATCCAAAGGAGAATACGGATCAGGATACAGTGTGGATATGAGACCATTTTCATCTATGGTCGTCTGTTCTGCCGTGTATTTTTCCCTTGAAGTAACTGTATCTGCAACAACGGTAACTGCAGCCTTCTTCCATTTTCCAAAGAAAGAAGTATTTGAAGTCGCAGAAGCGGCTGCCTGTTTATTGGCAACTCTTTGAGCATACGTGTTGTATTTGGCAACTGCAGCATCGAGATCAAGAAGGTAATTAGCCTCATCAATTCTCGATTGGACAAGTTCCATATACTTGTCTTCTGTGACAAGTGTGAGTTTTATCTTTGTTTCGTACGTATTGCTGAGAATGTTATTGATTGCATCTTCAACCATCTGAATTGCTTCAGGTGTGGTGCTCTCTTTTGTTATTCCTATGAAATTCAGTGTCATGGGAAGTCTCAGATCGGTTTCTTCATCATTTGAACCGGTACTACAACCCGCAAGCACAAATGTCATAGCCAACATAACAACAGCAATGATTGCACTTAGAATCTTTTTTAACATTTACCTAATCCTCCAAAAATGCTCGCAGTAATATGTAAAAATATAACTACTCAAGTAATTTTATCAAAACACCATATTTATGTCAACTACGACACATCTTCAATGGTATACAAGTTTTGGGTGGTTTTATTGTGAAAATTGACCATTATTTGGAATTATTCCAAGAAGTCTTTCAGTTTGTTGGCCCTACTCGGAAGTCTCATTTTTCTTAAAGCTTTTGCCTCAATTTGTCTGATTCTTTCACGGGTAATGTTGAATAAAGCACCAACTTCTTCAAGAGTTCTCGGACGTCCGTCATCAAGGCCGAATCTAAGCTTAAGAACAACTTCCTCTCTTGGAGTAAGGGTGTGAAGTACTTCGTTCAACTGTTCCTTGAGCATTGAATATGCAGTAACTTCATCCGGAGCCGGTGACTCTTTGTCTTCAATAAAATCGCCAATTTTGCTATCGTCTTCTTCGCCGACAGTCATTTCCAGTGAAATGGGCTCCTGTTTTGCCTTCATCACTTCATTGACTCTTTGAACGCTGATACCGAGTTCTTTTGCGATTTCTTCAGGAGTGGGTTCGCATCCGTTTTCCTGGAACTTCTGCCTTGCAACTTTGGATACACTTTGGAGTGTTTCAGTCACGTGAACAGGAATTCTAATTGTTCTTGACTGATCAGCAATAGCTCTTGTTATTGCCTGTCTAATCCACCATGTTGCGTATGTGGAGAATTTCAGATTGAGAGTGTAATCAAACTTGTCAATTGCCTTCATCAATCCAAGGTTTCCTTCTTGAATAAGGTCAAGAAGAGGAAGACCTTTTCCGACATATCTCCTTGCGATGCTTACAACAAGTCTCAAATTTGACTTTATCAACTCTTCCCTTGCGTCCATGTCGCCTTCAGAATATCTTCTGGCAAGTTCCTGCTCCTGTTCCTGAGTTAACAAAGGAGTTTTTCCTATTTCTGTCAGGTACATCTTTACAGGATCGGTATTCGAGTTGTCATTCTCAAGGCCTATGTTGATGATATCTTTCTCTAATTCAGCATCAAATCCTTCGGATTCCAGATTTTCTTCATCATCAAGAGATTCATCGAAGAAGTCTGTGACTTCATATCCAAGTCCGTCGAGAGTTTCATACAGCTTTTCGACTTGATCCATATCATAATCGTCACCGAAAGCTGCCATTATGTCGGCATTTGATATAGAACCTTTGTTTTTTGCTTTTTCAATAACTTTGTGGAGAATTTCAGTTGGCTCACCCTGCTCACGATCAGACTGCTGGTCATCATAATCACCATAGTCATCATCTTCGTTGTCAGTTACGTCACCGCCTTCCTGGCTATCGAACATTTCAGCTCTCTTTTTTCCCTTCTTGGGAAGCTTGGGCTCGATATAGGAATCCAAATCTTCATCCTCGAGATTTAATTCCTGTTTATCTTCTAGAATCTCCTGAGTTTTTTCTTTCTTTGGTGATTTTTTCCTTGTCGTTTTTGGGGCTACGGATTCATTAGCAATTTCAGGTTCCTTTACATCACCAATCTTAACCTCCTTATTTTCTTTGGAAATGGATTTCTTTGACTTTGAAACCTTTTTTTCTTCTTTGTCGGATTTTTCTTCGACCTGGGACTGGCTATCTTCCTTTTTTCCAGCAGTTTTCTTCTCCTTCGGTATCTTTTCAGCAACTGTCTCTTTTGAACTTGTTGCTTTCTTAGAAGAGGTTTTCTTTGTTACTTTAACGTCTTCATCATTCTTTTTGGCTGTTTTTTCTTTTTTGCTTTTAGAAACGGTCTTTTTTACGGCACCTTCTTTAGAAATGACAGCCTCTTTTTTTACACTTTTCTTTGACGATGTCTTTTTCACTTCAGGCACCTTCTTAACTTCTTCTTTTTCAGCAACCTCTGCTGTTTCGACTTTTTTCTTGTTAGCCATTGTTTTCTCCTAATCTAAAAAATCTTTCAATCTGTTCGCTCTGTTTGGATGTCTTAGTTTCTTCAACGCTTTTACTTCAATCTGTCTGATTCTTTCACGTGTTATGTTGAACTTCTGACCGACCTGTTCAAGCGTCATCTCTTTTCCATCAATAAGTCCGAACCTCATTTTTATAATCGCTTCTTCCCTTGGGGTCAAAGTGTGCAGAACTTCATTGAGTTCATCTTTCAGCATCTGTTTCGATGTTATATCTATGGGCTCCGGTGAATCCATATCTTCGATGAAATCACTGAGTTTACTGTCATCTTCTTCGCCTATAGGCGTTTCAAGAGAGACGGGATCTTGGGCAATCTTCATAACCTCTGCTACCTTTTTTACAGGCATCTTCAGTTCCTGAGAAATCTCTTCAATTGTCGGATCTCTTCCAAGTTCCTGCTGTTTGATTCTTGTAATGTTAGAAATCTTGTGAATGGTTTCCACCATGTGAACAGGTATTCTGATTGTCCGTGCCTGATCGGCAATTGCTCTGGTAATACCTTGCCTAATCCACCATGTGGCATAAGTGGAGAACTTATATCCCTTGTTGTAGTCGTATTTGGATACCGCTTTCAGTAATCCCAAATTTCCCTCTTGTACGAGATCAAGAAAAGCTAATCCCTTTCCTATATATTTTCTCGCTATACTGACCACTAGACGAAGGTTCCGTTCAACGATAATGTTGCGGGCCTCCTGGTCTCCCTCTTCTATCCTTTTTGCCAGTTCAATTTCTTCTTCCTGTGTAAGCAAAGGATACTTTCCGATATCCAGTAAGTACTGTCTTACAGCATCGGATGTCGCCGATTCATCTTCAACAGGAATATCCTGTGGAAAGTCTGAATCTTCGATAAATGAATCTTCCGAACCTAGGTCATCCTCAAAAAAGTTGTTTGGCTCCCAACCAATTGAATCCAGGGCATCATAGAGTTTATCTATAGCTTCCGGGTCAGTATTGGGATCTTGCAAAACTTTTAAAACTTCGATGTCAGTTACAGGCTCTTCGCGGCTTATTTTACTGAGCAGTTCGTTGACAAGAACATTTCTGTTATTTTGCTGTGACTTTTTCTTTGGTTTTGACTCTTCTGAAATGTTCGTTTCTTCCACGTCATAATCTTTAATTGTCACTTTGTTCTTTCCTCTTCAACTCCAAAATTTTTTGCGTGTGTTTTATCGGGTCTTCTTCTTGACTTAGTTCTTTTTCCTCTTTTAAATTGTTTATCAACTGCGCCAAAATATCTCTGCTGTTATTTCCAAGACTGTTTCTGCGCATTTTGATTTTCATTATGTATGAGAATTCTCTCTCATTGAAACTACCATTCAGTGTGCCTTCTTCAAATACACCTTCACACTCGGTCATCGCTTCAAATACCCTTTTATCAAACTCGGTAATGAAGTCTTCTTTGCCAAGTTCAAGAGAACCATTCTTAATGTCGTTTATGAGATCAGTGTTATTCAGCAAAACACTGATTATTTCCTCTTCGGTTCCGGCAACTTTTGGGTTATTGTCAAAATCTTTGTTTACGAGTTCTCTGTTTTTCTTGTGACTGTTCAGCTCTGCTTCAACGTATTTTCTGTCATTCTTGCGTTTGTTATACTTACGTTTGTTATTGACATCATGTTTTATGGAATCAACATTTACACCGGTTCTTTGTGCAAGTTTTCCTATGTAGACTTCACGTTCTATTTCGCTGTCTATGTCAGCAAGAAAATCACATGCCTCGCTTATAGCCTTTATTTTCTCTTCATCAACGCTGAAGTTGTACTTCTTCTGGAGATCATTGAGAACAAATTCTAACTTACCGGCACTGTTTCTGACACAATTTTCAAATTTATCTTTTCCATATTTCTTGACATACTCATCTGGATCTTTGGCCTCTCCGTCCAATCGGAGCACTTTTACATTCACTGAGAGATTTTTGAACATTTCAAGAGCTCTCATGGTCGCATTATAGCCCGCCTGATCATTATCGTAGCAAACAATTACCGTGTCGGTATATTTTGCAATTGTTCTGGCCTGATCTTCGGTCAATGCCGTGCCAAGTGTAGCAACTGAATTGGTAAATCCCGCAAGATTCATCCCAATGACATCCATATACCCTTCACATAAAAGAAGGAATTCCTTGCATGAAGATTTTGCAAAATTGAGCGAATACAGATTTTTTCCTTTTTTGAATACTGCGGTATCGGAAGTATTGAGATATTTAGGCTTTACGTCATCCCTGATCGCTCTTCCTCCAAACCCCAGAACACGTCCCATGTTGTCAATAATCGGGAAAATGATACGATCCCTGAAATAGTCATAACATTTTCCGTTTTGGCCCTTCATACAGAGATAGTTTTCC
The DNA here is from genome assembly GCA_024693345.1 of Clostridiales bacterium. Taxonomy (GTDB): domain Bacteria; phylum Bacillota; class Clostridia; order Oscillospirales; family CAG-272; genus CAG-841. The sequence continues at coordinate 79,225 of JAILLB010000122.1, forward strand.
TGTAATTCTTTGTCTGTGTATCCGAGTCCATGAAGTTTCTCATAAAGCTTGTTTCCGACGGGATTGTATCCGATTCCGAAATGTGTAACCGTAGATGTCGACAATCCTCTTTTTCTGAAGACATAATTCTGTGCTTCTCTGTTGTCCGGGTTTCTCAGTTGTTCGACAAAAAAAATAGCAGCCTCCCTGTTCATGGAGTAGAATCTCTGGCGTTTTTCCGAATCTGTTTCGGAACCGCTTTCTGTGTCAGGCATTTTCATTCCTGCTCTGTTGCACAGAAATTCAAGCGCCTGCTTATAATCGAGATTCTCCATTTTCATAATGAAAGTTATGACGTCTCCTGCCGCTTCGCAGCCAAAACAATAATAATTTTCATTTTTAGGGAAAACTGTAAATGAAGGAGTTTTTTCAGAATGGAACGGGCACAAACCGGTATAGTTTGAGCCTGCTTTTTTCAGTGTGACGTATGATGACACAACATCAACTATATTGTTTCTGGACTTGAGTTCCTGAACAAAAAAGTTAGAAAATGCCATACCATCACCGCCTAAATTAACGAAATTTCGAACATAAATACAATAGACTTGGCAAAATTCCTTCTTTATTTTTTAATTCTTAAGAATTTTCCGACTTCAGAACATGTTTCCTGGCCGTTTGTCAAATTCGTGTATCTGTTTTTGAATGAATCGACATTATACTCCGGAACAGAAAAAGACAATTCAATTTTGTCCACAAAATCTGTGGACAAAACAATACCTTCCAGTTCATCAATGAGTCTGTAAGTCTTTTCATAGTCTGAATATGAACACTTAATCATCAAATCCACAAATGGAATGAAGTTGACAATTTCAGAGTTGTTAAGCGCTCCGCTGGCGGCACTGGAATATGCTCTTACAAGACCCTTGGCCCCAAGAAGAATGCCACCGAAATACCTGGTCACCACAATGCATACATTACTTAAACCGTTAAGCTTGATAACACTCATCACGGGAGCACCTCCGGTACCCTGAGGCTCGCCATCATCAGACATTTTTTCTGAATTACCGGTTACATAAGCATAAACGTTATGCCTTGCTTCAGGGTTACTCTTGGATATTTCTGATATCTTCTTTTCTGCTTCCTGAGCATCGCTAACAGGGAAAATATGCCCTATGAACACAGATTTCTTTTCAACCAATTCGTACTTGACGTATTCCTTGACTGTTTTGATATTGTTGTCAGCCATCTATAAAATCCTCGACTATGCCTTTTGTCTTTTTGTCCAAAATGGCTTCTACATGTGCGCCATCTTCTTTGTAATCAACACTTTTCACTGATGCATTCTTGTAAAGGTAATCAACCAGTGACAATTTGTCCATCGGAAGATGGATTTTATACAAACGTTTATTCTCGTTCATTACTTGATACATGAACTCTTCGAGCTCTTTGATTCCGTCTCCGTCAAGAGCCGAAATGTATACTTCCATCTTGTCTCTTGTGTTGCTTTTTTCCACGACACCCAGGTCACACTTGTTATATACGTATATTTTCGGTAGTTCGCTTGCACCGAGTTCTGCAATAAGATCTTCAGTTACTGCAAGTTGTGATTTGAATTCAGGGTCACTTACATCAGTTACAATCAGGAGCGCATCAGAATACTTTATCTCATCAAGAGTTGACTTGAATGATTCCACAAGCATATGAGGCAGGTTGCGTATAAGTCCAACCGTGTCAGTAAGGAGTATTTCCTCTCCTCTATCCATAGTGTACTTTCTTGTGGTTGTATCAAGTGTCGCAAACAGTTTATCTTCAGCAAGAACACCGGCAGATGTCATTTTGTTGAGCAACGTGGACTTTCCGGCATTGGTATATCCTACAATTGCAAATTTGAATATTCCGCTTTTGTCCCGTGAGCCACGCTGGGTCATCCTGTTTTTTTCTATTTCGCCGAGTTTTTCCTCAAGCGCATCAATTCTTCTTTTTACGTGTCGTCTGTCCGTCTCAAGTTTGGATTCACCGGGACCTCTTGTGCCTATGCCGCCTCCGAGACGGGACAATGCTTTTCCTTTTCCTATAAGACGAGGAACAGTATATTTGAGCTGTGCCAATTCGACTTGTAGCTTACCTGCTGCACTTTCTGCATGTTTTGCAAAAATATCCAGAATGAGCATGCTCCTGTCTATTACATCTGCACAGTCTATTTCATCCTCAAGATTTTTTATCTGTGAAGGAGAAAGGTTGTCGTCAGTTATGACCAAATCTATATCATTGTTTGAGCACAATTCCTTAAGTTCTTTTACTTTTCCGGATCCTATGTATGTTGCCGGATTCGGTGCTTCTTTGTTCTGAATCATTCTGCAGAAAACTTCTGCACCGGCTGTCTCTGCCAGTCTTTCAAGTTCGTCCAAAGAAATCTCTTTTGCTTTTTTGTCATCCGAATCTGTTACAACAGACAAAAGAACCACTTTGTTAGTTATTTCCGTTTTGTTTTCCATCAAATTCTCCAAGTAAAAATAATAGGGCTAACAATCGGTTTTTTCCAATCATTAACCCCTCAATATTATTTGCCAAATTATTTCTGGATTCCTTCAAGACGTTTTTTAAATCTGTCAACACGACCGCCTGTATCAACGAATCTCTGTTTACCAGTATAAAACGGATGGTTTCCTGACCATGTTTCAACACGGAGTTCGGGTTTTGTAGAACCAACAGTGAACAATTCTTCACCATCACAGTAAACTTTGGCCTGATAATATGTAGGATGAATTCCCTTCTTCATGACTGAACACCTTCCTTCCGTAAGATTTTTTGCCCAATAACTATATCACATTATTATAGCGATTTCAAGAACAATTTTTATTAAATTCGCAAAAATATCAAAAAATGCGACAGCAACTGATTTTTACAACATTTTTTCTGCTGCAGACAATATAGCCAGTCTTCCGCTTTCATAAGTCAGACCGCCCTGAAAATACGCAATATATGGTTCACGCAGTGGTCCGTCTGCAGATAATTCAATGGAAGCACCCGAAATAAATGTACCCGCAGCCATTATCACCTGGTCTGCGTACCCAGGCATATCCCATGGTTCAGGTTTAACAAATGAATCAACAGGAGATGAGCTCTGAATACCCTGGCAGAATGAGCAGAGTTTGTCCGCTGAGCCCAAAATCACTGACTGGATAATGTCATGTCTGTCTTCCGTATATGATGGGTAAGTCTCAAATCCGAGAGCTGAAAAAATGAATGATGCAAACGCAGCTGTTTTCTTTGCCTGGCAAACCACATGAGGCGCCAGGAAGAATCCTCTGTACATATCTCTCTTCTCATCGAGCGTAGCACCGCACTCAAGGCCTATACCGACTGTAGTCAGTCTGTACGAAGCCAGTTCAACATACTTCTTCTTTCCAGCAACATATCCGCCCGTTTTGGCAATACCACCGCCCGGGTTTTTAATGAGAGATCCTGCCATTAAGTCTGCGCCGTAAAATGTCGGTTCATGTTCATCACAGAATTCACCATAGCAATTGTCAACAAATACGCAAGCGTCGGATATTGAATGACAGAACGATACAATTTCACCAATCTTTTCAGCAGAAAAAGTAGGTCTGTTCTCATATCCCTTGGATCTTTGGATATACAGCATTTTCACTCTGTTCCCGTACTCTGAAACCTTCTCTTTAACAGTTTCAAAATCCACATCTCCGTCCTTTAACGGTACTTCGTCATAATCTATACCGAAATCCGCAAGAGAACCATCGCCGTTTTTTGTCTTGTTTCCTATAACTTCACTCAAAGTGTCGTATGGAGCTCCTGTGATAGACAAAAGTACATCACCCGGTCTCAAAACACCGAACAGAGCTATAGATATAGCTTGTGTTCCATTGACAATATTGTGTCTTGCAAATGCTGCTTCTGCTTCAAATGCACCGGCAAATATGTTGTCAAGTGCATCCCTGCCGTTATCTCCATATCCATATCCTGTGCTGCCTGCAAACAGAGACTCGGATACTCTGTTCTTTTTGAACTGTTCGAGAACTCTTTCAGACGTTATATAGGAAATCTTTTCAAATGAGTCGAAAACTCCCCTCAATTCATCTTGGGCTCTGGAGTCGAGTTCTTTAAGCTTTTCAGATAAAATCAATTCAATCACCTTCCGTTGTGTTTTTTCTCACCAATTCGCAGAACCTGTTTCCCCTGACTTCAAAGTTTCTGAAAGAATCAAAACTGGCAGAAGCCGGAGAAAGAAGCACCACATCGCCAGGCAAAGCGTGTTTTTCTGCTTCTTTTACTGCAGAATCAAAATCCTCTACATATGTGTACTGGTTCTGAGAAATACCCTTCTTTTCAAGTAAATTTCTGATTGTGACACCTGTTTTTCCCGTAGTGACGATAAACCTGGATTTTTCGCATAGCAAGTCTATCATTGGATCATAAGGAATGTTCTTGTCCGATCCGCCGCAAATAACAATAAGCGGCTCTTCAAATGACTTCAAGGCAGCCATTGACCTTGTAGGAGTTGTATCTATTGAACTGTTGTAATACTTCACCCCATTTTTCTCACATACAAATTCGATTCTGTGTCTCACGCCTCTGAATTCTTCAACGGCGCGAATGAAATTCTCTTTTGAAACAACATTTTTTGTGGCTGAATAAGCCGCCATCACGTTCTCAATGTTGTGTGTTCCTCTCAAAAAAATCTGCGAATCTGACATCACCTTTTCAAGGCACCCACCACATTTGTATAATATGTCTCCGTTTTCATAGTAAACACAAGACTCCGCATCAACTTCGCCCCTCGATGAGAAAAATGTCACTTTCGCTCGTGTTTTTTTGATTATTTCATGCGTATTGGGATCTTCCGCGTTAAGAGTGGCATAACAATCTGAACTTTGATTTACCACAATGTTCTCTTTGCTCAATACGTATTCTTCCATATCTATGTGCCAGTTAAGATGGTTGGGCGTGATATTGGTTATTACCGAAGAATACGGCGAAAATCTCATTGTCATAAGTTGAAAGCTGGACAACTCCAATACAACCATGTCACCACTTTTCATGTTTTCAAGTTCGCAAATGAGAGGAGTTCCTATATTACCTCCAAGGTAAACTATTCCGCCTGTCTCTTCGCATTGCTTTTCAAGTATCTTTGAGATAAGGGTCGTTGTTGTTGTCTTTCCGTCGCTTCCGGTAACAGCGAAAATCTTACAAGGACACAGTTCACATACTATTTCGATTTCAGAAGTAAGAACTGAACCTTTTTCAACTGCGCTCTTGAATTCTTCCAAATCCGGTCGTATGCCCGGAGTTTTAACGATAATGTCTTCACTCAAATCATTGAGATAGTTGTCACCGAAAATGCATTTGACACCATTTCCCTTCAGAATAGGCTCTACTCTGACAACTTCCCCGCCTTCGCCGTACGGAGTGTACGTCGGATCGGGATTTTTGTCTCTTGCAGTCATTTCCACTCCGAGATTTGAGAAAAACTCGACAGCTTTCATGTTGCTTATTCCCATTCCGATGAAAGTGACTCTTTTGCCTTTGACCTTTTCGGCATATCCGGTTAGCTTGCTCATGTCAGATTCTCCAGTACATCAATGTATTGTTCAAGGGTCAGATTTTCTCCCCTGACATCATTGTTTATTCCAGCTTTTTTCAGTGCATCGATTATTGAATCCTTGCTGAATAATCCGCTTTCTCTCACAGAATTGACAAATTTCTTTCTTCTCTGATAAAACCCTGCTTCTATGAGTTTGAACAGTTTCTCTTCGCTGCATTGATATCTCTCCTTGATGTCAATCTTAACAACTGTAGACCATACTTTAGGCGGTGGGGTAAAATTTCCCGGTGCAACATTAAGACACTTCTTAATGTCCGCGTAATACTTGAGTTTGTATGTGAGAGGAACCGCATCTCCGCTTCCTGTCTCTGCGCACAGTTTGTCAGCCACTTCCTTCTGAACGAGAAGAACAATGTTATCAAACAATTGCGCATTGTCCATGAGCTTGTCTACGATTGGAGATGTTATGTAATACGGAATGTTAGCACACACGCTGATTTTTCCATTCCAGTCACCTATCAGATTTCCTATATCTAATTTTAGAAAATCTTCGTACAGCACTTCGACATTCGAACACTCACCGAGTTCGCTTTCAAGAACATCTGCCAATGACTTGTCTAGTTCAACAGAACGAACTCTTGCGTATTTTTCAGATAGTTTTTTGGTAAGAGCACCAATTCCCGGACCTATTTCTATGATCAATCTGTCACCGCTTCCGCAAAGCGAAGATATCTGCTCCAGTATTGAATCATTATTCAAAAAATTCTGTCCGTAACTCTTTTTTGCCTTCACTTTGTCTTCAGACATTTCAGTACCTCTGTGAATGTTGAACCAAATCAACATTTTTAATTTGACAAAATATTTATTATGTGTTAATATTCGTGTTGCTATGCTAATGTGGCTCAGCTGGTAGAGCAGTTGATTCGTAATCAACAGGTCGCGGGTTCGAATCCCGCCATTAGCTCCAAATTCAGGGAGTTTTTATAGCACCCTTATTGCAGGTATAACTCAGTGGTAGAGTGCCAGCTTCCCAAGCTGGTTATGCGGGTCCGATTCCCGTTACCTGCTCCATAATAACTGGTGCGCCTTAACCGGCGCACGTTTGTTATAGCCAAGAAATTATACCAAAATACAAAAAATGTGTCAACAAAAGGGACTTCAATTATGGTCTTGCTGAGCGTGAATTCAATATGCGTTTCTTTCGGAACAAATATCATTCTCGACAACGTTAATTTTTCCATCAACGATAACGACAAACTTGGTATCGTTGGGATTAACGGTGCCGGCAAATCCACGTTGGCAAAATTGGTTTCCAAGGACATGGTTCCAACTTCAGGTAATATCTTTCTAGCAAAGAATAAAAGCATTGGTTATCTGGCTCAAAATGCCACCATAGACAGCGAAAGAACGGTGTTTGATGAAATGCTTTTGGCTTTTCCTGAAGCATATACGATGGACAAAAGACTTGAAGAGATTGAAAAAGCTTTGTTCTCATCCAAATCTGATACCCTCATAAGCGAGTATACTTCCCTAACCGAAAAATTTGCACAAATAGGCGGATATGAATATAAATCCAGAGCAAAATCCACACTCGAAAGATTCGGATTTGATGAATCTTTCCGCGACAAAAAGATTTCAACTCTGTCCGGTGGAGAAAGAACAAGGCTGGCACTTGTCCAGGTCATTCTATCTCAGCCCGATCTGCTTATCCTTGATGAACCCACAAACCATCTTGATATAACCACCATTGAATGGCTTGAATCTCATCTGAGCAGCTATCCGAATGCCATCATCGTTATTTCACACGATAGATATTTTCTTGACAGGGTCACAAACAAGACGCTCGAGCTCCAGAATACACATGCACATTTGTATAACGGCAATTACTCTTTCTACGAAAATCAAAAGATGGAAGATGAAAAGGCCCTCCTTAAAAAATACGAGCTTCAACAGAAAGAAATCAGCCGTATTGAAGCAATGATTGAACAGCAGCGCAAATGGGGACAGGAGCACAACTTTGTCACAATAAAGAGTAAAGAAAAACAGATAGAACATATGGAGTTAGTCTCCGCACCGGAAAAGAAAGCCAAAGAAATGAGCATGAAATTTTCAAAGGCCACAACCAGCGCAAATGATGTTCTCATAGCATATATGATTGGCAAAAAATACGGTGAAAGAACCATATTCAAAGACTTGTCCTTTACTCTCAAGAGAAATGACAGAATGCTGGTCATAGGCCCCAATGGGAGCGGTAAGAGTACACTCATGAAAATACTCGGTGGAATCGATGACGATTACTCTGGAGATGTAGTATTGGGCCACAATGTGATTCCTGCATATTTCAGCCAGGAGCTTGACAATCTTGATCCATCAAAATCTGTTATAGAAGAAATAGTGGACGCATATCCAAAACTCACCACACGAGAAATCCGAGCCGCCCTGGCGAGATTTTTGTTCGGTCCCGAAGACATAGACAAACAGATCAGTCTCCTTTCAGGTGGCGAAAAGGCCCGTCTTTCATTCTGTAAAATGATGCTCTCCAAAATCAATTTTCTGATTCTAGATGAACCGACTAACAATCTGGATATTTCATCTAAAGAAATACTTGAACAAGCTCTCCTGAATTTTGAAGGGACCATTGTTGCAGTTTCACATGACAGGTATTTCATCAACAAACTGGCCACGAGAATTATTGAGATAGACAACGAAAAATACACTTTGTTCAATGACAATTACAGTTCATATGTCGATTACAAGAGTAAGTTGTCAGAAAAACAAGTTGATTCCGTGCAATCAATCAAGCAAAAAACATCAAACAAGGAAGAATTCGAGAGCAACAAGAAGCTTCTTTCAGACATAAGAAAAAACGAGAGCAAAATTACCAGAGCGGAAAAAGAAATTGATGATTTGGAAAAATTAAAAGCCTCACTTATCGAAGAGACCGAAAAAAATTCCGACAATTATCAGAAGCTTACGGAATTATACAACAAGATTACTGAGACAGATGAAAGAATCGAATTTCTTTACAATGACATAGAGGAAGCTGAAAACACGCTTAATGAATTGAGAGGTAACTGTAATGAGCAATGACAAAGTTGCCATAATTGGCGGTGGCGCTGCCGGTCTGTTCGCTTCTTGCAGGCTTATTCAATGCGACATAATTCCGACCCTGTTTGAGCCCAATCAACTTTTGGGAATGAAACTTGGTATCACCGGAAAAGGAAGATGCAATGTTACCAACAACTGCTCCGTTTCAGAATTCATGGAAAGCATTGTCAGCAATCCAAAATTCATGTATTCGTCCCTTAACAGATTCACCCCTGCTGATACAATGGCTTTCTTCGAGAACCTAGGCGTTCCATTGAAAACCGAAAGAGGACGAAGAGTTTTTCCGGTATCAGATAAAGCAACAGACATTGTACTGGCAATGAAAAACTTCATTGTTTCCAATGGCTGCCGCATAATAAGTGAAAGGGTTACCTCCCTTTCAAGTTCCGATAACAGAGTCACTGAAATAAAGACAAACAGAAAAACATATCCGGGTTTTGATTATGTAATTTTGTGTACCGGAGGACTATCTTATCCCAAGACAGGTTCGACAGGAGACGGTTACAAACTCGCTTCATCACTTGGACACACTGTGACAGATTTGTCTCCGTCACTTATTCCGCTTGAATGTTATGAAGAGTCCTGCAAAGAAATGATGGGATTGTCGTTAAAAAACACAGGAGTAAAAATAATTGATAAAAATAGCGGAAAAATAGTGTATAATGATTTTGGTGAGGTTTTATTCACTCATTTCGGATTAAGCGGCCCTACAATATTGTCCGCTTCAACCCACATGTATCCCATGGAACCGAAAAGATATTCTGTTTCTTTGGATTTGAAGCCCGCTCTTGACCACGAAACACTTGACCGTCGTGTACTATCAGATTTTGGGAAGTACTCGAACAAGGTTATAACAAACGCACTGTCGGATTTGTTACCTTCAAAGATGATTGTTCCATTTGTAGACTTCTGCAAATTACCAAGAGACAAAAAGGCGAACTCGGTTACCGTAGCTGAACGAGAATCAATTGTCTGCGGACTAAAAAACTTTGTGTTCACAGTTAAAGGATTTCGTCCAATTTCAGAGGCAATGGTTACCCGAGGCGGCATCAGGGTTAACGAAATTAATCCGAACACACTAAAGTCCAAAAAATGCGACAACCTCTATTTTGCCGGCGAAATAATAGATGTGGACGCATACACAGGAGGTTTCAGCCTTCAGATTGCATTTTCCACAGCAAACGCAGCAGCAATGGCAATAAAAGATGAAATAGACAACAAAAACTAAAAACACGATTGGAGAACCAAAATGTTTAGCATAGCAATAGACGGACCATCAGGTGCAGGAAAAAGTACAGTTGCAGACATTCTTGCAGAGGAATATGGATTTGTTCATGTAGATACCGGAGCGATGTATAGAACAATCGGGCTCTACCTTCTCAGAAATCAGATTGATCCTTCAGATGAGAATGCTGTTTCGAAAGCTTTGTGCAACCTTGACCTAAACGTTGAATACATAGACAAAAAGCAGCATGTTTATCTCAATGGTGAAGATGTGACTCCGTTCATAAGAACAAACGAAGTATCCACATATGCATCCAAATCTTCAGCACTTAAGCCCGTAAGAGACTATTTGCTCGATGCGCAGAGGAATGTTGCCAAAAAATACAATGTCATAATGGATGGCAGAGATATAGGCACGGTTATTCTCCCTCATGCAAATGTCAAGTTCTTCATGAACGCATCAACAGAATCGAGAGCACACAGAAGACACAAAGAGCTGCTGGAAAAAGGTGAATCAATCACTTTTGAAAAAGTACTCTCTTCTATGCTCGAAAGAGACAAAAACGACAGTTCAAGAAAAATAGCACCGGCCATTCCCGCAGAAGATTCAATTCCGCTTGACAACTCCGGTCCTATTGAAGAAACAATCGCTTTTGCAAAGAATGTAATTAACGAAAGACTGGGCAAATGAAAATACTGTATTTCATAGCGAAATATCTCTTGGTCGTTCCCTTCTCTAAAATTTGCTTTTGGCTGACGATTGAAGGCAAGAAAAACATTCCAAAAAAGGGACCGTATATAATTGCTTGTAACCACCAAAGCGTTCTGGACATAGTATTCTTGATTTTCATGTGCAGACGCCAGGTACACTTTATAGCAAAAAAAGAGATATTCAAAAACAAATTCATCGCCAAGATCCTCAAGGGTGTCGGTATTATTCCGGTCGACAGACATTCAATGCTCTCTGGGTATTCTTCTCTCAACGGAGCCGTAGAATATCTGAAGAAAGGAAAAGTTGTCGCTCTTTTTCCCCAGGGAACCCGTTGCGAAGGTCAAAATCCATTGGATACACCTATCAAAAGTGGCGTAGCTGTCATGTCAAAGTGGTCTAATGCAAAGGTTGTACCGGTTTTTGTAAAAACAAAGGGCTACAAAACCAAATTCTTCAAAAAAGCCACTTTATGCGTAGGAGAGTCAATCGCATACCACGACAAGCCAAATGCCTCCCCATCCGAGAGCTATCATGCATTTGCAAAAGAAATCATGGAAGCCGTCTGCTCATTTGATGATAATAACAAAGACAATGCTTAGAGTAATTAGAGCCGAACACTCAGGATTCTGCTTCGGAGTTAAACGAGCCGTAGAGCAGGTATTGAATCTGAGAAAGCAATTTCCCGACAAAAGAATTCTAACTGTCGGAGAATTAATACACAACAACACTTTCATTGAAAGACTGCACAATCAAGGGATCAGTGTGGTAGAAGAAAGTGATTTGGTCGAACTGCTAAATCACAAGCCATTGAACGCAGTAATTGTCATAAGGACACATGGCATAAGAAAAGCCACTTCAAACTTGCTTTCCAAAGCATCTGAGGCCGATCCAACACTGACAGTTGTCGACTGCACATGTCCTTTCGTAAAAAAGATATACGGAATTATGCAGGAGAATACCTCGGATGATACGTTCACCATTCTTTTCGGAAATCAGAACCACCCAGAAACCATAGGAACTTCAAGTTTTATCAAAGGCAACTACAAAATCGTCACATCGTTAGACGAAGCTAAAGAGTTTTTTGAAAACAGCCCCATACTTTCCACACCCGGAAAAATAGTATTGGCAGCTCAAACCACACAAAACCATGATGAGCTTCTCAGAATTAAAGATCTTCTCTTTTCATCAAGACCGGATTCTCTTTTCTTTGACACAATATGCAACGTTACAGGCCAAAGACAGAGCGAAATTGAAGTTATGAGTAAGGAGAGCGATGTCGTTATAGTGGTTGGCGGAAGCAAAAGTTCCAACACACAAAAACTGTATCACATTGCCAAAGACAACTGCGATAACACATACCTTGTCAACGATGCAAGCGAGTTGCCTAAAGAGGCTTTCATCAAAGACGGAACCATAACTGTAACGGCCGGTGCATCCACCCCTGATGATTTGATTGATGACGTTATAAGCGCACTCAAAACAAAATAAGACTTAAAAATCCAATATTTTTCGCAAAAAATATCATTTTGTGCCTAGTTTTTTCAAAAATTAGTATATACAAATGATATTTTTTTTGTTAGAATACATATTGTTATGGAAAATGTACCGAAATGTTCAAAACGATGCAGCTTCGCTCGCTGTATTAAATTTGAAAAAAGCGGACATTCAAAACATGATAAATTAAGTTGACATCTAAGACCGTAGGTGTCGCACCAGCGAAGACTGGTTCAATTAGAGGAGGTAAAACAACAATGAGCGAAGAGAGTTTTGAAAAATTACTCGAAGAAAACGGCGTCAGAACTATTAGAAATGGTGACGTTGTAGATGGCTATGTTATAGCTGTCACAAATAACGAGGTTAAAGTTGACCTTGGAAACAAGTGCACTGGCACAATTAAGATTGAAGACGTAACAGATGATCCTCAGGCAACACTCGAGAACAGATTTAAAGTCGGCGACAAAATCAGTGCAATTGCTGTAAGAGTCAGTGATGTTGACGGCATCATCGTACTCAACACGAAAAAAATCGAAGCAATCAACAGTTGGAATTCTGTTAAAGAAGCTGTTGAAAACAACGCTACTCTTGAAGGAAAAGTCATTGAAGCAAATAAAGGAGGAGTTGTTGTTCGTGTAAACTCTCAGCGCGTATTCGTTCCTGCTTCACAGACCGGTCTTCCGAAAGATGCCGATATCAATTCCCTTGTCGGCACAACTCAGAAACTCAAAATATTGGAAGTCAAAGACAGCCGTAAGATTGTCGGTTCAATAAGAAAAGTTCTAAGCGAAGAGTCAAAAGAAAAAAGAGCTGCATTCTGGAGCGAAATCGAAGTCGGAAAGCATTATGAAGGTGTTGTCAAGAATCTCACCTCCTATGGTGTTTTTGTAGATCTCGGAGGCGTAGATGGAATGGTTCACAGCACTGAACTTTCATGGAAACATGTAGCTAATCCGAAAGACTATGTATCTGTAGGAGATAAGCTTGATGTATTCGTAAAGAGTTTCGATGCAGAAAAAGGCAGAATATCTCTCGGTCACAGAACTGAAGAAACAAACCCCTGGAACATCTTTAAAGAGAATTACAAGATTGATGATATTGTTTCAGTCACAATCTCATCCATTATGCCCTATGGTGCATTTGCAACAATCATAGATGGAATTGATGGTTTAATTCACATTTCCCAGATTGCAAACAAGAAACTCAATACTCCTGCCGATGTTCTTAAAAAGGGTCAGGTTGTTGATGCAAAAATCGTAGGCATTGATGAAGAACAGAAGCGCGTCAGCCTTTCAATAAGAGCTCTTCTCCCAGAAGAAGAACAAGTTGAAGAAAAGGCTGAAGAAACAACTGAAGCTCCCGTTGAAGAAGCAGTCGCTGAAACACCGGTTGAGGAAAAAGTTGAAGAAACACCTGTTGAAGAAACAGTATCTGAAGTTCCCGCAGAAGAAGCTCCTGTTGAAGAAGCTCCCAAGAAAAAGAGAGCATCAAGAAAAAAAGCAGCTGAAGATCCGGCAGCTGAGCCAACTGAAGAAAAGGCTGAATAATCCAGCAATAACAAGCATTTATATCAAAATACGGCAGGATAAGACCTGTCGTATTTCTTGTTATATTTCTGTATTCGACTCAAACAAAATTAAGCCATCATTCATCCGATGAATGGTGTTTTTTTCATTTCTGCCCCGGATTCTTTAGTATCTTTTAAAGAAAGATTCCAGATTGAGTCTGCCCTTTTAAGCAACTCAAATTCGGAAGCAACTTTGGAACCAAATTCTGTATAATCTGCCTGCTTCGTTATAACCGGGATATTTATCTCTTTTTTGAATTGTTTCAGCAAACTACGTCCATTTTCATTTGCTCCCAGCAACACGGTATAACAAGGATAAGAAATCTCTTCTTTGATTACACCCAATGATGCCATAAGCAATGCTCTCATGACTTTTGATTCCGAATATATCTTTGTCCTAATGTCTTCAATCAATTCTTTAAAACAAACGGATTTGTTCACTGATGAAATAATCCGGTTTGCCAACTCATCATTCAGTTCAACACAACCTGAAATATCTTCTGCTTTTTTCATTCTCAGTATTGACTGGAATGTAAAAAACAGTTTATCTTCAATAGAATAAGCGCCTACGGAGTATTCTCTGTTCAATATTGAAAATACGTAGTCAGGGACTGACTCTTTCGCATTTGTTATACAATCGTTAATACTGTTTCTTATGCTTTTTGATGACTTAAATCCCTCTCCACTGACATCATTTGAATTCAATCCGATTCTCTTTATTGCTATAGGCTCAATTCTGCTCTTTGTCTCAAGGACAGCCTTGATATATCCAATTCCAAGAATATCATTTGATCCAAATTCATCACTTCCGTAAACTGAAGATAGTCTTGTCCCGCCTTTTGATAGAATATCATCTTGGATTATCCGATATTCATCAGACAGATAATACTCCGCTGTCTTTCTTAACATTTTTATGTCACCGCTCTCACTCCCAAAAGCCAATGTGTCAACAAAACCAAGTTTATCCGCTATATGAACTCCAGCACTACAGAATAGATCAGCATTACAGCTCGAATAAGGAAATGGGAGTTCCAATACAAGGTCTGCTCCGCCTTTTATTGCCATTTCCGCCCTGCTGTATTTTGATACAACAGCAGGAATTCCTCTCTGTGTAAAATTGCCGCTCATAATGCACACGATGGAATATCCCATTTTTTTCAACTGGGATATCATATATTCGTGTCCGAAGTGAAACGGATTATATTCGCATATAATTGCACATACTTTCATGAGCGACTCCTATCTTTAATTTCATTATATGTTTTTTGCGAAAACATTTCAACATGAGCAACAATTTGTTGAAATGTCCATTTTATTAATGTATAATTGTGACGTTCAAAATATGTGCCCGGATATTCGGGTTTTGGAGGTTATTATAATGTACGTATTGGTAATTAACGCAGGAAGTTCTTCTCTGAAATATCAGCTTCTCGATACAGAGAGCGGAAACTATCTCGGCAAAGGTCTTTGTGAACGCATTGGTATTGATGGTAAAATTGAACACAAACAAGCTGATGGAACAAAAACAGTTAAAGTTGTTGATATTCCAAACCACACAGTAGCAATGAAATATGTTGTGGAAGCTCTGACGGATCCTGTTATTGGTTGTATCAAGAGCATGGACGAAGTTCATGCAGTCGGACACAGAATTGTGTCAGGTGGTCCATATTTCTTTGAGAGTTGTCTTCTCACCGATGAAGTACTTGAAAAACTGAAACTCTGCAGAGATTTTGCACCTCTTCACACTGATGCAGGGCTTATGGGAATCAATGGCTGTTTGCAGATACTGAAAGATGTTCCTCAGGTGCTCGTTTTCGATACAGCATTCCATCAGACAATGCCTGAAAAAGCATACTTCTACCCGATTGATTACGAACTTGCACAAAAATACAACATTCGCAAGTATGGTTATCATGGAACATCTCACAAGTTTGTTTCCAAAGAAATGATTAAGATTCTCGGCAAACCTGCAGAAGAAACCAATATTGTAACCTGCCACATAGGCAATGGTGCGTCAATAGCAGCTGTAAAGGGCGGAAAAGTAATTGATACCACAATGGGCTTTACTCCTCTTGCAGGCATTGAAATGGGTACGAGATGCGGATCAATTGACCCTTCAGTTGTAACATATATAATGGAAAAAGAAAACATGACTCCGGAACAGATGAATACTTTCATGAATAAAAAGTGCGGATTCCTTGGAGTATCAGGTGTCTCATCAGACAGCCGTGATATAGAAGCAGGCATTCTTAATGGTGACAAGAGATGCACCCTTGCAGCAAATATAATAGCATATCAGGTTCAGAAGTATATCGGAGCATATGCTGCCGCAATGAACGGACTTGATGCCGTAGTATTCACTGCAGGTATGGGAGAAAACAACCCCGAGCTACGTGAAAGAGCATGTGCCAACATGGACTTTTTGGGAATCAAAATTGACAATGAGCTGAATGCCAGAACACATCACCAGCCCAACAATGTTAAGCTTTCAACGGAAGAATCCAGAGTTCAAGTATATGTTATTCCGACAAATGAGGAATTGGCAATAGCGCGTGATGCTGAAGCAATTGTAAAATCCATGTAACTTTTTTAAGGACGATGAGACCATCGTCCTTAATTTTTCTGTTGCATTTTCAACTTTCGGACATTAAAATTATTTATAGGACAAGGTCCACACTATTTACAAGGAGAATAACATCATGTTAAAAACTAACAGAGGCTTGATTAAATGCTTTCTTTTGTCATTAATCACATTGGGCATTTATGATCTTTTCCTGATTCACAATATGGCTAAAGAAGCAAATTTGGCTGACACATCAACCAAGAAGGTTGGCGGATTAATTTTTTACATTATCTTCACGACACTTACGCTTGGTATTTATGCCTTTTACTGGAATTATAAGGTATGCGAGAAATTTGCAAATTCTGTAAGAAGTGCCGGCAAGCAGCCCAGAATCACCGGTGGTGCTTGGTTGCTATGGATGATTTTTGGATCATTCATTATTGTTGGACCAATCATTGCTGCATACAAGCAGATTCACAGCTGGAACGATTCTAACGCTGTTTACAACTCAAAACACTGATTATTTCTTAAATCATGCAAAAACCACGCGTTCAACCGCGTGGTTTTCGTTTTTTTCGGTTTGTTATTGTTAAGCTGCTACTCCATTAATTGCATCAATAATTCTCTGAATCAAGCCGCTTCCGTTGCCAATCAAGAATACAATCAGGCAGAATACCAGTATCACTACTATAAAGCAGAAGTATGATCTAGCGAAATTTCTCTTGTTAACATTTGATGCCCCTATAGCGTGACATACGAGAAAAATCCATCCGATTATCGGAATGCTGTAAAGAATTTCGAGCCCAAAATATTTCCATGGGGATAAAGGTGTGTTGTCCATTGTTATTCTCCTATCCTAGTTATTGCTCATGAGGCTATTTTTCCTCGACAAAAATATATCACTTTGCGCAGAATTAAGCAATAATGTTCTTGATAATTCATAAAGATTGTTATACTATATATGTGTATACTGGGGTAGGTTGGGATTCATTTTACCCAATATCTTGTAAAACCCCCGGGTGAACTTATTTGTGAAAGGAAAACATAAATGTCAAAATCAATTTCCGAATTGCGCAAAATGCTGAATCAAAGAACCAATGATGCGACATCAGTGCTTAAAAAAAACGAGAAACTATCTGCTCGTCAGAGAATGGATGTCATCTTTGATCAGGGTACTTTTGTTGAAATAGGCGCCTTTGTAGGCAGCGGAGATGCTGAATCGGCTGACGGATATGGTGCCGTCATTACAGGGTATGGTTCAATTGACGGATATCTTGTATTTGCTTTTGCTCAGGATTACTCCAGACTGCATGGCGCTATGAGTGTTGAACAAACCGCAAAAATAGCCAATGTTATTCAAATGGCTGCTGAAAAAGGAACACCTCTCATTGGTGTGTTTGACAGTGCAGGAGCCAAGATAGATGATGGTATCGCCACACTTGACAATCTCGGAATCGCAATATCCACTCTTACAGAGTGCAAGTTGGATGAACCGACTATAGCAGTGATATCCGGTCCGTGCGGTGGAGCTGCAGCTGTATTCGCTTCCCTGTTTGATTACAAGATCATTGCCAAGAAGTCTGGTTCTTTATACATGACTCCTAAGATCGTTCTTGAAAACAAAGAACTAATAGAAGCAGATGAGCTTCTCGGAAACGGATTTGTTGATTTGGTTGCCGACAATGATGAAGCAGCCTGCAAGGAAGCAGCGGATATATGCAGATATTATTCCACAACATTTGTCGACAATAACAACGATTCACCGGAACGTGAATTTTCCGCCTCTGTTCTCTCTGGAGATTATGACATGCATGATGTCATTAACGAACTGGTTGACAAAGGAACATTCAAGGAACTGCAGTCAACACACGCCAAAGCCATGATAACAGGTCTTGGTTTCATAGATGGAATTCTTTGTGGAATAGTTGCCAACAACAGAGTCAAGAACGGAGGAAAGATTTGTCCTTGCGCTGCAAAGAAAGCATCTGAATTCATCAATATGCTCAACAGAACATGCCTTCCTGTGGTAACTCTAGTTGACAGCGAAGGTGTAGTAACAGCGGATAAAGCTGAACTGAAAGGACTTGCAAAAAACCTGGCCGGTCTATGCGAAGCATATTCAGATATATCTATCAACGGATGCTCAGGAGTCACAGTAGTGATCGGAAATGCTTTTGGAACAGCATTGTCTGCAATGGGTTCAAAATCCCTCGGAATCTCAATGTCATACGCACTTGACAACGCCAGAATTGGTGTAATCAACCCAATGACGGCAGTTGAGTTTTTGGATAAAGTTGAAGACGAATCAAAATCAAAAGAGACAGCTAAAGAGTGGGCTGATAAATATTCCAGTCCTCTTGCAGCAGCTCGAGAGGGGTTCGTTGATGATATCATAGAGACAAGTGAACTCAGGGCTAGGGTTGCCGCTTCCCTATTGATGCTTCAAACATAAAGGAGGATGTCATGGGCGAAACACTATTAGGCGGTCTTAAGGTCCTTGGCCTGGGAATGCTAATCATCCTCTCGATGATAGCAATAATATTTATGATTATCAGATTTATTTTCCCTCTTCTTGCAAAATTATCAAACAAAACAAGCAAAAAGGAAAAGAAAAAGGAGCCTTTGATTGAGACTCCACCGACAACAAACATAATTGCCAACATTGAAGAAGACGAAGACGAAATAATTGCTGTAATAACAGCTGCAATTGCTGCTTCAACAAGCAAACCGGCAAAGTCTTTCCGTGTTGTTAGCTTTAAAAGAATTTAGGAGAATGTCATGAAAAACTACAGAATAACAGTAAATGGAAAAACATATGAAGTGACAGTTGAAGAAACTGATGGAGTAAGTGCTCCAGTTCAGGAACAAGCAAAACCATCTGAACCGGCTCCGCAGCCGAAACAGGCTCCCGCCGCTCCTGCCACAGGAAAAGCTAATGTCTCAGCTCCGATGCCTGGAACTGTCCTCAGAGTTAACGTTTCAAATGGACAAAGTGTTAAAAAAGGTGATGTCCTTCTTGTTCTCGAAGCCATGAAAATGGAAAACGAAATCACATCTCCGGAAGACGGAACAATTGCTTCTGTCGCAGTCACAAAAGGCGCTTCCGTAAACTCAGGCGATCTTTTAGTGGTAATAGCATAGTTTTCTCTTAGTTTCGGAGGTATCAAATTGGCTGAATTATTTAAGACGATATGGGAAACAACGGGAATCAGCCAGTTCTCTGATGTCGAACTTTTAATAAAAACACTGATAATGTATGTCATTGTGGGAGTTCTTGTTTATCTTGCTGTTGTCAAGAAATATGAGCCTCTGCTTCTTCTCCCCATTGCAATCGGAATGCTTCTCGCTAACCTTCCGGGAGCGAACCTGTTCCATATGGATTTGTTTATGGGAGACAATTTCAGTGTCGGAAAAGTATTGACTGAGGGTGGATTGGTAGACATCCTTTACCTGGGCGTCAAGCTCGGTATTTACCCATCAATCATATTCCTTGGCGTCGGTGCTATGACCGACTTCTCTCCTTTGATTGCAAACCCGGTTACATTCTTCCTCGGTGGTGCTGCTCAATTCGGTGTATTTGCCGCATTTATGTTTGCACTAGTACTTGGGTTCAATGTTGACGAAGCTGCAGCAATTGGAATTATCGGAGGAGCCGACGGACCAACGGCTATACTGGTCACAAAGGAACTTGCACCTCAATTGCTTGGTGCAATTGCCATAGCGGCATATTCGTATATGGCA
This sequence comes from Clostridiales bacterium, assembly GCA_024693345.1. Classification (GTDB taxonomy): domain Bacteria; phylum Bacillota; class Clostridia; order Oscillospirales; family CAG-272; genus CAG-841. The sequence continues at coordinate 99,176 of JAILLB010000122.1, forward strand.
CTGATTCCAATGATCCAGCCGCCGCTTATGCGTCTTCTTACAACAAAGAAAGAGCGCACTATAAGAATGAAACAGTTAAGACCTGTTTCAAAACTCGAAAAAATAGCATTTCCTATAATCGTAATTATTCTTGTGGTATTGCTTCTCCCCGAAGCTGCTCCGCTTATAGGATTTTTAATGTTCGGTAACCTTCTTACAGTTTCAGGAGTAACAGAGAGACTGTCCAAGACCGTTCAGAACGAACTAATGAACATTACGACTGTCATGCTCGGTATTTCAGTCGGTGCCACAGCAAGTGCGGAAAACTTCCTTGCTTGGGACACCTTAAAGATAATAATTCTCGGACTCGGTGCATTCTGCCTGTCAACCATAGGTGGATTGCTCGGTGGAAAGATTCTGTGTATCATAACACGTGGAAAGATTAATCCGCTAATAGGTTCTGCAGGTGTTTCTGCAGTTCCAATGGCAGCGAGAGTATCCCAGGACGTCGGCAAGAAATATGACCCAAACAACTATCTTCTCATGCATGCTATGGGACCGAATGTCGCAGGGGTTATAGGCTCCGCGATTGCTGCAGGAATATTCCTTGCTCTGTCAAGATCAGGCGTTCTCGCCACATTGTTCAGTTAATGTTGGAAAGGTGATTGAATATGGCAAAAGTTAAAATATGTGAAACTGTTTTGAGAGATGCTCACCAGTCTCTCGTGGCAACAAGAATGACATACGACCAGATGGCTCCTATTCTTGAAGAAATGGACAAGGTCGGTTACCATGCTTTGGAAGCATGGGGCGGTGCTACGTTTGATTCATGTCTGAGATTTTTGGATGAAGATCCATGGGACAGACTGCGCAAGATCAGAGCAGCCGTGAAGAACACAAAACTGCAGATGCTTTTCAGAGGTCAGAATATTTTGGGATATCGCCACTATTCTGATGATGTTGTAGAATATTTTGTTCAAAAGTCCATTGCAAACGGAATAGATATTATAAGAATCTTTGATGCACTTAATGATCCAAGAAACCTTGAAACCGCAATTAAAGCAACAAAAAAAGAAGGCGGACATGTTCAGGCCGCAATCAGTTACACAACAAGTCCTGTCCACTCAAATGAAGGATTTGCTGAATATGCTAAACAACTCGAATCTATGGGTGCTGATTCCATATGTGTAAAAGACATGGCAGGACTTCTGACCCCATACAATGCATATGATTTGGTAAAGACACTGAAATCCACTGTATCCATTCCGCTAGAGCTTCATACCCACTATACTACCGGTCTTGCATCAATGACATTATTGAAGGCTATTGAAGCTGGATGCGACATAGTAGATACGGCAATTTCTCCTTTGGCAATGGGTACAAGCCAGGCACCGACAGAATCAATTGTTGCAGCATTGGCAGGCACGGAATATGACACAGGACTCGACCTCAATCAACTGAACAAAGTTGCAGTTCACTTTACAAAGGTTCGCGAAGACTTTATTAAGAGCGGAAGACTCGATCCGAAAGTTTTGAAGGTCAATGTCAATACATTGCGCTATCAGGTACCGGGCGGTATGTATTCAAATCTTCTCTCACAGTTGAAACAAGCTGGAAAATCTGACAAACTTGAAGAAGTATTGGCAGAAGTTCCGAATGTAAGAGCTGATGCGGGATATCCTCCGCTTGTCACTCCCACATCCCAGATTGTAGGCACTCAGGCTGTGTTTAACGTAATCATGGGTGAAAGATACAAGATGGTAACAAAAGAGTTTAAAGGCGTTGTAAAAGGCGAATACGGAAAAACTCCGGTAGACATAGATCCCGAATTCAGAAAGAAAATCATAGGCGACGAAGAAGCAATTACATGCAGACCGGCAGACATGCTCAAGCCTGAGCTCGAAAAGCTTCGTGAGGAAGTCAAAAAATGGTCAATACAAGACGAGGATGTTCTCACCTATGCATTGTTTGAGCAGGTTGCAATTGATTTCTTTGAGAAAAGAAAAGCAAAAATGTACGGAATTGACGAGAATTCCGACAAAGAAAACAAATTACACATTGTATAAGCAAAAATCGGCAGGTTTCCCTGCCGATTCTTTTGCTTTTTTACTATTTCAGTAGTTTTAAAATTACATTTGTAGATTTATCTGCCGCCATCTTTGTAAAAGAAAAAAAGTCCATATTTGAATTCTCATCAGCTCCGTCTGAGATGCTTCTAAGAATACAGAATTTTACGTTTGCCACGTAGCAAACATGTGCCACAGCAGCACCTTCCATCTCAGCCACAATGCCACCAAAATTCTTGACTATTCTGTCTTTTGCTTCTTTTGAACTTATAAACTGATCACCTGAGGCAATGGTTCCGATTCTATAACTGTAATTCAATTCCTTGATTGCTTTCTCAAGACGGTCACGTACAGTTTTATCTGCATCAAAGAAAGTCTTGTCTGTTCCGCTTATATATCCTATTGGATCACCTAGATAAGATGTGTCAACGTCGTGCTGAACGAGACGGTCTGAAATGACAATATCACCCAATTTAAGAGTGCTGTCAAGAGCACCGCCAACACCTACGTTGATTATAACATCAGGAGTAAAAGTCATTATCATTGTCTGAGCACAAATTGCTGCATTTACCTTCCCCATTCCGCAAATTGATACAACCACTTTTTTCTTGCCGATTGTTCCGAAATTGTACATAATGCCGAAAAGATTTGTTGATTTGCAATTCTCAATATGAGATATAATGCCTTCGGCTTCCAGTTTTAATGCGCAAATAATACCGTAATTAACTTTTTCCATGTGTCATTGCCTCCACTTGCTATATCATTTTACTAGAAATAATTTCCTTTTTCCATATGATATATACAAATTCGCGCCATTTTGTTCATTTTGACAACAAATTTGGTAAAATACCCTATTTTTTCTACTTTTTAATGAATACATAATTGTTGAATAGTTACAAATCGCGTATTAAAATATAAGTAGACTTGGCGTGGGGAGATTTTATATATTTTATGGAGTTACTCGAAGCAAGAATTATAAAAGAAGGCATAGTTGCTAATGGTGATATACTCAAAGTAGGTAGCTTTCTCAACCAGCAAATGGACATCCCGTTTGTTGGTAAACTTGCAAACGAGATTTATACTCTTTACAAAGACAGCCATGTTAACAAGGTTCTGACAATTGAAGCATCAGGTATCTGCATCGCTGCCCTCACTGCACAGAAATTCAACTGTAATGCTATATTTGCAAAGAAGAACGCAACTTCAAACATTCAGGGCGAGTGCTACTCTACCCATCTGCACTCATACACGCATAATAATGATTACTCGGTCATTGTACCCAAAGACTATCTTGGAAAAAATGACCGTGTTTTAATTGTTGACGATTTTCTCGCAACAGGTGAAGCCCTTGAAGCCCTTATAAGAATTGTGGAAATGTCCGGTGCAACACTTGTCGGGTGCGCAACACTGATTGAAAAGGTATACCAGGAAGGCGGAAACAAAATCCGAAGAAGAGGCATCAGAGTTGAGTCTCTTGCAAAAATCACCAATCTTTGCGGAAAAGACGGCATAGAGTTTGAAAAACAATAAACCGATTTAATAGAAAGTTTGGAGCTTTCTTTAAATAGAAAAAACAAAAAAACAACATATTTATAAAGGGAGAGTCTTTATGAAAAAACTGATTTCTTTAATCATCTCTGTAGCAATGCTCGCTATGATCATTCTCACAGCAGCATCTTGCTCAAGCAACACAGAAACTGTAACTGCTTTGAAGGATTCATTGCTTCCAAGACAGTCTGTCGGCACCTTTACAGTTCCATCAGATTTCAAAATAGGTGTTATTCTTCTCCATGACGAAGATTCAACCTATGACCTCAACTTCATCAATGGTATCAAAACCGTTCAGGCTGCTTTCGGCATGTCAGACGACCAGGTTATCATCAAGAGAAACATTCCTGAAGGCAACGAATGCTATGAAGCTGCAATCGACCTCGCAAATGCCGGTTGTAAAGTTGTCTTTGCTGACAGCTTTGGTCATGAAGACTTCATGATTCAGGCAGCTAAAGAAAAACCGGATGTACAGTTTGCTCATGCAACAGGAACAAAAGCTCATACAGCAGGTGTTTCTAACTTCCACAATGCTTTCGCAGCTATCTACGAAGGCCGTTACCTCGCTGGTGTTGCTGCAGGCTTGAAACTCAATGAACTCAAAGAAGCAGGCAAAATCAAAGGCGACTATCCGCTCATGGGTTATGTTGGTGCTTTCACTTATGCTGAAGTTATGTCTGGTTACACAAGCTTCTATCTCGGAGCTAAATCAGTTTGCCCGGATGTTCAGATGAAAGTTCAGTTTACTGGTTCATGGTATGACGAAACAGAAGAGAGAAACGCTGCTAACACACTTATCGCTGCAGGTTGTGATCTCATTTCTCAGCATGCTGACTCACTCGGTGCTCCTTCAGCTTGTGAAGCTGCAGGCGTTCCTAACATTTCATACAACGGCTCAACATATGATGCTGGTCCGAACACATTCATTGTTTCTTCAGCAATCGACTGGGCTCCATATTATGCTTACCTCATTAAATCTGTTGTAAACGGAACAGAAATCGCAGCTGACTGGGTTGGCACAATTGAAACAGGTTCTGTTGTTCTTTCAGACTGGAACTCAGACGTTGCTGCTCCCGGAACAGAAGCTAAGCTTAAAGAACTCATTGCTCAGTTCAAAGCAGGAACACTTAAAGTTTTCGATACTTCAAAAGACAACTTCATCACAGTAAATGGTGAAAAGCTCACAACTTACCTCGCTGATGTTGATACAGACGATGCTTTCACACCGGACACAGAAGCAATCAAAGATGGTTACTTCCAGGAATCGGTACATCGTTCAGCGCCTTACTTCGATGTAAGAATCGATGGAATTGAACTTCTCAACCAGAAGTACTAATACCTTTACTAAAACTTAACCGAATTAGAGCTGTTTCCAGCGAAACAGCTCTAATTCCAATTAAAAGAGGAACTATATGGAAGAAAAACAAATAGCTCTCGAAGTACAAAAAGTCAGCAAAAAATTCGGTTCAATTCAAGCCAATAAAGCTGTTGATTTAACTGTTTACAAAGGCGAAATTCATGTAGTGCTGGGAGAAAACGGAAGCGGTAAGACAACACTCATGAACATGATTGCAGGCATATACTTTCCTGACAGCGGCAAGATTTTCGTAAACGGCGAAGAAAAAATCATCCGTTCCCCTAAAGATGCATTCGATAACAAAATAGGAATGGTTCATCAGCACTACAAACTAATAGAACTCTTCTCTGCTGCCGAAAACATAGTTCTCGGAATAAAAAACAAAGAAAAATTCGATGAAAAAAAGATAGTTTCACGTGTTGAAGAAATTGCCCATCGCTATGGATTCTCAATAGATCCCAAAAAGAAAGTCTATGAGATGTCCGTATCGGAAAAACAAACAGTTGAAATAATTAAAGTACTGTATCGTGACGCAGATATTCTTATACTTGACGAACCAACGGCAGTTTTGACTCCTCAGGAGACTGAAAAACTGTTCAACGTTTTGCGCGTCATGAAAAATGACGGAAAATCCATAATTCTCATTACTCACAAACTCAATGAGGTTATGGCGGTATCTGACCGAGTTACTATACTCAGAAAAGGAAGATACATTGATACCGTTGAAACGTCACAAACAAATGAAAACGAATTGACCGAAATGATGGTGGGCAAAAAGATTGAGCTCAACATTAATCGCAGTGAGCCCGTAAATCCCCGCCCGAGAATCGTATGTGAAAATCTTTGTTGCAAAGACAAAGATGGACTGCCTATCCTAAAGAATGTATCTTTCACCGCCAATGGAGGCGAGATTTTAGGAATTGCAGGAATTGCCGGATCCGGGCAACGTGAATTGTTGGAAGCTGTTGCCGGACTACAGCCTCTTACTTCAGGCACAATTATATTCCACAATCCCAAAGAGAACAAACCCGTAACTTTCTTCCACAAGGATCTCAAACAGATTAAAGAACTGGCCAAGGAACACAAATTCCATTATGAAGATGGTACCGTAGTCGATCTTACAGAAATGCATGACAAAGAAATATCCAATCTTGTCAACGAAGGTAAACTGCTTTTCTATGAAGATGAGATAATGAACCTAAGAGATAAAACACCTCTCCAGATACGTGAGTTGGGTGTTAAACTTTCATTTGTTCCGGAAGACAGACTTGGCATGGGCCTTGTCGGCAATATGAACATAACCGACAATATGATGCTCAGAAGCTATAGAAAAGGCGGATCTATATTCTTAAACAGGCACAAACCACAGGATTTGGCAGAACATATAGTTGAAGAACTTGAAGTTGCGACTCCCGGTGTTACTGTACCGGTAAGAAGACTATCAGGCGGAAACGTACAAAAAGTTCTGGTAGGTCGTGAAATTTCTTCCTCTCCAAAAGTATTGATGGCTGCCTACCCTGTTCGTGGACTTGACATAAACTCATCATATTTAATATACAACCTTCTTAACAAACAAAAAGAAACAGGAACAGCCGTTATTTATGTAGGCGAAGATCTTGACGTTCTTCTTGGATTATGCGACAGAATATTGGTTATTAACTCAGGTGTTGTCACAGGAATAGTTGATGCAAGAAACATTACAAAACAAGAAGTCGGTTATCTCATGACAAAAGTGCTTGACAGTGCTCCTCAGACCGAAACAACACAAGAGGAAGGAGGCGACGTGAATGAAGCTTAATTCCGAAAAAAACCACGAGCCGCTTGTACATCTTACAAGACGTGCTTATATGTCACCTTGGAAAGCCATAGGCATAAGAGGAGTAGCAATTGTTGCTTCCCTTATTGTCAGCGGAATAGTGGCATTGATACTCATCGAGAAACTCAATGCAAATCCGGGCAGAATATTTGATTTTTACAAATGTTTCATAGATGGTTCATTCTCTACAGAAGGAATGACCTGGAAATTCTTTAAGAATCTTGCAATACTGCTTTGTATATCTTTGGCCGTCACTCCTGCCTTCAGAATGAAGTTCTGGAACATCGGTGCTGAAGGCCAGGTGCTCATGGGAATGCTAGGTGCAATAGCAGTTGCAAAAACATGCAGTTCTCTGCCAAACTGGCTTGTACTGATTCTGATGCTCATAGCGGCAGTCCTGTGCGGAATAGTTTGGGCAGGAATTCCCGCAATATTCAAAGCATTCTTCAACACAAACGAGACATTGTTCACTCTTATGATGAACTATGTTGCAACATATTTTGTCTCATATATGCTTTTGGTCTGGGTTCCGAGCGGCAATGCAATGGGAATCGTCAACCAGGAGACAAAAATAGGGTGGCTTCCAACCGTTATTCACAATTATTTCCTCATCATAGTTGCAGTCCTGATTCTGACAGGAATTCTGTTTGTATATCTGAATTACACAAAACATGGTTATGAGATATCTGTTGTAGGCGAAAGCAACAATACTGCAAGATATATTGGAATAAACGTGAAGAAAGTAATCCTTCGAACAATGATTCTTTCAGGTGCGCTTTGCGGTTTGACCGGATTCTTGATGGCTGCAGGCCTCGATCACTCAATCACAAGCACCTCTGTAAACGGACAGGGCTTTACAGCCATAATGGTATCTTGGCTTGCATACTTCAATCCGCTGACCATGATAGCAACATCAGGACTCATAGTATTCCTTGATATGGGCGGCAGCAAGATTTCTGAAGTATTTGATGTTAGAGGCGCTCTTCCGAACATTATAATAGGAATTATTCTCTTCTTTATAATTGGTTGTGAATTCTTTATAAGATATAAAATAAACTTCCGAAAAAAGGAAGTCGTTGATAAGAGTTCAAAACCTGAACCTGTTCCCGTTCCGCAAGAGGAAGTAAAAGAAGAAAATCAAACAGATGAAGATGAAATGCCGTCTGCAGAACAACCTGCAGAAGAAACTGAACAGAAGGAGGACAATTGATTATGCCGGTATGGTTAAATATATTGATTGACTCCATTGCCTTTGGTGCAACATTCATGTTTGGTTCAACCGGAGAAATCATTACAGAAAAATCCGGACACCTTAACCTTGGTATTCCGGGTATCATGTGCATGGGAGGCGCAGGCGGATGTCTGATGCTGAACCTCATAGGCACCTCCAAAATGCCCGGATTCATGATTGTGATGCTTGGCATAATTGCTTCATTTGCCTCAGCTGCCCTGATGGGTCTCATTTACAGTTTCCTGACAATCACATTGAGATGTAATCAGAATGTCACAGGTCTCACGCTCACTACATTCGGCACAGGACTTATGATGACTCTCATGGCTAAAGCAACACAGACAAAGTATCTGAATATCCCGAAGAAGTATTTCAGATTCCCGTTTGCAGACAGAACTGACTCACTCCAGAAACTAGGTGTAATGTTCTTCCTTGTAATAGCAATCATTGTTCTTGCCTGGTTTGTTCTTAACAAGACAAAAGTCGGTCTCAACCTTAAAGCAGTCGGCGAAAATCCATCAACTGCAGATACAGCAGGTATCAACGTCATTAGATATAAATACCTGGCAACTACTATTGGAGCAGGCATCTCGGGACTTGGCGGTCTTTACTACATTGTAGACTACTCCGCTTCCGGTGAGGCATACAAGAGCCTTGAGGCATTTGGTTGGCTTTCAATTGCACTTGTAATATTTGCTCTATGGAGACCATTGAGAACTATCGCCGGTTCAGTTTTGTTCGGAATATTGTTCAGTTTCAGTTCATACATAACACTGATTCCGTTTATTGAAACAACACTTAAAACAAAACCGATTCTTCAGATGCTTCCGTACGTTGTAACAATAATCATTCTTATCGTTTCAAGTATTAAGAACAAAAAGGAGAATCAACCGCCGTCTTCACTCGGATTGTCATATTTCCGTGAAGACAGATAACAGAATACTAGGATAAAAATAGAGGTTGTCAATTGATTTGGCAACCTCATCTTTTTATGTTTCAGAAAATTACATCTCGAAGTAGTCTTCTCTTGAAGCGCCTACCGAAACATATTTAATCTTACAATTTGTTAGTTTTTCTATGTACTTGATGTATTTCTGCGCCTGAACAGGAAGTTCTTCAAAACTTCTGCACTTTGAAATGTCTGATTTCCATCCATCGAAGTATTCATATACAGGCTTTGCTTCAGCAAGTGCCTTGCCCTGCGGGAATACATCCGTTTCAACTCCATCAACCAGGTACTTAGAACAAATCGGTATCTTGTCAAGATAAGAAAGGACATCGAGTTTTGTCAATGCTATACAATCCCTTGCACCTTGAAGGAGAATTCCGTATTTTGAAGCAGGAACATCAAATCCGCCAACTCTTCTCGGTCTGCCTGTTGCGGCACCGTATTCTCCGCCTGCTTCTCTGAGTTCATCGCCTTCTTTTCCAAACAACTCACAGGTGAATGGGCCTTCACCCACACAACTTGAATAAGCTTTCATAATACCAATGGAACAATCAAGTTTTCTTCCGGGAACACCTGCGCCTATAGGGGCATATGCTGCAAGCACCGTTGAAGATGAAGTGTATGGATAAATACCGAAATCTATATCTCTCAATGCACCCAATTGTGCTTCAAACAAAACAGATTTTCCGGCATCAATTGCATTGTTCAGATAATATGTTGTATCACAAACGAAGTCTTTGAAATATGTGCCATACTTGACAAGCCAATTATACATATCTTCGAGTTCAACAGGTTCTTTTCCATATCCGTTTGCAATTGTTAGGTTCTTCCACTCGAGAATGTCAGCGAGTTTTTCTTTTGCTGTTTCGAGGTCCAGCAAATCGTGCATTCTCAATGTCTTTTTATAGTATTTATCCGCATAAACAGGGGCAATTCCTCTTCTTGTTGAGCCGAATTTTTTATCTGCCAATCTCTCCTCTTCGAGAATGTCGAGTTGTTTGTGATAAGGCATACAGATCGTTGCCCTGTCTGATATCTTGAGATTGTCAGGAGTAATCTTGATTCCAGCATCTGTAAGACTCTTAACCTCTTTGTACAGGTGCTCAATATCTATTACCATACCGGTTCCCATTACATTTACAGTTGTATCTCTGAGAATACCTGAAGGAAGCAGATTGAGAATAAATTTACCTTTTTCATTGACAACTGTGTGACCGGCGTTGTTTCCTCCCTGATACCTTGAAACAATATCATATTTTTCGCTCAGAAGGTCGACCATTCTTCCCTTGCCTTCATCACCCCAGTTAATTCCTACAATGGCAGTAAGCATTTTCTTTCCCCCCTTAAACACTTATATTTACATCTATGCCGAGCAAATCTTTGTATTTATTCAGCAGTGGTTTTACGTAATCACGGAGATATTCTTCGGTTTGTTCTTTAGATCTTCCAGTGAACTGTTCCGGTTTTACGATTTCTTTAAGTTCTTCCTTTGTAAGTCCGAATCCGGGCGTCTTTTCAATCTTTTCAAGCAAATTGTTTGAACAACCGGTAGTCTTCATTTTTTTTGCTGTCTCAACACTGAGTTGTCTGATAAGTTCGTGAAGAACTTGTCTGTCTCCGCCTTTCTTTACACAGTACATCAAAATGTTCTCTGTTGCCATGAAAGGCAGTTCTTCGTCGAGATGTTTCTTGATGATGTTTGGATAGACGGTAAGGCCTGAAATGACGTTTATATACAATGACAATATTGCATCGGTAGCAAGGAATGCCTCCGGAACGGATATTCTCTTATTGGCTGAGTCATCGAGTGTGCGCTCAAACCACTGTGCAGATGATGTAATTGCTGGATTTAAAGCATCGACTATTACGTATCTGGAGAGAGATGCAATTCTTTCACTTCTCATCGGGTTTCTCTTGTATGCCATGGCCGAAGAACCAATCTGACCTTTTTCAAAAGGTTCATCAACCTCTTTCAAATGCGACATCAGTCTGATATCATTTGAAAACTTGGTGGCACTCTGAGCTATTCCTGAAAGAACTGAGACAACATCATAATCTGTTTTTCTTGAATACGTCTGCCCCGAAACAGGAACGCATGATTCAAAAGACATCTTCTCTGCGATAAGACTTTCAAGTCTCTTAACTTTTTCGTGATCTCCGTCAAACAACTCCAGAAAACTTGCAGATGTTCCTGTTGTACCTTTGCATCCGAGCAGCTTCAGTCTTGAAATCTGAAATTCTAGGTTGTCTAAATCATTGACCAGATCATTCAGCCACAGTGTCGCCCTCTTTCCAAGAGTTGTTGGCTGCGCAGCCTGAAAATGAGTATATGCAAGTGATGGCAGTGCCTTGTTTTCTTCAGCAAATTTTGCAACTGCACTGATAGCATTGACAATCAGTTTTCTTATCTGCTCCATCGCCTTTTTCATCAAGATGATGTCTGTATTATCCCCGACATAACACGAAGTCGCACCTAGATGGATTATGCCTTTTGCGTTGGGACACTGGTCTCCGTAAGCTTTAACATGAGCCATAACATCATGACGGACAATTGCTTCATATTCAGCTGCCTTTTCATAATCAATGTCATAAACATGGCTTTTCAGTTCGGCAATCTGTTCATCAGTTATGTTCAAACCGAGTTCTTTTTCGCTTTCTGCCAGTGCAATCCAAAGTTTTCTCCATGTGGAAAATTTTTCATCAGGTGAAAAAATCTTCTTCATTTCCTTGCTTGCATATCTTGAGCACAAAGGAGTTTCGTATATATCTTTCATATCTGTCTCCCGAATAATCGTGTTCGTTCCTTTACGAAGTATATTTTACTTTATTTTTGTACGTATTTCAATTATTATCAACAAAGGAAAAGCAAAAAAACGAAAGTTGCACCGCTCATCTCCTTGTGTTAAAATTATTTGTACAGAAACAAGCAAAAACGTGGAGACAAACTATGATTAAAGTTGCTTTTTATGACACAAAAGAATATGACAAGCCATCGTTTGAAAAATATGGAAAATTACATGATATAGATTTCCGTTTTTTGGAAACAAAACTCAACGAAGACACAGCTTCTCTTGCATCAGGATGTGAAGTTGTATGCGTATTTGTTAACGACACAGTAAACAAAGATGTAATCGACAAACTTTATGAAAATGGAGTCAAACTTATTGCTCTGAGATCAGCCGGTTACAACAATGTTGATGTTCATTCAGCTTTCGGAAAAATACACGTGGTTCATGTCCCTGCATATTCACCTTATGCAGTCGCAGAACACGCTATGGCATTGCTTTTGACTTCGGTGCGCCGGATACACAAAGCGTACAACCGAACAAGAGAATTCAATTTTTCGCTTAACGGATTGACCGGATTTGATCTACATGGAAAAACAGCTGGCGTTATCGGAACCGGTAAAATAGGCAGGATATTCATAGATATATGCAAAGGATTCGGGATGAAAGTCATAGCATATGACCCATATCCTCAAAAAGAATCCGACATTGTCTATGTCTCTCTGGATGAATTATTCAAATCCAGTGACGTTATATCTCTTCACTGTCCGTTAACAGATAATACTCACCACATGGTCGATTCTTCTGCTATTGAAAAAATGAAGAAAGGCGTAGTGATTATAAACACATCCAGAGGCGGGCTTATCGATGCCGAGGCTCTATTGGAAGGCATAAAGGAACGCAAAGTCGGTGCAGCATGTCTTGATGTTTATGAAGAAGAATCAGATATCTTTTTTGAAGACCGCTCCGGACATATTTTGAACGATGATTTGCTGTCACGCCTGATTTCCATGCCTAATGTTCTAGTAACATCTCATCAGGCTTTCCTGACCGAAGAAGCATTGAATAACATTGCTGAAACCACGGTAAACAATATCGTCTCGTATTATAATAAAGACGGTCTGTGCGACAATGAGTTGTGCTACAAATGCGGAAACATTGAACACTGCAAAAGTGATCGTAAAGAAAGATGTTTCTAGTAACTCAGAATAGTCAAACTGTCAAACAATAATTGATTAACAGTTGTATAATATTGTGTCATTTTGACACTCGGAGGTTTTTATGAAAAACATAGCCATTATTACAGGTGCTTCCAGCGGCATAGGAAAAAATTTCGCTGTTACAATCAAGAATCATGGCGTGTATGATGAAGTTTGGGCCATAGCACGTAACACAGAAAGACTGGAAAAACTTAAGGAAGAAATACCCTATCCGGTAAGGCCAATATCTCTTGATTTAGGGGATGAATCATTTGTTGAGAAAATGAGAATAATGCTTGATGAAGAAAAGCCTAATGTTAAATTATTGATTAACTGCAGCGGATACGGCAAATTTGAATCCACTGAAAATATATCTGTGGAAGACAACCTAGGCATGATTGATCTCAACTGCCGAGCCCTGACCGCAATGACTCTTATTTCCCTTCCGTATATGCAGGAAGGAGCTGAAATAATTAACATAGCCTCTGTAGCTGCTTTTCAGCCTATTCCTTATATCAACATCTATGGTGCATCAAAGGCATATGTATTGAGTTTTTCCAGGGCTCTCAACCGCGAATTAAAAAACAGAAAAATAAGAGTTATGGCAGTGTGCCCGTTCTGGACAAAAACTGCATTCTTTGATCGTGCAGTAAAAAAGGATGAAACCGCTATAGTCAAAAAGTACGTTGCCATGTATGAGCCCGATTTCATAGTCAAGAAAGCATGGCATACTCTGGAAAAGACAAAGAAAGATTTCATTGTTCCCGGGTTTAAAGCAAAAATGCAGGTGCTGGCAGTTAAGTTACTGCCTCACAGCATCGTAATGAGCATCTGGCAAAACCAGCAAAAACTCAATTGACGAATTTATACCATCATTACATAAATCATGTGCTCAAATTACCAAAATCGGCAATTTGAGCACATTTGTTGTTGTATTGTTTGAGTGGTGATAATATGATCAACGAATCCATTTGTCCGTAGGTGTTAACTCAGGGTATCCCCAGTCTTCATCTATCGCGTGATTGACCAGCGTGAATCCGTTTTTTTGAAGCACGTGAGCCGAAGCCTTATTTTCCAACATGGTACTTGCAGTTATAATATCAATTCCCCTGTTTGTCAACAGTTCTTCCACCAGCAAAGAAAGTGCCTGAGCATCAGATTTGTCCAGCGGCCTCAAAATAAGCCTGCTGCTTTTCAGTGTCGGAGGTTCAGGAAAAAGAATCCGCATATGGTCTTTCTTTTCTTCATGTGTCACATGCATTAATCCTTCACCAAAACTCTTAAATATCACTTCCGTGTAAAGTAATTATTTATTCTTTACTCCCATTCGATGGTTGCCGGCGGCTTTGATGTTATATCGTAAACTACTCTGCCTATTTCCTTTACTTCATTTGTAATTCTCTGCGAAATCTTTGAAAGAAGGTCATAAGAGAGTTTTGCATATTCGCATGTCATAAAATCACTGGTAATGACGGCTCTGACTGCAAGAATATATCCATACGTTCTGAAGTCGCCTACGACACCAACGCTTCTTGAATTTGTCAGAACTGCAAAATACTGGTCTGCTCTTTCGTGCGATTTTTCAATCTCTTCTCTGACAATAACATCTGCTCTCTGCAAAATGTCTATTTTTTCTCTTGTAACTTCACCAATGATTCTTATGGCAAGTCCCGGACCCGGAAATGGCTGTCTGTTTACTATTTCTTTTGGAAGCCCCAGCAGTTGCCCTACTTTTCTCACTTCGTCCTTAAAAAGCCCTGATAATGGCTCCACAACGCCTTCGAAACCCAAATCCTTCGGCAAGCCTCCAACATTGTGGTGGCTCTTGATGACTGCTGACTTATTTTTCCCAGATTCAACTATATCCGGATAAATTGTTCCTTGAGCCAAAAACTCAATATGTCCAAGTTTTGACGCCTCATCTTCAAATACCTTTGCAAATTCGGCACCTATTATCTTTCTCTTGGTTTCAGGTTCATCAACACCGGCTAGTTTTGACAAGAAGCGTTCACTTGCATCTACCTGAATGAAATTGAGTTTTCTCTTTTCAAATACGGTCTTTAAATGCTGGGTTTCGTTTTTCCTCATGAAACCATGATCAATATATATACACACAAGCTGATTCGGTATTGCTTCTGCCAAAAGCGCGGCACAAACGGAAGAATCTACCCCTCCTGATAATCCGAGAAGCACTCTTTTGCTTCCGACTGTCTTTCTTATGGATTCAATTTGGTTTTTGATGTAATCATCCATAGAATAATCGCCCTTTGCCAGGCAGACATTGTACAGGAAATTGTGTATGATTTCTTTACCATGAAGAGATATTTCAACTTCCGGATGGAACTGAACGCCGTAAACTTTTTGCTTTTCAGATCCGTATGCAGCTATTGGACAATCTGCGGTAGTAGCCAAAACACCAAAACCTTTTGGAATCTCAACTATTCTGTCAGTATGACTCATAAGAACCTGCTGTTCATTATCCAGTCCTTTGAACAAATACCCGTCATTTTCGACAAAGCATTTAGTTTCACCATATTCACTTGTGTCGCATTTTTCAACTCTTCCACCGAGCATGTGAGCTATAAGCTGTGCGCCATAGCAAATGCCCAGAACCGGAATTCCGAGTTCAAAAACTTCTCCGTCACACTTGGGCGAACTGTCAAGATAAACGCTGTTAGGCCCCCCGGTGAATATAATACACACAGGGTTCATTTCTTTTATCTCGTCTATAGTAATATCGTAGGGTTTGATTATTGACAATACATTGCATTCTCTGACTGTTCTGGCTATCAGTTCCTTGTACTGACCTCCGAAATCGAGAATCAATGCAACTTGATTTTTCATATCAATGCCTCCAATGAAGTATTCTACAGCTTTACGTGATCGTAATTGAAATCACCGGGCTTCATGTCTGATTCATCTTTTTCATACATGTACAATTGAGAATCAAGCATATCCAGTTCACTTACAATGTATGCTTCTTGAGTCTTTGGCACCGCTATTGCTCCGTATTCAAGTTTTCCGTGATGTGAAGCCACTATGTGCATCAGATGCTTGACGATTGCTTTATCTGCCCCGACTTCTGCACCGCATTTTTCAATTGCTGACGTGCCGAGATAAATGTGACCAAATAAAATACCTTCCTGAGTGTATTCGCCATATCCGCCTTCAGCAGGTTTCAATTCCCATAGTTTTCCTATGTCATGAAGTGCAACACCTGAAACCACAAGTTCTGGATTTACATTTTTATATGCCTTTACGGCAATTTCTGCAGATTTGATCATTCTGTATGTATGATACAGAAGACCTCCCCTTATATTATGATGAAGACTCTTTGCTGCAGGCCATATGAGCAACTGCTCTTTGTTTTCTTCATACAATTTGAGTCCTATCTTCTTCAGTGACTCGTTTTTCATTGCGTTGAACATGTTGACTATATAGTTATACATGTCCTCTGAAGGAATAGGAGCAGAAGGAATAAAATCTTCCATTTTTACATTATCATTTGCGTTTGTTTCCCTAATGGTAGTCGCAATAAAGCTAAGCTGTCCATTGTACATACTGCTCTCAACGTGAAGGCATGCGAGTTTACCCGCATAATTTGTCAATTCTTCGCCTGTCT